>JBKHEM010000082.1:0-10277 GCA_046540815.1 Salinivenus sp.
GAGGCGCCCTTTCGTACCGCTCCACACATCTCCGTGCAGGCCTCACAGGGTATCAGAGCGGCTTCGACCGACCGCTCCGGCCCGGCGCACAGCCGTATCGTCGATTCGATGTCTCCGGCACACAAACGTCCATGGCTAGCGCATACGCGTCGGCCCACCTCGGCCCCTACGTGGTCTTTGGGGAGGCCGCCCGATCCGACCGCGGCGCCGTGGGCATGGTCGGGGGAGTGGGACTAGACCACCCCGCCGGCGTGGAGGCGGTGCTGCTTGCGCGACGATACCCCCGCGATTTCGACGGTCTGTTCAGTGGAGCATTTGGTGGGGGGAGCACTCCACAGAACGAGCACGGCATTTACGCGGGCCTCCGCCTTCAAGTGGCCTCAAACTGGTGGATTAGCGGATACATTGACCAGTACCGCTCACCTTGGCTCCAATTTGGCACCCCCCAGCCCACCAGCGGACTGGATACGCGTCTCGTAGTGGAAACCGACCTGCGACCCTGGCTGTCCACCTATCTCCAAGTCCGTGCGGACCGGGATGCAGAAGGCACTGTACGTCCGGGTCCCCATGGACGTCCCCTCCGGACTGTCCAGCGGACCTGGCGCCACTCCGCACGCTGGCACCTCGAGTACGAGTTCAGCGACCGACTGTCCCTCCGTAGCCGCCTCGCCGCCACCCGCACGGGTTCCTCCACGGGCGTTCTCTTCTACCAGGGGATCGGGCTTCGTCTTCACCCCGACCTTGAGGTAGATGCGCGTGTGGCCGTCTTCGACACCGATGGCTACAAAAGCCGCCTGTACGCTTATGAGCGAGACCTGCTCTATAGCTTCTCCGTTCCCGTGTTCTTCGATAAGGGCCAGCGATCCTATCTACTCCTTCAATACACCCCGACGCCTTCTTTCTCCATCCGAGCCAAATACGGGGTCACGTGGTATCCCCATCGGGACTCCATTGGCTCGGGACTTAATGCAACGGACGGAAATCGGAAACGGGACGCCCGACTGCAACTCCGATGGGAGCTCTGAGTCCAGTTCGCAGGTCCCATTCCCGCACACCAACAGACATCACGTGCTGGAGGCGGGTTCACTTTTCGCCCGCTGATTCATACACTGAGGGTGTGCCATGTATGGCTCTGATTCCCCCACCATTAACCCCGTGCCCGATGAGTGACTCCAGCACGCCCTCCATCTTGGCCGTTGAGGACAATTCGGAAACCCAGCTCTTGTTAAACCACCTGCTGAAATCCTCCTTCGACGTCGTGGTTGTCTCCGGCGTGGACGAAGCCCTCAAAGCAGTGGGGGAACAGTCCTTCGACGCGTTCCTCCTGGACATCAACCTGAGCGAAGAGCAGACGGGCACCGACCTTCTCCACCAGCTCCGCAACCAGGAAGGAATGGAAGAGACGCCCGCAGTTGCTCTCACGGCCTACGCGATGCCCGGCGATCGAGAGGATTTTCTGAAATCAGGATTTGACCAGTACGTGAGCAAACCGTTCACTCGGGCGGACCTCACCAGTGCGGTCGAGGCGGCCCTGGATGCGCGATAACCCCATGCAAAAAAACGCCCAGGGACTCACCCTGGGCGTCACAATCTGAAATGTTAGAGTCTCAGTTCATACAGGTGGCTTTCAGGGTCTCTCGCCGATCCGATAGCGTGTCCCGCCATTCGTCTTCCCCGATCTGTTTCTCGCCCTTGTAGTACTCCCAGGCCTCTACGTTTTCGTCCGAGACCACGATGGGATTGTCCATGTGGGCCACACGCTTGAGCACCGGGGACGTCCCCATCTGGTGAACGAAGGTAATCGTGCAGTCCCCTTCCGCGGTCTTCTCCTTCACGGACAGCCAGTTGTCTCCACACACCTGACAGCTGTAGAATCGGGATTCCTGCTCTTCTCCAAGCACGTGGTGCACCTCCTCGTTTTCCTCGTCAAGCACCACCTGCATCGGACGCAGGCTCTCACACCCGCACGTCTTGCACGTCAGTGTTTCGTTTTCCATAAGGTGTAGAGGGCGGACTGATTCGGGAGTCAATGCCGGAAAATGAACGTTCCCTCCGGGGCGAAGTTCGGAGGCCGCATCCCAACCTCCCGTCAGGGCCCGCTGTGCCTCCGCGTGCGACGCAACGTTACCCCTCCGTTTCGTTCCGGAGCCCCAGTGCAGGGAGCACTACCGGCCCACAAGGTCGACTCTGTGGTCCGCCGGTTGGTAGGCAACCCCCAGCCGCAAATCGAGCTCCAGATTGTAGAAAAATCGGGCCTCCAGTCGGAGTCCCCCTCCCAGCGATGTCACCCGTTCGTCCCACGCCCCCGACCGCACGCGCCCGAGGGACTCGACAAATCCGTACACGGAGAGGGCCTTCGCGTACACGGGAACCAGTGAGAGCCCATCATCGATGTACCAGAGGGGCTGCGTGAGCTCTCCCTCAAACTGCAAGAACGTCCCTGCGGGCAGGGCCGCGGTCGACACCCCCCGGGGTACAAACGAGCGGACATTGTAAACACTCCCCTCCTTTTGGAACAACAGGCGCGTCCCAAGTCGGATGCCGGTATGGGTCTCGCGTAGGAATGGCAGGTACACATCCGCCCCCAAAATGCCCGCCACGGAACCCGGTCCCTGGTCCGTCCACGCATCAACCTGGCCCTGAGCTTGCATCACAAATCCGGTATTCGGAACCACGTCGCGTGGATTTCGCTGGAGCCGATACGCAACTCCCACGGCCGGCGACAGCGTGAGCCGCGATGTATACGGGGTCGGAGTGCTCAGCCCTCCTCCGGAAAGCCGGGTCTGTCGTAGCTCAGTATCGAGTTGAAAGCGCAGCGCCGTCTGATAGACGTTTGATTGAAGCGAAACGGGCAGACGAAGCCCGAGGTTCACCCCTCTCTCCTCCACGGAGGTACGGACGCTGGATTGAGAACCCACCTGAGCCTCTGTGGCAAAGGCACGGTTGTACGCGGACAGGGACGGACGCAAAAGAGACCGGGCCGTCTGCACCTTTGCCTCCCCCCAAAGGCGTCCGTCCTGCCACCAGCCCCGTGCCTTGTATGCCCATTGCTGGAGGGGGTCGCTGCCCGCCAACCCGACCCCGACCCCAACGCCCAGGGGGGACCCTGCCGGGTTCTCCCCGTCCCACGTCCCTCCGTCATTGGTTTGAAGCGTCGGGTACACCATCCGTGGCGCCAGGTAGTCCCATGCCGAATACAGGGGGGCCCGGTCGGCCCCGTTCGTCGTGTCCCGACCCCGCTCCGACGGGGTGGTCTCGTCGTCAAATGCAAGCGGGGGACCGTCCTGTCGAACAAGTGAATCGGCCAGCGGCGTTGCCCCTTCCGGGCGAAAGGGCATCCGAACCAGGTCGTACTGTTCGTGACGGTACCGGACAAAGGCAAGCGTCGAGCGATCAGGCGAAAGGACCGGCTCCAGCGCCCCAAACCGGACGTTGGTCACCTGGAGCGTCTCGCCCGTCTGCGTATCGTGAGCGTAGATGTTGGCCGTGGTGCCTCGTTCTGCCGCAAATAATAGATACCGTCCCTCTGGCCCCCACGTCACGTCGTAGATCACGCCGTCCGGAAGATCGATCCAGGCGTGCAGGGTGGGGGCCCTCTCGATCGGCTCACGGGTTCGGTACAGGCGCTGGTCGCCCGCTTCGTGGACGAGGATGGCCACGCGGTCGTCCGTGGGAGACGGCGCCACCTGACGGATGCGGAGGGGGGCGGGAGGCGTCAGCCGACGGATTGAGCCGTCCGACTCGACAACGCTGAGCTCGGAAAACGGGCCATTGTTGGTGGCGGTATACAGGGCGCCGGTCCTGCTCCGCACCGGCGCAAAAGCGCGTCCCTGCTCCGTCAGTCGACGTGTCTTTCCGCTTGCAAGGTCGATTTGCTCAATTTCAGCGGTTTGCTGCTTCGGGACGAGGGGGCTCTGCACATACCGCGATGCGAGCAGGGCCGACGTGTCCGGGCTCAGACTGTAGGAATAATCCTCCGTAATCGACTGAACGCGGATGGGCTCCCGCTTGCCCGAGGCTGCGTGCAGCCGATAAAAGCCCGGACGCGTGCCATACCCAGACACGTGGGCCACCAGCGTGCTGTCGCTCAGCCAATACGGTCGTCGGTGGTTGCGTCCGGTTGCCCCCGCCACCATCGTAGGATTTGTGAACGGCGCCCGGCGCTCCATCTCATCTTCGTATTCGTCGCGCAGGGCCGCCTGCATCTCCGAACGCAACTGACCAGGCCGCTGCCCGGTGGAGCGCCCCAGCCATACTCCGTGTCCTACAAATGGAATTCGGTTGTGGGTGCCCACCGCCCGTGAAAAGAACCCCGTCGAGATGGAGTCTCCACGTTCGGCCAGATACTCAAAAGCGTGCCCCCCTCCAATGTAGTGACGGTTGAACGGCTGGGTGTAACTCGGCGTCTCCATCATTTGCGTAAAGCTCCACGGGTCATCCGAAAGCATCGCTGCTTTCATTTTCATGGAAAAGAGCGGAGCGTTCAGGCGCCCGGTCCCCGGCTCGAGACGACTTTCCCGGTACACGGCGGCCCCCTCGATAAGGCCCGACGGGGCGTTCAGATTGAGGGATCGAGCCGCGTCGGGGGCGAAGGCCCGAAGGAGCGCTCCCACGCCGGCTCCCGGAGCCACCTCCGCGTGGGCGGCGTGGACCCCTTCGTGCGGCCCCACAATATCCGGCCACGAGGACGCATGCGCCACCACTGGATCCACCTTGATGCTCGGGGCCTCGATCTCTTGCCGAAACGGAATCGGATCGACAATGCCGTTCGACCGGTCGGTAAAGTTATTGATGATCACCGGCATCTGAACGTCTTGAGCGACAGGGCCGACCAGGGAGTCCGTTCCGGGCCAACTCCGAGACAGCGCAGCGGCCGTCCGGCGTGCCATCTCCTCCGACCCGGCCTGATAGATCAGGTCAAAGCGATCGCCCTGCACCACGTGATAGGACACTGAATCGGGGCGATACACCACCTCATACGGACGGGTGCCCACCCGGTCAATCCCTTGGGCCCGGCCACTGCTCGCAAGAAACCCGAGTATAAAAAGAATGCTACCCAACCGCCCGACGTCGGACAATCGGAACACACAGCGCGTCATGCCCACTGAATCGCTTCGCGAAGATGGCGTGTCGTTTCTCCGCCCCGCAACGTAGGGAAAGATCGAGACAATGGGAACCCTCCACTTCAGCCCCTGCGTTCAGGTCCGTCCACTCTCATTCACCCGTCCCCTTTCCGCTCTGTCGTGTCTACACTTCCGCCCTCTCTGCTTCAAGAGCTCCCGTCAACGGCCGTACAGACGAATCAGGACGCAGCGTCACGTCCCTGGTCGGACGGAGCTACCTTCTCCCCGTCGGTTGAGCACCGTCCGGTGCCTGACGACGTGCCGCTCAACCACACATTCCTGTATTTCAATCGGGAATTGAGCACGCTCGATTTCTTCTGGCGCGTACTGCATCAGGCCCTCGACGATCGCACGCCGCTCCTAGAGCGCGCCTTTTTCGTGGGCATTACCGCCAGCAACCTGGACGAATTTTTCCAGAAGCGAGTGGGCGGGCTGAAGCGGCAGGCCGCCGCCGGGGTCACGACCCCCTCCCCCGACGGCCGGACCCCCAAGCAGCAACTCCGCTTGATCCGAGACGCCGTGGCGCCCCTGTACGACCGTCTCACCACCTTTTGGGCCGACACCCTCTCGTCCCAACTCGCACAGAAGGCCAGCGTCCACCTTCACGATTACGAATCCCTGTCTGACGACCAGGCAGACTACGCCGATCGGTACTTTCGGGATCACATCTTTCCCGTCCTCACGCCCCTGGCCGTGGATTCGGGCCGCCCCTTTCCCTTCCTCTCCAACTTAAGCCTCTCCCTCGCCATCACCCTGCGCCACCCGGAGCGGGAAACCGAGCATTTCGCGCGTGTCAAGGTGCCCTCCAACCGGGACCGCTGGGTCTCTCTTCCCACCCCCGGTCATTTTGTGCCGCTCGAACAGGTTATTGCCCATAACCTCAACGACCTGTTCCGTGGAATGGAGGTGCTCTCGGCCCACGCCTTTCGGGTAACCCGCAATGCCGACGTGCGGCGAGACGAAGAGGAGGCCGACGAACTGTTAAAGATGATCTCGGAGGAGCTCAGAGAACGCCGCTTTGCGCCCGTCGTACGGCTGGAAGTGGCTCCGCAAATGCCTCCCGTATTGCGGCGCCTGTTGGCGGAGGAGCTCCACCTCGCCCCCACGGACATTTATGACTCCCCCGGGCTACTGGGACACGCCGACCTGACCGCCCTGGCCCAGCTGGACCGCCCCGCCCACCGGTTTGCCCCGTGGGAGCCCGTGATTCCCCGACGGCTGCGCCGGGAGGGAGACCCCGCCACCCTCATCCGGCGTGGCAAGACCGCCGTGTATCCCAACTTCTTTGCCGCCATCCGGGACCGGGACCTCCTGGTTCATCATCCCTACGAGTCGTTTCAGGAAAGCACCCTTCGCTTCGTGGAGGAAGCGGCGCGGGACCCGCAGGTGCTCGCCATCAAACAAACCCTCTACCGCACCTCTGCCAACTCCCCCATCGTCGGCGCCCTAGTGGAGGCCGCCAACCGAGGAAAACAGGTCGCGGTGCTCGTGGAAGTCAAGGCACGGTTCGACGAGGCCAGTAACATCGAGTGGGGCCGCACTCTCGAAGAATCCGGCGTGCACGTCGCCTACGGCCTGGTCGGACTCAAAACCCACACCAAGGTCACCCTCGTCATCCGCCAGGAAGAAGACGAGCCGCGGGCCTACTGCCACATCGGAACAGGCAACTACAATCCCACGACCGCCCGACAGTACACGGACTTTGGGCTCTTCACGTGCCGCCCCGGGGTGGGCCGGGACGTCACCAACCTCTTCCACGCCCTCACCGGGTACGCCCCCAAACAGCAGTACCACAAGCTCCTGGTCGCCCCCCAAAACATGCGACAGCGTTTTGTTGCGCTGATCCAGCGTGAGATTGACCACGCCCACAACGAGCGCGGCGGACGGATTGTCGCCAAGATGAACCAGCTCAACGACGAGGGCATCATCGAACACCTTTACCGGGCCGCACAGGCCGGCGTCGACATTGACCTGATCGTTCGGGGGCACTGTCGTCTTCGGCCCGGCCTCGACGGGGTAAGCGAATCGATCCGTGTCATGAGCATCCTCGGGCGCTTCCTGGAGCACAGCCGGGTGTACTACTTTGGAAATGACGGAGCGCCCGAGGTGTACATTGGAAGCGCCGACTGGATGAGCCGAAACCTGGATGATCGGGTGGAGGCCATTGCCGAAGTAACAGATCCGCAGCACCGAATGCACCTCATCGGCCTGCTGGATCGCGCCCTCCACGACCCCCGGACGGCCTGGGATCTTCGGTCTGATGGACGATACGTACAGCGCCAACCGGAAGACCCTGATGCGCTTGGCTTTCAGGAGCAACTCATGGTGGAGGCCACGACGTCCCTCCACTGACCGGTCGCTTTCCTAACGATGTCTCTTTCAGAAATTCAGAGGGTGTGCACGATCCGAGTTGCGAAGAGGTGCGTTGGAAAAACAGATCATCTCTACTGGCACCCTCTCCTCACCCAGCCTTTCCCACTTCATGGTCGACACACTCGAAGTTCGGTGGTTTATAGACGGACCGCCTCCCCCCGACGTCACCAATTGGATTCAGGCCCTTGGGGCGACGCCCGAATCGACCCGGACCGATTTGTACCTCGTATCCGAGGACCCGGCGATGAACGTGAAGCTGCGCGAGGGACAGGTTGAGACCAAGCACCGGATTGGCGATCGACACCACATCCAATTTGGGGACACCCACACGGGCGTGCAAGAGCGCTGGGTGAAGTGGAGCTTCCCCACCGTGGAGCAGCACCACGACCTGTTTGACGACGATCCCACGGGGCTCTGGGTGCCGGTCCATAAAGAACGGTTGCAGCGATCCATCCTGCCCCACGAACAATCGGATCTTCTAGACCACCTGATCGAGTCTAACCCTGCAACGGCCGAGATTGAACTCACAACGGTGCGGTCGGGTGGACACCAGGCGTGGACCATTTGCGTAGAGGCATCCGGGGATCCGAAGGCCCTTCCAGGAACAGTCCAACAGATAGGCAATCATCTCTTCTCACAAGGAACGCCGCCGTCCCTCTCTTCCAACCACTCCTTTGGGTACGCCCGGTGGATCCAATCCTTGAACTCGTCCTCCCCAGAGCGGCAAGAGAACACCTCGTCCGTCTAATTCTACGTCTTCTGTCCGCTGATGGCCCCGCCTCCGCAGGAGAACGAAGTCAGAGAATCTGTGCTTGCGGTGCATGCCGTCTCCGTCATGAGGCGTTTCTGCTGACGCCCTGTGCTGATCACGATTCAAAGCGGAGCTCCAGCTGCGAGCCCTCCTCGGTCTCCTCCGTCAGGGAGGAGACGCTGATGCCTAGGAGGCGCACGGGCTCTTCCGGTGGGTGAGGCCTCCGGAGGAGCCGCTCCACGAGCCGCATTAACGCTTCCTCAGACCCCACGGGCCGCTCGAGGGTCGTCTGGCGGGTGGACACCTGGTGGTCGTGGCTTTTGAGCTTGAGCGTCACCGTGTGGCCTCGCTGATCGGCCTTCTGAAGCCGCTCCGAGACCCGCGTTGCGATTGGACGCAGGCGTTCGAGCATGGCCTCGGGATCGGCAAGGTCCTCTGCGAACGTCCGCTCGGCCCCCACCGACTTCCGCTCCCGATCGGGGCGCACCGGGCGGTCGTCCGTCCCCATCGCAAGCTTCTTGAAGTGGCGTCCTCGTTTGCCAAAGTGGTGGACCAGCATTCGCTCTTCGGCTTCTTGCAAATCCGCCCCTGTTTCAATTCCAAGCCCCTGCATCTGCTCGGCGGTCACGGGGCCAATGCCGTGAAACTCCTCCACCGAAAGGTTTGCAATGAACTCTATCTGGTCTTCAGGCTCGATCACGGTGAGCCCATCAGGCTTGTCTCGGTCGGAAGCCACCTTCGCGACAAACTTGCTGGGCCCCACGCCCGCCGAGGCCGTCAGGCCCGTCTCTTCTCGGATCTCCTGCCGAATGCGCCGTGCGATGAGCGTGCCTGACGGTGGGCCCTTCTTCGGCTCCGTGACGTCCAGGTAGGCCTCGTCCAGCGAGAGCGGCTCGATCAGGTCGGTGTACCGCGCCAGAATCTCGCGGATGCGGCGGCCCTCCTCTTTGTAGACATCCATTCGTGGGGGGACGAAGATCAGGTCGGGGCACTTCCGCTCGGCCTCCACCGCGGGCTGGGCCGAGTGCACGCCGTAGGGCCGCGCCTCGTAGCTGGCCGTCTGCACGACGCCCCGGGGCGGGGTGCCCCCGACGGCGATCGGCTCCCCCGCGTACTTGTCCGGAAAGTCGCGCTGCTCAATCGAGGCGTAGAACGCGTCCATGTCCACGTGGACGATGCGGCGGGGCTCCGCTCCCTCCCCTTGGGTTCGATGACGGCCGTCGTTCGGATTGGTGGCGCCCATGGGGAGGGCACGATTGGCAGTAGCTTTCGGGACGAAAGTGTATTGGTGTGACGGGTTGAAGTTACCACGTGCGGAGGCTCTACACTTCCCCCCTGACAGATCGCCCCAAGGAAGCCGAAGAACGAGCTGTGGCTGCGACGACAGAAACCACAAAAACAAAACGACCCTCAGCAGGCGCTGAGGGTCGTGGCGGACACCGGTTGACGGAAGCGGTGGGGGAGGGATTTGAACCCCCGGGACCCATTGCGGGCCCTCCGGTTTTCGAGACCGGTGCAATCAGCCAGGCTCTGCCACCCCACCGTTAATTTGTCGGCTATGCATTACCTCCGGCTGGAGGCATGCGTTCCGGGAATGGCGCCCGGAGCGGCGCTAAATCGCTGTGAACCCACCGTCCAGCAATCAGGAGTTCCCATCGACCCCTGGGGCAGTCCGCCAGTCAGGCTACTCGAGGTGCTCCCGGACGAGGTCGGGCACCGACGCTAAGACCTCGTCGAGCTTCTCGGTGTCGCGTCCCCCGGCGGAGGCCAGCTGGGGCCGGCCGCCGCCCCCTCCGCCCAATCGGCTTCCGAGTGTGCCGACGAGATCCCCGGCCTTGAGGCTACCAGCCGCCACCAGTTCGTCCGCCACCGTCGCCACCACGTACACCTTTTCTCCCTCGTCGTCCACACTGCCGAGCACCCCTACGGCCCCTTCGCCCAGCCGGTCACGGAGCTGCTGCCCCAGCGACTGCAGATCGTCCATGTCCCCGCCTTCAATGCGTCCGGTAACCACGGTCACGCCGTCGACC
>JBKHEM010000083.1:0-10146 GCA_046540815.1 Salinivenus sp.
ACCGCGGCATCGAAAAGCTCGCGGAGCACAAGACGTATCAGGAGTTCATGCCGTACACCGACCGCATGGACTACCTGTCGCCCTACTCCAACAACGTGGCGTGGTGCCTGGCGGTGGAAAAGGTGGCAGGCATTGAGGTCCCGGAGCGCGCGCAGTGGATCCGCATGATCATGAGCGAGCTGGCGCGCATCTCCTCGCACTGCCTCTGGCTGGGCGTGGGCATGATGGACGCCGGAGCCGTCTCGGGATTCCTCTGGACCTTTCAGCAGCGAGAGGAGATCTACTCGATCATGGACGAGGTGGCGGGGGCCCGCTTTACGGTGAGCCACAGCCGCATTGGTGGGGTCGCGTCGGACTTTTCGCCGCGGGCCATCGAGATGATTCGCGACTTTGTCGACACCTTCCCCGACGAGGTCTCCGGCTGGGAACGACTTCTGAACCGCAACCGCATCTGGATCGACCGCAACAAGGACGTGGGCCGCGTAACGAAAGAAGAGGCCCTGGAACTGGGCATGACTGGTCCCAACCTGCGCGGCTCCGGCGTGCCCTACGACATCCGCCGCTTTGAGCCGTACCTGAAATACGACGAGGTGGACTTCACCATTCCGGTGCGCGAGGAGGGCGACTGCCTGGCCCGCTACTTCCTCCGCCTCGACGAGATGAAGCAGAGCGTGCGCATCATCGAGCAGTGCCTCGACCGCATGACGGAGGGGCCCATCCGCGCCGACGACGCCAAGCAGGCGTATCCGTCGAAGGAAGAGGTCTATTACTCGATGGAGGGCATGATCCACGACTTTATGTACACCGACGTGGGCACGGTGCCGCCGAAAGGGGCGCACTCGTACCACGCCATCGAGTCCCCAAAGGGCGAGCTCGGCTTTTACCTGACGTCCGACGGCACCGGGCGCCCGTGGCGCATGCGCATCAACGCGCCGTCGTTCACCAACCTGCAGGCCATGGAGCACATCATGGAGGGCTCGCTGGTGGCGGATACCGTCATCATCATCGGCTCTCTGGACCCGGTAATGGGCGAAGCGGATAAATAAGCAGGAAGGTGTGGACGGATGGCGTCCTCCTCCATACTTTCGCCCCTCCAGACTTCCACGCATCCACCCGTAGCACATGAGCAGTTTCGACGTTCAAAAGCCCATCGTGGAGCTCCCGGATCAGAATCCGGATCCGCAGTTCTCCGACGACGAGCTCGTGTGGACCGACGAGGAGGAACAGCAGATTGAGGCCTGGAAGGGGCAGTACCCCGAGGACCAGGCCGCCATCATGAAGGTGCTGTGGCTGGCGCAGGAAAAGTTCGGGTACCTGCCGCCCGAGGTGATTCAGCTGTGTGCCGATACGCTGGACATGACCTTCAGCCAGGCGTACGGGGTCGCGACCTTCTACCACCAGTACTACAAGGAGGAGAAAGGCACCTTCGTACTCGACGTGTGCACGTGCTTCAGCTGTCAGGTATGCGGCGGGTACGACATTCTGCACTACCTGGAAGAGAAGTTGGGCATCCACGCCGGCGAGACGACCGACGACGGGATGTTTACGGTGCAGGAGGCCGAGTGCCTGGGGTCCTGCGGCTCGGCGCCCATGATGGAGATCACGAATGGCGTGTACGTCCACAACCTGACCCCCGAAAAGATCGACGACCTGATTGAGAGCCTGCGGGCCGGGGAGGTGCCCTCATTCACGTCCATGACGCTGCCGCAGGACGAGGAGGAACTGGACGGCAATCGCCGCACCGACGTGGACGCCACTGAGACGTATCAGACGCAGCCCCGGGCGGAGCACATGGAGTGATTCGGGAGGCGTGAAGCGTGACGCGTGAGAGGAAGGCAGCCTCGCCTTCACGCTTCACGGACCGCGTCTCATTCGCAATTCGACTCGCAACGCGACACGAGAACATGGAAGCCAACGGAACGCCCCAGAGCCCGGCCGGCGACTGGCGCTCGTACGAGCGAATGCTCCTGCCGCCCATTCAGGACCTCCACAAACTGGAGGTGTATACCGAGCATGGGGGATACGATCGCCTCCGTCGCGCCCTTGAGGACGACGACCTCACCCCCGACAAGGTAACGAACGAGGTCAAGGCTTCGGGCCTTACCGGACGCGGCGGCGCCGGCTTCCCCACCGGCGTCAAGTGGACGTTCATGCCGGAGCCGGACGGTCGACCGCGCTTCCTCGGGGTGAATGGGGATGAAAGCGAACCGGGGACCTACAAGGACCGGCAGGTGATGGAGTTTAATCCGCACCTCATGTTTGAAGGCATCCTCCTCGCGGGGTACGCCATGCATCTCGACACGGCGTACGTCTACACCCGGGGGGAGTACACGGACTGGATTGCCCACATGGCCGAGCAGCTCCAGCAGGCCTACGCGGCTGGCTACGTTGGAGAAAACATCATGGGCTCGGACTTCTCGATGGACATTGTGCTCCACAAGGGCGCCGGGGCCTACATCTGTGGGGAGGAGACAAGCCTTATGGAGAGCCTGGAGGGAAAGCGAGGCTATCCTCGCTACAAGCCGCCCTTTCCCGCGCAAAAGGGCATTTTCAACAGTCCGACCACAATCAACAATGTGGAGACGCTGGCCCACATCCCGCTCATCATCCAGGAGGGTGGCGAGGCGTACTCCGAGATCGGAGCCGAGGACATGCCGGGGCCGGCCCTCTACGGCATGTCGGGGCACATCAAGCGACCCGGCGTCTACGAGTACCCGACGGGCATGCTCCTCTCGGATCTGGTGTATGACGTCTGCGGCGGGATGGCTCGCGGGAAGGACCTGAAGGCGTTTGTGCCCGGCGGGTCGTCGGTTCCCCCCGTCACGGCCGACGAATTCGACGGCCTTACGATGAACGATGAGAGCCTCGGGGAGGTGGGATCGCGCACCGGGACGTTCTGTCCCCTCGTGCTCGATGAGGACACCGACATGGTGACGTTTACCCGCCGCGTGGCCCACTTTTACCAGGACGAGACCTGCGGCCAGTGTACGCCCTGCCGGGAGGGCACGGGCTGGCTCGAAAACATCCTGGCCCGGATCGACCAGGGCGAGGGCCGGATGCGGGACATCGATCTCCTGCTGGAGCTCTGCGATCACATGGACGGCGGTCGCACCATCTGCGCGTTTGCCGACGGGGCCGTGGGCCCGATTCGAGCGACCGTCAAGAAGTTTCGGGACGAGTTCGAGGCGAAGTGCCAGGCGTCGGTCTATCCCGTGAGCACCGACGTGTCGGCCGGGGCCGACTCGGCCGTGGCGGCGACGGAGTAAAAGTTCGCGTCCAGTTTCCCTTCTCGTCCATAGCCGCAAGACGTCATGCAGACGCCGTTCCGATCCGACCACACGCCCGCGTGGGGCCGCACCTCATTCTGACACCTTCCTTTGTCCATTCCCCTCACCCATGTCTGCACCGGCTCGTTTCAGCCGCCTTGCTGCGCTCGTCTGCATCGCTGTGATAGCGGGCGCCTGCCAGTCGGAGCCGTCGTCGGGTCCCGGTACGACCGTTCAGACGTACGGGGCGTCGGTCGATACGGCGTCGGTCCGGGCGGCGGCGGACGTTGCGTCGAAGCCGTCGGCGCTTGAGGGGGCGGACGTGACGGTTCGCGGACGCATCTCGACGGTGTGCCAAAAGAAGGGGTGCTGGCTCGCGCTGGAGACGGACACGGCGATGCCGATCCGTGTGCTCGTGCCCCGGACCGACGACGGATACGAATTCACTGTGCCGACGACGCTGACCGGGCAGGCCACCGTCACAGGGACGCTCGAAACAGTCGAGCTCGACACGACCACGCAGAAGCACCTTGAAGAGGACGGCGCCGCGCCAGCACGCGCTCAGGAAGTGCAAATCGCGGCTACGGGCCTCCGGGTGGTGCCCGACGACTAGGCTCACGCGTGAGGCACTACTGCGCCGGGAGCGCCGTACACCTCTTCCCGAGGTTGGAACCTCCCTTGCCATCTGAAGCTACACGCCGGGGACCACCCGCTGGTATTCGCTACGCTACTTTCTTGGACCGGGCTCGCCCGAGCCCCCAAACTCGACTGCCACCCATGCCGATCGTCACCGTCGACGGAACGACTTACGAGTACGAAGGCGAGCAGAAGCTCCTGCAGTTCTGTTTGAATCAGGACATTGAGCTGCCGCACTTCTGCTACCACCCCGCCATGTCCATTCCGGCCAACTGCCGGCAGTGCCTCGTGAAGGTGGGCATGCCCAAACAGGACCGGGAGACCGGCGAGGTGGAGCGGGACGAGAACGGCGAGCCGGTTGTTCAGTTTTTTCCGCAGCTGCAGGCGAGCTGTACGGTCGATCTGCAGGACGGCATGGTTGTCAAGACGCACCGCTCCAGCGAGGAGGTGCAGGAGGCGCAAACCGACAATCTGGAGTTCCTGCTGGCCAACCACCCGCTCGACTGTCCGATTTGCGATCAGGCCGGCCACTGCCCCCTCCAGATCCAGGCCTACAAGTACGGCCCCGAGGGCTCGCGCTTCGAGTTCCGAAAGGTGCATAAGCCCAAGCGCGTAAAGCTGGGCCCGCGCGTGACGCTCGACGCCGAGCGCTGCATCAACTGCACCCGCTGCACCCGTTTTACCGACGAGATTTCGGAGAGTGGGCAGCTCTCGATCACGAACCGTGGGGTCAAGAACTACCCGATGACGGCGCCGGGGGAGGAGTTCGACGATCCGTACTCGATGAACACCATCGACATCTGCCCGGTCGGTGCACTCACGGCCACCGACTTCCGCTTTAAGGCGCGCATCTGGGAGATGAGCTCCACCCCGTCGATCACGACGACGAACGCGACGGGCGCCAACTGCCACTACTGGGTGCGCGACAACCAGGTGCTGCGCATCACGCCGCGGCAGAACATGGCGGTGAACGAGTACTGGCTGCCGGACGAAGACCGGCTCGTCTACAACAAGTTTAACGATAATCGTCCGGACGGTCCGCACATCCGCCGCGACGGCACACTCGCTGGGGCCCAGTGGGAGCAGGCGTACGCCAAGGTGGCGTCGCTCCTTGGCAGTGCGGACCCCGAGCGTATCCTCTTCCTCGGCTCCGCCCACGCGACGGTCGAGGACAACTACCTGCTCACGCAGCTGGCCGACGCCGTGGGGGCCGACGCCCCGCGCTACATCCCGCACATCGAGCCGGGCGCGGGCGACGACTGGCTCATCACCGACGACAAGACGCCCAACGCGGAGGGCTGCGAGCGTCTCGGCATCCAGCCGGTCGACGAGGAGCTGGTGGGCACGCGGATTGAGGAGGGGCGGTACGACCTGATCTATGTGCTGGAGGACGACCCCGTCGGCTCGGGCCTCTGCAGCGCCGACGCGCTGGCGGACACGGACGTGGTGCTGCACTACTACAACACGACCAACGAAACGCTGCCCCGCGCCACGGCGGCCCTGCCGGCGGCGATGGTCGTGGAGACGGTGGGCACCTACGTGAACCAGGACGGCCGCGCCCAGCGCGTGCGTCCGGCGAAAGAGATCCAGGGTGTCAACCGCACGCTCATGATGGAGATGGGCACCAACCGCGAGGATGAACACGGCACGCCGTTCGACCGGTGGCACAACGACGAGAACCGCATCAACTGCAAGCCCAGCTGGGAGATGCTGCCCGAGATTGCCCAGCGCCTTGGCGTTGACATGGACTACACGAAGGGCCCAAAGCAGATCATGGACGAGGTCCAGTCCACCCTCCCGGCCTTTGAGGGCGCGACGTACGACGCGATGGGGCTGAAGGGTGTGCAGCTTGAGGATGTGGAGGTGCCAGCGGCGGCCTGAGAGGAGACGTTGCAAAGGCTTTCCCGGCTAAAGGGGCCAGAGGATTAAACGCAAGTCTCGCGCGTTCTGCATTGTAAAGAGACCCCCAAGCTGTGGGGGCGTGCAACCGTCGGATGCGTTTTCGAGGGCGACTGCCTTGAGGAGCGCTTCTGGTATGGTGGAATGCGTACAGGAAACCAGCAGCGCCCTCGCGATCGAGACGATCGATCAGGAAAACAGGGGAGCGGTGCCTTTCGTTTTTGATGTGAGCCAGAATGTATCCGCTGTCTGATAATACCGACTCTCACAGCGGCCCAGCGTCTCACTTCCTCCCTTCATCTCTTCCCGGCGGATAAATGATCGATTGGACCTGGATCCGAGCGGCAGAAGACGCGCCGCTCATGATCGTGCTCTCGGCGGTGGCGCTCTACGGGCTTCTCATCCTCTACACCCGGCTCGTGGGGTTGCGGAGCTTCTCGAAGATGAGCGGCTTCGACTTCGCCATCACCATCGCCATCGGGTCGGTGCTGGCGAGCGTCACACTTTGGCAGAAGCCGACGCTCTCGGAGGGCGCGATCGCCTTGGGCACGCTCTTTGGACTCCAGTTCGTGGTGGGCACTCTGCGCAAGCGGGTCCCGGGCCTCGCCCGACTCATCGACAACGCGCCGCTCCTCCTCATGGACGGCACGGACGTGCTGTCCGACAACCTCCGCCGGGCGAACATGACGGAGGCCGACCTGCGGGCGAAGCTGCGCGAAGCCAATGTGACCCGGCTGGAGCAGGTGCGGGCCGTCGTGATGGAATCGACGGGCGACGTGACGGTGCTGCACGCGTCGCCGGAGGCCCCACCGATCGACGATGGGCTGCTGGCGGACGTGGACGGCGGGCCCGAACGCTCCGTCTCCGAGTAACGGAACGTCGAAATCGCCGGGGCGTGTCCACTACGATCGCCGCTGGCCGGAACGGATTCTCCTGTGTCATGACCATCGCCCTCGCCCAGATCAACCCCACCGTGGGGGACCTGGATGGGAACCGTCAGAAGATTCTTGACTACGCCCGCCGGGGGCAACGGCAAGGCGCCGATCTCGTCGTCTTTCCCGAGCTTTGTGTGACGGGCTATCCCCCGGAAGACCTGCTGGAGAATCCGTTTTTCCAGACGGCGGTCCCCCGCACGGTCGAGCACATCGCCCGCGAGGCCCCGTCCGATGTGGGGCTCATCCTCGGCGCGCCGGTGCCCAACGGCGACCGCTACGGCAAGCCCCTCCACAACGCCGCTCTGCTCGTGGAGAATGGCCGGGTGCGGGACCGCGTCTGCAAGACGCTCTTGCCCACCTACGACGTGTTCGACGAGGACCGTCACTTCGAGCCCGCCGAGGAGCGCCGCATCATTGAATGGCGCGGCCTGCGGATTGCCCTCCACATCTGCGAGGACATGTGGAACGTGCACCAACCGGAGGGCATCGACCAGAGCGAGCGCTACGAGTGCGATCCGGTTGCGGCGCTGGCCGCGCAGGACCCTGACCTCTTCATTAACATCAGCGCCTCGCCGTTCTCGATCGGGAAGCGCAGCACGCGCGACGCGCTCGTCGAGCACATTTGCCGCCGTCACGAACGGCCGTTTTTGCTCTGCAACCAGGTGGGGGCCAACACCGAAATCATCTACGACGGCAACAGCCGCATTCACGCCGCCGACGGCACGCAGGTGGCGTGTGCGGCCTCGTTCGAGGAAGACCTGCTCCTGTGGGACACCGACGCTCCCGTCGAGCCCTGCACAGTCGACCGCGCCCCGATTGCCGACCTGCACGACGCCCTCGTCCTGGGCATCCGCGACTACTACGAGAAGACCGGCATCTTCGACAAGGCGCTCATGGGCCTCTCCGGCGGCATCGACTCGGCGGTGACCTGCGCGCTGGCAACGGAGGCCCTCGGCCCCGAGCGCGTGGTGGGCGTCACCATGCCGTCCCACATCTCCTCGGAGGGGTCCGTCACCGACTCCGAACGGCTCGCCGAGAACCTGGACATCGAGTTCAAAAAGATCTCCATCGGCCCGGCGGTCGACGCCTTCGACGCGATGCTGGCCGACGAATTTGCCGGCACCGAGCCGGGCGTGGCCGAAGAGAACATCCAGTCGCGTGCCCGCGGCGTCACGCTCATGGCGCTCTCCAACAAGTTCGGCCACCTGCTGCTCTCGACGGGCAACAAGAGCGAAATGGCCGTGGGCTACGTCACGCTCTACGGTGACACGAACGGGGGCGTGGCGGTGCTCAGCGACGTGCTCAAGACGCGCGTCTACAAGCTGGCGAACTACATCAATGAGCGGGCAGGAACCAACGTCATTCCGCAGAACACGATCGACAAGCCGCCCTCCGCCGAGCTGAAGGAGGGGCAGAAGGACACCGACACGCTGCCGCCCTACGAGACGCTCGACGCCATCCTCCGGCGCTACATCGAAGAGCAGAAAGAGGTGGGGACGATTGTCAGCGAGACCGGTCTTGACGACGCCCTTGTGCACGACGTGCTCCGGCAGGTCGATCAGAACGAATACAAGCGCCGTCAGGCCCCGCCGGGCTTACGGGTCACGGAGAAGGCCTTCGGCATCGGCCGCCGCATTCCCATCGTGATGGAGTGGGACCGCGAGGCCGTCGAGGCCCTTGCCCAGATGCCCCCCGCCGCGGAATAGGACAGCCTGCGGGCCGAGCGCCCCACTCCCGGATCTTCCTCTCAATCCACCCCCGCCGCCGTGATCGCCTACGTCTCCGGTACGCTCGTTGAGAAAGATCCCGACACGGCCCTCGTGGACGTGAACGGGATTGGCTACCGGGTGCACGTGCCTACCTCGACGTACGAGCGCCTCCCCGAGACCGACGAAGACGTCACGCTGCACACCTATCACTACCTGCGCGAGGACAAGGAGGCGCTCTACGGCTTTGCCACGAAGGCAGAGCTGACGGTCTTCGAGACGATGACGGACGTGTCGCGCGTGGGGCCGAAGCTGGCCCTCTCGGCCCTGTCCTCGATGCAGCCCTCCGAACTGCGCGACCACGTGATGGAGGGCGACACGAGCCGCCTTACCGAAATCTCGGGCGTTGGCAACAAGACGGCGGACCGACTCGTCGTGGAGCTCAAGGACAGCTTCGCCGACCTCGACGTGTTCGAGGATTCCGCGCCCTTGAGTGGGGGCACCGACGCCCGGGCAGAGGCTCGGGCCGACGCCCTGAAGGCCCTCACCGAGCTGGGCCTGAGCAAGGCCGATGCCGAGCGCGCCATCCGGGAGGTGCTGCGCGACGACGCCGGCATTCAATCCGCCGACCAACTGGTCCAGCGCGCCCTCAAGAAAAGCCAGGGATGACCCGCTGAAAAGAGCCGTGTCCCTCTCCTCGTTGCCGCTTTTTCATCCGACCCATCATGCCCAACGCCATTCGTCTCTTCGCCCCTTCCGAAAGTGAAGCCTTTGGCCGGGCCGTCGCCGCGGCCCTCGATACGGAACTCGCCCCCCACCATGAGCAAACCTTTACGGACGGCGAGCACGAGATGCGGCCCGAAGTGAACGTCCGGGGCCACGATGTCTTCGTCATCCAGTCGCTCTACGCCGACGACGAGTGGAGCGTCAACGATAAGCTCTGCCGCCTGCTCTTTCTGCTGGGGGCCCTGCGCGACGCCTCGGCCCGCCGGGTCACGGCCGTCGTGCCCTATCTGTGCTACCAGCGCAAGGATCGAAAGACGAAGCCGCGCGGGCCGGTGACCACCCGCTACGTGGCGGGCATGATCGAGGCCGTGGGCACCGACCGCGTGCTCACGATGGAGGTGCACAACCTGGCGGCCCTCCAGAATGCCTTTCGGGTGCGCACTGAACACCTGGAGGCGCGTCCCCTATTCGTCCGCCATCTGGCCGAGAAGCTGCCCGCCGAGCGCGTCGTGGTGGTGTCGCCGGACGAGGGCGGGGTCAAGCGGGCGGCCAAGTTTGCCGACGGCCTTGGCACCGCGATTGGGCGCGACGTGCCGACGGCGTTCGTCGAGAAGATTCGGGCGGGGGAGGAGGTGAAGGGGGGCACCCTCGTGGGAGACGTAGAAGATCGCGTGGCGCTCGTTGTGGACGACCTGGTGAGCACGGGCGGCACCATCACGCAGGCCGCGGCGGCGTGCGCGAAGGTGGGCGCCCGGACCGTCTGGGGCGTCGTCACCCATGGCCTGTTTGTGGGAGAGGCGAACGAGCGGGTGGCCCAGTCGGCCCTCGATGCCCTTTACGTAACGAACACCATTCGTCCCAACCGGCTGACGGACGAGGCGGCGGCCCGCCTGGCCGTGTGCGACGCCGCCCCCCGCTTTGCGGCTGCCATCCAGGCCATCCACACCGAAACCTCCGTGAGCGCCCTGAATGAAGTGT
>JBKHEM010000084.1:0-10071 GCA_046540815.1 Salinivenus sp.
TGAAGAGCACGTGGTAGGCCGCGGACAGCTCGGCGGAGACGTTCCCCGCGTGGCTAACGTAGAGCGTGGGCTCGACCTCGAACCGGTACGGCGCCAGCCCCTGAAGGCCGACGGCAAGATGGCCCCGGGTGTCTCTCCCCGCCCCCCAGCGCCGGTCCACACGTGCCCCTGCCACCGCATCGAAGAAGGGCGTGATGAGCCGACCGTAAAGGGCCTCCACCTCCGCCTCTCCCTCTCGGTGGAGCGTCGATTGCTCGCCTTCCGCCCGTAGCCACAGCCGGTTGACATCCCCGCCGATCCAGCCCTTCGCCTCCAGTCCGATGGGCCGTTCGGCAGGCTCAGGCGCGTATTCCAGCTGGTCGAAGAGGACAAACGCATAGGGCTTGTCGTCCATCGTCTGCGCGTGGGCGGCAAGCGGCGAGGCGGCCCCCAGAAGGAGCGCCGCGAGAACAAGTCCAACTGTGTGCTTGAACGTCTGCATCCGTTTTCAGGTCGTTTGTGATACAACAGGAGGGGGACGCCCATCGGTCGGCTAGGCCGGCACGTCGTAGTAAAAATCCTCGTCGCTCTCGGGGGCGGGCTCGACGTAAAAGACCCGCGCCATCCCGGCGTCCATGTGGTAGAGGATGTGGCAGTGGAAGAACCACGGACCCGCCTCCTCCCCGTCGATTAAGAATGAGACCCGCTCGGCCGGCTTCACGATAATCGTGTCGAGGAGAGGCGCGCGCTCGCCGTGTCCGTTTTCCAGCTCCATGAACTGCCCATGCAGGTGCATGGGGTGGTTCATCATCGTGTCGTTGACCATGGTGAGCCGCACGCGCTCCCCATGCTCGATCCGAATCGGCTCCGCGTCGGAGAACTCGACGCCGTTGATGCCCCACATGAAGCGCTCCATATTGCCCGTGAGGTGGAGTTCAATCTCGCGGTCCGGCGCCCGGAATTCCTCCTTTTCGTCCACCGCCTTCAGCTGGTCGTAGGTGAGCACGCGGCGGCCGTCATCGCCCAGCCCGAGGCCCGGCTCGTGCAGCCGGGAACGGGTCATCATCGGAATGCCCGCCTCCGCCGGCCCGTGGTTGTCGTCGGGGTCGTGCATCACCGGCTCGGGGAGCGTGCCCGGCGGGCGGAGCCCCTTGGACGCGCTCTCTTCGTCGCCCATGTCCATGCCATCAGAGTCCATGTCCCCATCGTCCCCATGGTCCATGTCTCCGTGGTCCGTGCTGCCGTGGTCCATGTCTCCATGGTCCGTGCTGTCGTGGTCCATGTCTCCATGATCCATGCCATCGTGATCCATGTCCCCGTGGTCCGAGTCTTCGGCGCCCTCCTCCATGTCGCCGTGCATCATGCCCATGTCGGCCATGGCGAGGGTGGGACGCTCGCGGGGCTCCGGCACGGGCGCCTCCATGCCCTCGCGCGGGGCCAGCGTGCCGCGGGCGTGTCCGCTGCGGTCGATAGACTCGGCGAAGACGGTGTGGGCGCGGTCCTCGGTCGGCTCTACGATCACGTCGACCCGCTCGGCCGTCCCGATCCGAAATTCGTCGGTCGGGACCGGCTCCACGTTTTGCCCGCTGACCTGAACGACCTCCATTTCCAGCCCCGGCACGCGCACGTCGAAGATTGACGCCGCACTCGCATTGATGAACCGCAGCCGCACGCGCTCCCCCGGATCGAACTCGCCCGTCCAGTTCGCATCCGGCGCCTGTCCGTTCAGCAGGTAGGTGTAGGTGGCGCCGGTGACGTCGGCGATGTCGGTGGGGCTCATCCGCATCCGGTCCCAGCCGAGCCGATCTTTGAGGGTCGTCCACAATCCCTCGTCGGACACGTCCGCCCAGAAGTCGCCGACCGTCCGCTGCTGGAAGTTGTAGTAGTGGCCCTGCTTCTTCAGATTGGCCAGGAGGGTGTACGGATTCTCGAAGGTCCAGTCCGAGAGGACGACCACGTGCTCCCGATCATGGTCCTGTGGCTCCTCCTCGGCAGGATCGATAACGAGCGGCCCGTAGTGACCGAGTTGCTCTTGAAGGCCGGAGTGGCTGTGGTACCAGTAGGTGCCGTACTGACGGACCTCGAAGGGCCCCGCTTCAAAGGTCTCTCCGGGCGCGACGCCGGGGTAGTTCACCTGCGGCACGCCGTCAAACTGGTTGGGCAGCAGAAGCCCGTGCCAGTGGATGGAGGTTTCCTCATCCAACTCGTTGTGATAGCGAAGCACGGCCTCCTCCCCTTCCTGCAGGCGGATCAGCGGCCCCGGCACCGAGCCATTCATCGTGATTGCGCTCGCCCGACGGCCGCCGACCTCGAAGGGGGTGCGATCGATCGTGATGTCGTACTCGACCCGATTGCCGACGCGGCGCGTCGGCTCCAGCCCCGTGAGGCCGGTGGAGGCGCGGTCTGTATCGATCCGTGCGGTGCCGCGGGCCCAGCCGGGCAGCAGCGACTGCAGACCGGCCAGGGCCGTGATCGCACCGGCACTCTTCAGAAAGTCGCGGCGTGAGGCCGGAGGACTCGAAAGGTTCGGTTGGGACGAGGACTTTGGAGACGAGGAACGCGGGTTCTCGTTGGTAAACATACGACGGGGGTATACGGGTGGCAGGACTCACGGAAACGGACGGCAACCGGGCATCTGATCAGATGCCCCCTGGGACCTCACGGCCCCGGTCCGTTCACTCCAGCCACACCCCGACGCGGACGTGTCGACGATGGGCGTGCGAGACGGCACGCCGGATCAACGGATGGATGACAGACGACGTGAAGACCGGCTCCGGCGTGCGCTCGACATCGGACGTTCCACTGTCAACCAGCGGATCAATCGACGGTCCCTGTGCCGTGGGGGCCTCCGGGCGCGCGTATTGCACATCGCAGGGTGCAACCGAGGCATTCCGGTGCGCGTCACAGTGCTGCGCGGACGAGGCGTCGCCGCAGTGCATCGGCGCAGACGGCCCCATCGATGCACAGGCGTTGTGCATTCCGGTCCCCCACAACCCCCCGACGAGCAGCGCCGTGAGGACGGCAATGGTTCGGAATGTTAGGGATGATCTGCGCACGACGGGCGGGTTTTTCGCTCAGTCATGGGGAAACGGGTGACAACTGGCGTCCTCCAGGCGGTTTGCGGCGGCTTCTCAGGCGTCTCAGTTCCTCGGAGGGCTCGGCTACTCCTCGGCGGTTACCGTCATCGTACCCTCCATGCCCATCTCATGGTGCATTTCGCCATCCGTCGTCTCAAAGCAGGCGACGGTGTAGGTGCCGGCTTTTTCGGCCGGGAGGGTAAACGTCATGGTGCCGCTGCCCCCCGGCGGAAGCTCAAACTCGTTCTCGTGGTGGTCTTCTTCCTCTCCTTCCTCGTCCTCCCCTCCCGTTTTGTTCTTCGTGATCTCCACACCCTCGAAGAGATTCTCCCGGACGTCTTCCCCATCGTCCGTGAGGGAGTCGCCCACCACGAAGTAGTGCTCGACACTGCCTTCATTGGTAAACTGCAACGTGACCTCTTGACCGGCGGGGACGGTGATGTCCGACGGTTCATAGGCGTGGTCGGTCATCGTAATCTCGATGGTGTCGGCCATCGCGGTGTCGTCGTCTTCGGACTCATCTTGCTGGGGTTCTCCGCCGCCACACCCCGCGATCAGGACCGCGATCCCCAGTGCGATCATCGGAGACCAAAAACGCCGTCGTGAAATCCAATTCATCGCCGTGTTGGAAGTAGGAATGGGGGGTCGTTGCGTCGACGGGGATACTCGAATGCAGATGGACAGGCTCCGTTTCTCGGCCTCCGATAACTTACGCGGTCGCGGGCCGTGTCCCCGCCGCTGCTTTCTCAATCGATAGCGGCACGCGCAGGCGGCGCAGGCGGAGCGCGTTGCCCACCACGAAGAGATCAGAAAACACCATCGCGAGGGCGGCCAGGGCCGGGGACAGCAGCAGGCCGAACGCCGGATACAGCACCCCCGCCGCCACCGGAATGAGGAGCACGTTGTAGGCGAAGGCCCAGAACAGATTCTGCTTGATGTTGCGGAGGGTGCTCTTCGACAGGTGGACGGCGTTGGGAACGCCGCGCAGGTCGCCGGCCATCAGCACAATGTCGCCGCTCTCGATGGCGACGTCGGTCCCGGTGCCGATGGCGATGCCCACGTCGGCCTGGGCGAGGGCCGGCGCGTCGTTGATGCCGTCGCCCACGAACGCGACCGTCTGCCCCCCCGCCTGAAAGTCCTTCACGGCCTGAGCCTTCTCGTCCGGCAGCACCTCCGCCTGCACGCGGTCGATGCCCAGCTCGCGGGCGATGGCCTGCGCGGTCCGCTCGTCGTCGCCGGTAATCATGGCCACCTCGATGCCCAGGTCGTGCAGCGCGTCGAGCGCGGGAGGCGTCGAGTCCTTGATCGGGTCGGCCACTGCCACGACCGCGGCGAGCGCCCCGTCGACCGCGACGTAGAGCGGCGTCTTGGCGGCGTCGGCCAGCCGATCCGCCGCGTCCTCGTCCTCGGCGTCAACGGCAATGTCGAGCCGCTCCATCAGACGGGCGGCCCCCACCGCGATGGTCTTGCCCTCCACCGTCGCCGTCACGCCGTGGCCCGGCACCGCCTCGAAATCCGTCGCGTCGGGCACGTCGATGTCCGTCTCCTCGGCCCGCGCCTGAATGGCGGCGCCGATGGGATGCTCGGACTGCGCCTCGACGGCCGCCGCCCAGCGCAGCACATCCGCCTCCTCAAAGTCCTCGCGCGGCAGCACGTCCGTCACCTCGGGACGTCCCTTCGTGAGCGTGCCTGTCTTGTCGAACGCCACGAGGTCCGCGCCGTGGAGCGCCTGCAGCGCCTCGCCCTCCCGCACGTACACGCCCAACTCGGCGGCGCGGCCCGTCCCCACCATCACCGAGATCGGCGTGGCAATGCCCATCGCGCACGGGCAGGCGATGATGAGGACCGAAACCGACGTCACCAGCGCAAACGTGAGCACCGGATCGGGTCCCCATATCATCCAGATGCCGAACGTGAGGGCCGCAGTGGCGAGCACGAAGGGCACGAACACCTTCACGACTTGGTCGGCCAGCGACTGGATGGGCGGCTTCGAGCCCTGGGCCTGTTCCACCATCTCCACGATCTGGGAGAGGACCGTCTCCTCCCCCACCCGCGTGGCGCGAAAGGTGAAGCTCCCCGTCTCATTGATGGTGCCGCCGACAACCTCGTCGCCCTCCGTCTTGCGCACCGGCTCCGGCTCGCCGGTCACCATCGACTCGTCCACGTGCGACTGGCCGTCGAGCACTTCGCCGTCGACCGGCACCTTCTCGCCGGGCCGCACCTGGATGACATCACCGGGCACCACGTCGCGCACATCAATCTCCTCCGCTTCGCCGTCCCGAATCACGCGGGCCGTGGTGGCCTGCAGGTCCAGAAGTTTGCGGATTGCGTCACTGGCGCGGCCCTTCGCAAGGGCCTCCATGTAGTTGCCCGCCAGGATGAGGGTGATGATGACAGCCGCCGCCTCGTAGTAGACGTGCACCGTGCCCTCCGGCAGCACGCCGGGTAGAAACGTCGCCACGACCGAGTAGCCGTACGCCGCCGACGTCCCGATCATCACGAGCGTGTTCATGTCGGGCGCGCCGTTCTTGAGCGCCGGCCATCCGTGCTTGAAGAAGTACCGCCCCGGCCCAAACATGACGACCGACGTCAGGCCGAAAAGGACGTAGTAGAGCGTCTGCGTGGACACCTGCTCGGTAATCCAGGCCTCCATCGCCGGAATGTGCAGGAAGCCCATTTCCAAGACAAACACCGGCAGTGTAAACGCGAGCGCCCAGAAGAAGCGGCGCTTCATGGACTGTTTCTCCCCCTCCCGGGCTTGCTTTTCCACATCGCTCCGGTCTGAGGACCCCTCGGTGTCGACCACGTCGTAGCCTGCGTCGCGGATCGCCTGTGAGAAGTCGGCGGGCGCCGCAACGCCCGGGACGTACTGCACCGTGGCGCGGTCGGTTGCCAGGTTGACGCTTGCCTCCAGCACGCCGTTCACGTCCAGTAGCGCATCCTCGACGCGTGAAACACACGAGGCGCAGCTCATGCCCTGGACCGTGAGGGTCGCCTCCGCGGTGCGCACCTCGTAGCCACTGTCCGTAACCGCCTGCACCAACGCCGGCGTCGGGACCTCCGCCCCGTCCGTGAGTGCGACCTCCGCGCGCTCCGTAGCAAAGTTAACGCTCGCCCCCGCCACGCCCGGCACGTCGGCCAGCGCCCCCTCCACGCGGCTCGCGCAGGAAGCGCACGACATCCCTTCGACGGGCAGTGTGAGGCGCTGCCCGTCGGTAGGCGGGGCCCCATCGCCCGTCGTCTCCGGCGGCACAGGGCAGGCTTCATCTTCTGCCGACACACCATCACCGGATGTCGCAGTGTCCTGTGGGGTCGATTCGGTCTCGGTCGTCGTGTCACTCATCGATGTCTGAGCAGCTTTGAATGCAGAAAACGTAGGTCGTCCCCCTCTTCCCTTTCCTCTCGCTCTCCACCTCTCCACTCAGTCATAACTCCTTCTTCAGCAGTCCCATAATCTCGTCGTAGGTGTCCTCGGCCTTCTCCTCGTCGCCGGAGCGCAGCGCATCGGTCACGCAGGTCTCCAGGTGGTTGCGCGCGATCTCGCGCCCGACGGACTTGAGGGCCTGCTGCACGGAATGGATCTGGTCGAGGATGTCGCCGCAGTAGCGGTCGTCATCGACCATCCGCTGGAGGCCCCGGATCTGGCCTTCGATGCGGCGCAGGCGGGCTTGGATTTTTTCGCGGTCAGCGTCACGGACGGGCATAACAGGCAGAGATGGAATGAAGAGAAACGCACGTTATGCGGCCAGCTCGTACCCGGCGTCTTCGAGGGCGGCCGCCAGTTGGTCGCGCGACACAACCGACGGGTCGTAGGTCACGTTGGCGGCGCCCACCTCCACGGCCTCTACCCTCACGCCGTCGAGCTCCGACAGCGCCTCCTCCACCACGTCAACGCAGTGCTCGCAGTGCATGCCGTCGATCGAGAGGGTCTTCTGCTGTGTTGTGCTCATGTCTGTGCTCAGGGGTTGGGCTTCATCAACGATGCGCGATCGCTTTATGGGATACCCCCCTACCCCTTCTTATCTCGAATGTTTCTTCGGGGGTTCCCCCACCCCGTCCCCGAACCGCTCCATTCTGTACAGATCCGAACCTAGCACACCGTCCGTCATTGGAGAAGGCAGATGCTCCGCACTGCTTCGTCTCGTCTGTTTTCCACCTTCGCATGCGCACGCTTCTAACGGGGATTCTTCTCCTCGGCCTCGTGGTCTCCCCAACCGAGGCTCAGACCATTTGGTCGCGCCCGTACGTTCCGAACCAAGTCGTTGTCGAAGGTGTGGTGCCGGACTCCCCCTCCGAGGCCGGCCGGCTATCGGGCGCCACCTTTCTCACGGGAACGGTGTCGCTCAGTGAAAACATTGAGTTCGCGGGGGAGCTTCCCGTGGCGCGGTACGGAGCCTCGAACGGAAATGCCTCGACGGCTCTCGGCAATCCGTACGTCGGGGTGGGCTTCAGTAGCACAATTGCCCCCGTGCTGGTGGAGGTGGGGGCGCGCCTGCCCGTTGCCGGGTCGGAGCGGGCCGGAAGCATTGGCCAAGCGGCCGACATGGGCCGCCTCGCCGCGTTCCGGCCCGAGGAGTTCTCGCTCTCGGCCCTTGCGAACGGGCGCCTGGCCATCGGGCGCGCCACCAGTCTTCGCCTCCGTGCCGGCGGCACTTACGCCTCGTTTTCGGTCCCGGCCCCGGCAGGCGCCACCACGGCCCCAGGCGACAGCAGCGCGACGGCCTGGCGCCTGCAGTACGACGCGCAGCTCTGGAACGAGGGCGAACGAACCATCACCGGCCTCAGCTTTACCGGTCGGGCAGTCGTCTCGTCGCCCCGTCGCACCCAGCACCACATTGCCCTGTCGGTGATGCCCAACTGGGCACGCGTGCAACCGGGCCTCGTGGTCGGCACCTCGGTCAACGACCTGCTGCGAGACCGAACGCTTACGCCGTTTGCCGGCCTGACGCTCTCCCTGGGGTACGGCCGCTTCTAATTATTCGCCGTCGTCTCCATCGCCTTCGTCGAGCACAATTTCTTTTCGGAGCCGCGCCACGGGGATGCCCAGCTGCTTGCGGTACTTCGAGACGGTCCGCCGCGCAATCTTAAACCCCTTCTCCTCCAGCGCATCAGCCAGCTCCTGGTCCGACATCGGGTCGGTCTTGTCTTCGCTGTCGACAATGCGTTGGAGTTCGGCCTTGACCTCCTTGTTGGACACCTCCTCCCCGTCGGTCGTCTCCAGCCCCTCCGAGAAGAAGTACTTCAGCTCATAGACGCCCCATTCGGTCTGTACGTACTTGCCATTCACCACGCGGCTGACGGTGGAGATGTCCATGTCGATAATCTCCGCCACGTCCTTCAGGATCATGGGCTTGAGGTGCCCCTCGCCGTAGCGAAAGAAGTCCTCCTGCAACTGCACGATTGCATCCATCACCAGCGTCATGGTGTGGCGGCGCTGGTTGATCGAGTTGATGAACCAGCGGGCCGAATCGAACTTGTCCTTTAAAAACTCGCGCGTCTCCTCGTCCACCTCGCCCTCGTCGTCGGACGTTTTCTCCGCCTTGAGCTTCTGCAGCATCTGGCGGTAGTGCCGTGAAATGTGGAGATCAGGCGCGTTGCGGCCGTTGAGGGTAATCACGAACTCCCCGTCCACGTACTCGACCGTAAAGTCGGGCGTGATGTAATTGGTCTCCTCCGAAAACGTCCCTTCGCCCGGCTTGGGGTCGAGGCGCTGCCGCACAAGGTCGAAGGCCGTTTTTAGCTCGCGATCGTCGACCCCGAGCCGCGAGGTCAGCTTATCAAAGTGCTTTTTCGTGAACGCCTCGTACTCGTCTTCCAGCATGGCGATGGCCGTGTCGCGGCCCTCCACGTCCGCCTCCATGCGGTAGAGCTGCAGCAGGAGGCACTCGCGGAGGTCCCGCGCGGCAATCCCAGCCGGGTCGAGCGACTGCACCTGGCGCAGCACACGCTCCACGTCGTCCGCATCGACCTCAACGCCGTGGTTGAACAGGATGTCGTCCATGATCGACTCGGCATCCCGCTTCAGGTATCCATCCTCATCGATCGAGCCGATGATCTGCTCGGCGATCAGCTCATCTTCTTCGGCCAGGTTCAAAAACGAGAGCTGCTCCTGCAGTTGCTCCGCAAGGGTCTGAGCCGCGGGCATTGGCCGGTCGCGGTCCTCCTCGTCGGTATAGTCGGGGCGGTTGTAGCCGTACAGGTCGTCGGTGTTGTTGAGCAGGTCCTCGACGTCAAATTCCTCGTCCTGCTCGTCGGTCTCCAGTTCATTCTCCATCTCCTCGGCCGTGGCGTCCAGCTCGTCCTCCTCCCGCTGCTCCTCCTCATCGAGCCCCTCCTCCAGTAGCGGGTTCTCCTCCATCTCCTCCTGGATGCGCTGCTCCAGATCCATGGTGTTGAGCTGCAGCAGCTTGATGTACTGGATCTGCTGCGGGGAGAGCTTCTGCTTGAGCTCTTGTTTTTGCTGAAGTTCGAGCATGCGACCTGAGACGATTTCTGCATCATGCGCATCCCGACAGCCTCGAGGAACGACAAGGGCTCTTCTCCGGGTCGGGTTCTGACCGAAATAGACGGGGCACGGCAAATTTCATTCCGGGCTGGATTAGAACGTACGAACCCTGTACGGGAAAGTTTACGACCGAAGGGTCAACGCACGGTCCCTCGGTTGAGCCCTGCTTCGATGAAACCCTGCCCTTCCCCCCGGCTTTACCCTCCTGGTCACATCCCTCGCACAATGTCCCGCCCCTGTTCATGAGCGATGGTCGATCCGACGCCCTGAAGCCTGAGGCCGAGCGCTCCGAAACCGACATCGAAAAGATGCTGCGCCCGCAGTCGCTCGACGAGTTTGTGGGCCAGGAGAAAATCAAGGACAACCTGAACGTCTTCATGACGGCGGCCCTGCAGCGCGGCGAGACGCTCGACCACGTGCTGCTGTCAGGTCCCCCGGGGTTAGGGAAAACCACCCTTGCGCACATCATCGCCAACGAGATGGCGGCGCGCATCCGCACCTCCAGCGGCC
>JBKHEM010000085.1:0-10055 GCA_046540815.1 Salinivenus sp.
GATTCAGGGTCACGTGTCCGCAAGGACGTGGAGGTTCGAGTCCTCTCTCGGGCACCGACTGTGCCCCCCTGAGAACCAAGCAGCAGCGGTTTCAGGGGTGGGTTCCTTTTTGAGAGAAGCCCCAACTCGCAGGCGCTGCTCCGTCTACGCGATCGTCCGTCTGTAGAAGCCGCACGGCACACCGGCTCTAGCGCCGATCGCTGACCCGGCCTCCACCTGCCCGCCCATCCGGTTGAGCAGCCCTCGCGGGGGAGCATCTCCTCGGGGATTCTCTCTTCCTTCTTCCAGTCTGCCCCCACCCGGGGACGGTTCTTCGTCTTGGGTAGTGGGCACCGACTGGTCTAAAAACTACCCATCGCGTCTCGTCCCAGGTCCCTTCCTCTCCAGAGAGGCCTCCTTGTCGGAAGCGTTTGAAGCCTTGTTTCCGCACATCTGTTTTCCCGGGACCGAACGCTTGAAGGCCTCTCCAGGACGCATGGTCCCTAGGAATCCTTTTGTCTCCCATGCCTCTACCGCTCGGACAAAGCAGTGCCGCGAGGGTTCTGCCGCTCGGCCACGTCTGATTCGCCCGTTGAGCCAGAACTGGCGTGCATCGTGTTTTGGGGCGGGCTCAAACATGATTGCGCACGGAGGAATGGTGTTTGACCCAATACACCGTGCACCAATCCTCCTGCCCCGATGCCGCCTCACCAGGCGAATATGTATTTTCCTACTGGTTAAAATGTGCATCAGCGAGGCTTAAAAAACCGGGCGATGACCGCACGGGTAGCAGGGTCGGTGCATTGCCTCCGAGGACGTTGCGTGTGTTCCGCCGTGTGTGATGGCGGCGCACGACAGCCGTCTGGTTGGGAGTGCCCACTTGCTTCTCATCGTATTTCTATGAACGTGCCCCAGGATTTCCTTCGCTCCCCTTCCTCCCGTCCCTCCTTCCCCCTTCGATGGGGAGACATAGCCAATTGGAACGGCATTGGGCTCCTGCTCTGGAGCCTCGTCTTCTGCTGCGTGCTCGCCGTCCCGGCGACAAGTCACGCCCAGTCCGCCTCAACTGACGACGGGTCCCTGATCGATGGAGTGCTGGTTGGAGTAGGTATCAATACGTTCCACGGAGATGTGGACTCTGACGATGGCCCCTACACGTTCCCCCGCGCCCTCGCGACTGCAGGACTGAACCTTCGACTCGGGGTCGACCACCGATTCGGTCCCGGCAATCGTACCGGCGTAGCCGCTCACCTCGTCTACGATCGTATTCATGGGGAGGGAAGCCAGGGTTGGGCGTTCACAAACAACCTCCTCTCTCTGGAACTGACTGGCGAATACGACCCGTCCTGGGGACAAGACAACCTCATCCGCTTTTTTGCAGGCGGCGGCCCGACGCTAATTGCTGCACCGTGGTATTCAGAAGAACTTGAGTCCACGATGCAAAACGATCCAGACGATATCCGCACCCGGGTCGTTGGGACCTTTGTCGTGGGTGTACTAGTTGCCGATCGCGTCCGAGTTGGACTGCGGATGGCCACGACCGACTATCTAGATGGGCTCCGGACCACGGGACGAAACTACCCGGTCGACCTCATCGGACTTGTAAATGTCGGCTATCGATTCGATTTATCAAACTAATCTCCCCTACCAACTCATCTCTTCTCTCTCGATGATACGCTCCGTTCGACCTGTTGTCCTCGTCGCTCTCCTCCTGCTTTTCGGGGCAAGCGGCGGTGCTGGGGACGCGTACGCTCAGCGCCTGTACGCCCGCGGAGGAGCCTCTCTTTCCCCCTCTTCAACGATAGACAGAACGGGCGGAAACACTTCTGGCGAGTTCAATCTCAGGAGCACGTTGATGACCGGGTCCGCCGGGATCCTGATCGACTATGGGAGCCACGCGCGCCTGCGGACCGGACTTTCCTACAATCAACTCGTCTCCGCCGAAGTGCTGCTGCAGTTCTTCCCCCTCGGAGACGACAGGACATCGTCTCTCAACCCATACGTGGAGGCAGGATGGGGACGCTATTTTGCCGACGAAAATCAGAACGGAGGCGGCGTGCTGCCGATCGGACTCGGACTTGAGTACGCTCTCTCTGATCGGATCGGGCTAACCGTGGACGTGGAGCGACGATGGGGCTCCGTCAAGCTCTCCGAGCCTGAAAATCGGGGCATCCTTGCCGGCTGGCTTCCCACCCTGGGCCTCACGTACAAGCTGTCGGACTTCTCTCTTCGGTCGTCCGATGCTCCGTCCACGCGCGACACGCCAACGACCGTGTCGGCCGATGAGTCGGATTCCGGCTCAAGCGACGCCCCTCCGGAGTCGACCGCCACAGCCAACTCGGATGACCAACAGCCGCCCTTCCGCGACCCTGTAGAAGCCCCCTCGGAAGGCCGATCGACCAACTACACGCGCGACTCCTTGAAGCAGTCGCCTCCGCTCCGCATTGATCGATGGGACCCCGCCCCGTACGACAGTCCCGGCGCGCCCGTGGGCTCCGGTACGGTGGAGGTGGCCGAGGACGGAGATATGGTGCGACTGCCATCCGGCGTCTTCATCATGGGACTGACGGCCCCGGACCCCCTGGATCTGCAAACGGCCGGTCGCAAGCGCGTCTCACTGAGTCCCTTCTACATTGACCGCTTCGAGGTGACCAACGAGGAGTACCGAGCCTACCTCGAAGACATGGTGGACCAGGGCGAACTCACTGAACAGGAGTACGAGGAGCGCCTCCCGGACTCAACCGCGTTTCGGGACACGCGCGCCCGCTGGCGCTCCTACTTCTACAATTCCTCCAACGCGGACCGTCCCGTGGTAGCCGTCACGTGGGAGGAAGCCCGTCAGTACTGCGAATGGGAGGACAAGCGGCTGCCGACAGAGGCCGAATGGGAGTATGCGGCACGTGGAGGGCGCACCGGCGGGATCTATCCGTGGGCCGGCGTATTTGCCCAGCACGACGGCCAGTACCTGGCCAACTTTAACCCGGAGCGACAAGGACAGGCGGCCGACGGGTATGCCTTTACGGCTCCCGTGGGCAGTTTCCCTCCCAATCGCTGGGGCCTGCACGACATGGCGGGCAACGCGGCCGAGTGGACCGTTGACGCCTACACGCCGTCCTATTCGCAGCTCTCCAGCCTTGATCCCTCCTACCGCGACTCCACTGAACAGCGACGCGTGGTGCGCGGCGGATCGTACGCTTCCCGTAGCTTTAATATTGGAGTGGGCAAGCGCTCGTACCAAGACAAGGATGACGCCTCTACCCAAATCGGATTCCGCTGTGCAGCGGACGTTGGCCAAATAGAAGAGGAGGGGGCGCCGGAGGCCCCTGACTTCACGCCGCCGTCGTCGCAGCCCGAGGGCGACTCCCCCGACTCCGAATCGCAAAACGAGAACTCTAATTCCGAAGAGGAGAGCGAATCGTAGTGTGTGCTTCCCGTACCACTCTCTCACTGACGCACATAGGGCCCACCACATTTCATGTCTACACGACAACGTAGCCTTGCACTGGAGCGAACCACCCGCGTCCTCGGATTCGCAATTGGGGTCTGTGGAGCGTTCGCCATCCTGGGTGTCTTTTTCAAGATTATTGAAGGGCCGTACTACCAAACGTTCATGTACGTCGGCTTCATCGGTGAGGCCATTGCCTTCCTCGTGATGGGCTTCCTGGAGCTGGGCCAGGCCTTTATCGTCAGCGACGACTCAGGCACCGAGGCCGCTGACCGGCCCGCGGCCTCGTCGTCTTCCGGCCCCGCCGAGGCCGACGCCCGTGAGGTGGCCCGCTCCATGATGGAGGAGAATGTGAACGAGGACCTCAGTCGCATGCTCGAATCCCTGGGCACGGAGGTCAAAGGTTTTGGAGTGGAGATGGCCAAGATGGCCGAAGAAATGAACAACACCCGAGCCGCCCTGCACAACATGCGCACTACGCTCGATGAGGTGTCGAGTGGACGCCTGGCCGAGGATGCCGATGCGTTGGGGCGTGGAATGAACACCTTAGGCACCGAAATGGCCGACGCCGGCGAGACGGTGGAGGCCATGCGCGACGACCTGGACCAGATGCTTGCTCGTCTCCGACGGTTTAATGACCTCGCACATACGACCAACGGAATAGAGCGCTCTGTTTCCGATACCGGCTCCACCCAATAACCCCGTTCCCTCCCCGTGGCCATCGACCCCACTCAAATTAAGGACCTCAGGTACCGGGTGATGCTCGCCTTGTACCTCCCGATCCTTTTGTACGCCTTTAGTACGTTTGACCTGAGCGACGAGTCCGTGGCGGCCCAGGAGGTGTCGCCGATGCTCGTGGAAGGCCCGGAGACAATTGTGCTGGGCCAGGACTACGACGCGCAGGCGTACCTGGCGGCGACGGAGCTGGCCGATGGGGGCCAAATTCAACTTCGCTCGAACGACTCGTCAGTCCAAGTCACCGACGGATCACGGCTCCGAGTGCCGACTGCGGCTCTGTTGAACGACGATGAGGACGAGGTTACGTTCGGGTACGATGTCACGATGGAGTACAGCACCGTCGGCGACAGCACCTTTACAGAGGTGCTGCGCGACAGCTTCACGGTGCGCCGCCCCGAACTGGTGGCCAGCCGAGCCTCCGCCCAGTCGCTCTACCGCCGCACCCGAAATCAGATTCGCATTGACGTGCCCGGCCTGGAGGACAAGCCCCTCCGCCTCGAAGCCGATGACCAGCGCGTCGACGGCCGAGAAATCACGCTCTCCCCTTCCGGCGGCTCCGTATCCGTCGATGCGTACCTTGAAAACCCCGACGGATCCGATACCTTTCTGGGCTCCAAAGAGTTCGCCACAATCGATCCGCCTCCCCCCGACATTGAGGTGCGTGACGCCAGCGGAGACCAGATTTCGAGCGGCGGCACGCTCCCCCGCGGGCGCCCTATCGTGCAGTTTGCCGCAGTCCCGGACCGCGAGTTTGAACGGTCGTTTCCCGAGGACGCGAACTACCGCGTCCGGCGGGCGCGTGTGTCGATCAAAAAGGGCATCCAGGCCAGTGAAGAGATCGGCACTTTCTCCCTTGACGGGGACCGCCTGAACCTGGCCCGCCCCCTCCAACAAGTCGACGCTCAGTCCGAGGATCAGGTCCTCATCGAGCTGCTCGATGTCGTGCGTGTCAACCACGCCGGCGAAACCATCCCTGTAGATTTGGACGGGGCAAGCATGTCGTATAGCTTTACGCTTTCCTGACGCTGCCCCGACGGCGCCCCCGCCAATCCCGGCCCTTCGTTCGTGCTCTTCTCCCTATCGTACCGCTCATGCACGCGCCCCAACGATCTATTCTCACGCTGTTTCTGATGGGGATCCTTCTAGGCCTTGGGAGCCCCGAGTCCGCTCAGGGCCAGGACTGGCTCCGCACCGTAGAGGTCCGTGTGCCGGTGGCCGAGGATCTCCCCACCCGCCCCCTAGTCGACTCGCTGGACGCCTACCTGGATCGCAACCGCTCGGTGGAGGTGCAACGGGTGCAGGACAGCACGGCCCTGTCCTTTGACGACCTGCAAGACCTGTTGATGGATGAGGGCCTGTCGTTGTCCAGCAGCACCACGGATGCGTTTCTGCGCTATCGCCTGACTCAAGACCGCGACGGCAACTTCCGCCAGGAGATTGTCTCCATGGCCCTCTACTACAGCCCGCAGGGCGAGGGAGAAGAAGACACCCCTCTGCTATTCGCGTCCTCGTCGAACGACTGGTTCCGGTCCCTCCTCGACCAGAAGGGCACCCCCCTCTCCACCAACCAGGCGGCCTTCCAACTCTTTCGGGATGCGCTCGGCATCGGCAAGGTACTGCGACTGGACGACGCCGAAATCGCGGCCTTCGGGGGAGAGACGCTCCGTGAACAACGCGAGGAACGAAAGCAGGCCCTTCGCGAACGCATCATTCGCATGACGTACTAGGCGCCCCGATCACCCGCCCGCCCAATCCCCTGTGTACCGATTCGGGCTCAGTCGGTCCGCCAGAGGAGGTACACCTGGCCCGCGAGGAGCGGAACGAGGCTTGCGGCCCCGATCAGGAGCCAGCCGTTGAGGCTGGGCGGCACGACCGAGAGGATGGCGGCCAGCGGCGGCCAGTAGACGGCGAGCAGGAGCAGTCCAAGGCAGAGCGCAAGGGCGCCCCAGACGTAGGGGGTCCGCGAAATCTCGTTGTTGAGGAGTCCACTGTCGGGACTTCGCATGTTGAAAACATGCAGCAAACGGCTGATCGAGAGCGTCAGGAAAGACACGGTGACGGCCTGATCGACGTTCATGTCGAGCCCTTGTAATGCGGCGAGGAACGCTCCGAGGATGGTGAGGGCAATGACGACGCCGTACCCCCCGATCAGGCCCCAGTGATAGGACGTCACCACCGACTCCTCCGGGTCTCGAGGCGGACGATCCATCACCTCTCCGGTGCCGCGCCCCACCCCGAGCGCAAGGGCGGGAAAGACGTCATTCAGTACGTTCAAATAGAGGATCTGAAGGGGAAGCAGGGGCAGCGGAAAGCCAAACCCAGCGGCTGCTCCCACGGCCAGAATCTCTCCCACATTGCCGGACAGAAGGTAGACGACAAATTTTCGGATGTTGTCGAAGATGATCCGCCCCTGCCGCACGGCCGCGACGATGGAGGAAAAGGCATCGTCCTGCAGCACCATGTCCGCCGCCTCGCGCGCCACGTCCGTTCCGCGCGTCCCCATGGCCACTCCAATATCCGCACTGCGAAGGGCGGGAGCATCGTTTACACCGTCGCCCGTCATGGCTACGACCTGTCCGGAGGCCTGATACAGGTCAATGAGGTCGAGCTTCTGCTTGGGGGTGACCCGTGCAAAGACGGCAGCCTGGAGCAGGCGCGTCTGATCGGTGTCACTCAGGCTCTCGATCGATGTGAAGTCTTCTCCTTTCTCGACGGCGTACTCGTTCATCTCCAGTCCCACGGCCTCGGCAATGGCGCGGGCCGTCTCCGGATGATCGCCCGTGACCATGACCACGCGAATACCGGCGTCCTGGCAGCGCTCAATCACGGGGCGCACGTCCGTTCGTGGCGGGTCCATCAGTGCCACCAGCCCCAGCAGTCCCAGTTGCTCGTACGGCGGGGCCTCTGTGTCGTCCACGTTCTTTTGCGCCAGGGCAAGCACCCGGAGGCCCTCTTGTGCCAGCCGTTCGCTCTCCTCCGTCCACTGCTCGCGGGCGGGGGCATCGAGGGGCTCAGGACCGTCCGACGTGGCCACGTGGTCACACGCCTCCAGGACCGCTTCGGGGGCCCCCTTCACCGCGACAAGCAGGCCATCGTTCCCCTCGTGGTAGGTGGCCATCATTTTTGTCTCTCGGTCGAACTCAACCGTCCGGGCCACCGGAGCCTCCTCCAGACGCTGTTCGCGCGGACGTCCGGCCGCGGCGCCAAGCTTCAGCAGGGCCACTTCCAGCGGATCGCCAGTGTGCTCGTCGGGCGCGTCGGCGGTCCACTCGGCCCCGTTGCAGAGCACGCCGACGTCGATGGCGTCGGACAGCCGGTCGGGGGGCGGGTCGGGGAGGGCCTCCAGGTCTACCGTCCGATCGGCAAGCACCATGCGGCGGGCTGCCATGCGGTTCTCCGTGAGCGTGCCCGTTTTGTCGGTGCAGATGAGGGTCGTGGCCCCAAGGGTTTCGACGGCGGAAAGGCGGCGGACGTACGCGTTGCGCCGAAGCATAATCCACATGCCGTGCGCCAACGCAACGGTCGCCACAATGGGCAGGCCCTCCGGAATGGCCGCCACCGCCAGGGCGATGCCCGTCTCGATCATGAGGAGCAGATCGCGACCGGCCAACAATCCGGCGCCGATAACGCCCGCTGCAATGGCCACGGTCAGCCACACCAGCCGTCGGCCCAACTGGTCGAGCTTTTGCTCCAGTGGCGTGTCGCCGGTGTCGGCCGCCTCCACCATTGCAGAGATGGCCCCGAGCTCGGTGTCCATGCCCGTGCCCACCACGACTCCCGTCCCCGCTCCCTCGACTACAGCCGTCCCCTTGTACGTCATGCAGGTGCGTTCGGCGAGCGGCGCGTCGGCGGCCACCGGGGCCGGGGCCTTGTCCACCGGAACCGACTCGCCGGTGAGGGCCGACTCATCGACCCGCAGCCGATCGGCGTCGAGCAGCCGGAGGTCGGCGGGCACGACATCGCCGGCCCGGAGGCGGACGATGTCGCCGGGGACAAGCTCTTCGGCCGGGAGGGTTTGCTCCCGGCCCGCCCGCCGGACGCGGGCCGTCATCTGGCCGATCTCTTGCAGCGCCTCCATCGAGCGCACCGCGCGCCATTCGGTAAAAAACCCAATGGCCGTGTTGATCACGAGAACGGCGGCAATGGCCAGTCCCTCAACGACCTGCCCGAACACGAACGACACCGCCATCGCCACAACGAGGAGCACCACAACGAGGCTCTTGAACTGCTCCCACAGGATCTCCGGGAGGCTGCGTCGATCGATTTCCCGCAGCTGGTTGGGCCCTCCCTCGTCGAGCCGTTGCTGGGCGTCCGCTGCGTCAAGCCCCTCCTCTCCGGTTTCGAAGGCCTCCAGTGCCTGGTCCGGCGGGGCCTGCCAGGGAGCACGGCGGGCCGACGAAAGATCCGACTGCGAAGAGGCAGAAACGGCGGGTTCGCGCATGGGACGAACAAGACATACTCAAAAGAGAAGAAAGAGCGCCAACCATCCGGTGGGGGGTCCCGGCCCGCGGCCCCCGGCAAACACCAAAAGACCTGTCTACAGATGCCAACGATCCAATCTGCCTCGTGTGTGCGCGATCCGGCCCCCACTGATGCGCGCGTCACGACGTATCGTCCCGTTCCCACCTCGCGCCCCTGAAGACACCACGGAAGACATCACGGCGGAGGCCCTGTCGTGCCCCCCGTTCCCCTTTCTATCTACAAGTCCTTACTCAGACTCCGTGGTGGCCTGGCCGCGAGCAGACGGGAGCAGCGATTTTTGGTTGGGCCTTACGAGAAAGACAGGCGTGGGGGCCTGCCGCATCACCCGCTCCGCCACACTGCCCAAAAGGATCCGGTCCAGTCCTGCGCGGCCGTGTGTCGAAAGAACAATCAGGTCCACGTCGTTGGTTTCCGCATAATCGAGAATCGTGAGGGGCGCATGCCCGATCTGGGCCGACACCTGGACGTCCTCGTGTCCAACCTGCTCGCGCGCCATGTTGTCCAATGCCTTCTTCACGCGGGACACGACGTCTGTTGCAGGGACGGACGGCAGCTCAACGCCGTAGGCCGACGGATACACCACATCTTCCACCACGTGCAAAAGATCGAGCTCCGCCCCGTAGGTTTTCGCAATTTCTGTTGCATGCTGCACTGCACTCTCCGAGGCCTCTGAGAAGTCGACCGGCACGAGGATGCGGCGGATGGACTGGCGCGATGGCTTCTCCGCACCGGTGCGTACCGTAAGCACAGGGCACGACGCCGTCCGGACCACCTCCTCGGTTACGCTCCCCAGCAGGATTCGGCGCACGCCCCGGCGCCCATGAGTCCCCATCACCACGAGGTCAATGTTCTCGTCCTCGATGTACGCAACGATGCGCTCGGGAGGCGTGTCCGACTCGACCTGATTCTGAACAATGGAGAGGCCATCCAGGGACAGAGAGTCGCCCGACGACTCTCCGAGCCAGTCCTGGAGCGTATCGTGGGACACCGGAAGGGGCGCGTCGGCCTCGCTCTTGGCCCCGGCAACGTGCACGATGTGCAGGTCTGCGTCGTGCCGGTCCGCAAACGCGGCCGCCTGCGGAAACGCCCGGGCGGCCCCGTCGGAAAGGTCAGTGGGAAACAGGATGCGGCGGATGTTTAGCATAACTGGATGAGAGGTCTCGATTGCGTTGTCAAGTGCAGAGGGGAACGTCCGCTCCCAGCGCGTGGGGCACGCCCCTGTGAGGTGCACAAGAGACGCTCGGGGCAAGGACGGAGCGGCCCGCGCTTGGGATTGGAACGGGAAAGATACAGAAGGAGGCGCCGCGCTGACCAAGAGGATTCCCGAACGACCGTGTGGGGGAAGCACCCGCATACGGGACCGGGGAACCCAAAACCATCGGGGTCCGCAGGCCCGCGGGCGGCGTCCGCG
>JBKHEM010000086.1:0-9904 GCA_046540815.1 Salinivenus sp.
CGGTTCGGGCCGGAGGACGAGGTGATCGTGGCCGGCACCGACGAGGGCCTGGAGCAGTTTCGGGACCGGCTTCGGGACGAGGCGGGCGCGAACGAGGCTCCAGAGGAATGACGTGCCCTGGGCCCTACGGCTGCGTCAGCTGCGTGGTCGCGGTGCGGACGTGCCCGGTGAGGCGCTCCACAGCCTGGCGGTACACCCTGGTCCACTCGGCAAGCGTATCCTCCTCGGCGTCGGTCTCGATGGGGTAACGCAGGCCCGGCAGCATCCAGGAGGCGTAGCCGTTGAACGGGTTGGGGGAGGCGTAAAGCGACCGATACTGGTCGCCAAACGGCATCCCGTCGGGGTGCTGAAACGCCTGTTCCAGCGACAGCAGCGTCTCGTTGATCGCGTCCGCGTTGGATGGCGGGCCGTCGGCCACTCGGTCCGTGCGGGCGGACTCGAAGTCCGCGGCGGCCGTGGCAAGCGTGTCGAGTGCGGCGTGCAGGCGGTCAAACGATGCGTCCCGGTCCTTCTCGGCGGCCCGTTCCGCAATGGTCTCCACATGGCCGCGCAGGTCGTCGGCGTAGCGGGCCACGTCGTAGGGCAGCACGTCGGCGTTGGCGAGGCGGAGGGCGAGCGTGCCGTCCAGCCGGGCAAGGGTGGGGCCATAGACAAAGCTCGTATCGGCAAAGCGCTCGTACCAGGCAAAGTTGTCGTACGCGGAGTGGTAGACGGGGGTGGTGCCGGAGAAGCCGCCGCTGGCCGACGGCACGCCGGCGTACGTGTAGAAGCCCACGTGATCGGAGCCGCCGCCCAGGTTGCCGAGCCGCTCGCCGGCGTCGGTCCGCTCGGCCAGGTGGTCGTAGACGGTGGTGGTGTCCGCATCGCCTCCGGGATACGCCACATTTTTGGCGGCGTCGAGGAGGGGACCCTTCAGCGAAGGCGCGGCGGCGGCCCCGAAGCGATCCCCGGAGACGGCCCCGTCGGCGTTTAGGTAGGCCACGGCGCCGGTGCGGAGGGAGTCTTCCAGCTGTTCGACCCATTCGGTGGAGCCGAGAATGCCGTATTCCTCGGCGTCCCAGTGGGCAATCTTGATGGAACGGGCCGGGCGGCACCCGTTCTCGGCGAGCGTGCCCAGCGCCTCGGCCAGGGTGAGAAGCATGGCCGTGCCGCTGTTCGGGTCGGTGGCGCCAAAGGTCCAGGCGTCGAAGTGGGAGCCCAGGAGCACCCACTCGTCGGGATGCTCGGTGCCTTCCACGGTGCCAATCACGTTCGTGGCCCGCGTGAGGGACTTGGGTTGGTCGACCTTGAGCCGAACCGTGAGGTCGGATCCGCCGGTGACGCGGTAGGCGAAGGGGAGGCCGCCCTGCCAGCCCGTCGGGACGGCGTCGCCCGTCATGCGCGTCAGGATGCGTTCTGCCGACGCGTACGGGAGGGGTGCAACGGGGATGTCGGGGAGGTCGGCCTCGCTTGGGTCGAGCCGGTCCACCTCGGCGTCCGCGTCGGTGGGGAGGGACGGGCCGTCGGGCGTGAGCGGATCGCCGCCCAGGGGCGTGAGGACCGACCCGCGCTGAATCATGCTTTCGTTAAGGTAGCGGCCCTCGGGATAGGGGAGCCCGTCGGTGTAGCCGCCGTCGGCGGGGTCGGTGTACATCAGCAGCCCGGCGGCGCCGGCCTCTTCCGCGTACTTGGCCTTGAAGCCGCGAAAGTTGCCCCCGTAGCGCGCCACCACGATCTTGTCTTCGACCTCCACGCCCAGCGAGTCGAGCGTGTCAAAATCCTCTTTCCGGCCGTAGTTGGCGTACACCACCTCGCGGGTCACGTCGCCGGAGCCGGAGTACGCGTTCCAGGCGGGGCGCAGGTCGGGGTGGCCGGAGAAGGGGTCCCCGTCCAGAATGTTCTCCTGCCGGTTGAGGGGCTGCCGCGTGGGCGTGACGAGGGCGACCTCGGTGTCGTGTGCCGATTCGGGGGACGGCATGTAGAGGTCGTACGGATACTCGGTCGTCGACAGGCCGGCGGCGGTCATTACGGAGTCGATGTAGGCGCGGACCCGGTCGTTGGCCGGGGTGCCGGCGGGGTGGGGCTCGTCGGTGAGGGCCTGGAGGTGCGCGCGGAAGGCCTCTGGCGTCGGCACGTCGGCCAGCTGTCCCTCACAGGTGCGCTGCTCCTCGGCGGAGGCGGGGCCAAAGCCGGTGAGGGACGTGTCCTGCGCACTGGCGGGCAGCACGCACAGCATGGTGGCGACGAGGACAAGAGGGAGGCGATGCAGCATGGAACGAGGGCACGAGTCACAAACAGGTGGGCAGCGACCAATCACACAGATGACAGGGCCACAATCAACCGAAGATTGTTGGGCCGCGGGATCCTTGACAAGAAGGGGACTGGCCCTCTTCTTGAAGAAAGATAGAACGGCGCCCGCTTTCCCACGTCTCGCCACACGTCGTCCGGCCATGACTGTTCGTGCTCCGATGCGTGTGCTGTCACTCGTCCTGCTCGCCCTGGCCGTGAGCGGCATGAGCCATCGGGCGTCGGCCCAGATGCCGGACGTGACCCTGGGCGTGCGGGCAGGCGGGACGTTCTCAACTCTAAGTGGGGAGGCAAATCCGTTCGGGGGAAGCCTGATGCGGGGACGGGCCCCGGCGGAAGTCGATCGGGGCCGCATCTCAATGGAAGGGGCCTTGTTCGCCCAGATTCCCCTGAAAGACTGGGCGATGCTCCAGCCCGAGTTGACGGCGGTGGAGCGCGGGGCCGTGGTGAAAACACAGAGAATGGGCCCGGCCGATGGCGTGCAAGAGGTCCGCGAGACCATCAAGCTTCGGTACGTAACGGTGCCCGTGCTCGCCAAGCTCCAGGGCCCGCCCTGGGGGCGCCTCCGCCCGTCGGTGTTGGTGGGGCCATCCGTTGGGGTGAGTGTGGCACCGAGCAGCGTCTCGTCGATCCGGTCGAGGAGCGGCGAGGAGCGAACGCAATCCGGCGAGGTGTCCGTGCGTCAGACCGAGGTGTCGGGCGTGGCGGGCGTGGACCTTAGCTATTCCCTGTCCGGGGGACGAGCCCTGCTTCTGGATCTCCGATACACGTGCGGCCTGACCAATGTGGTGCCTGCGAAAGAGGACGTATCCCCCGATGCGTCCATCCACAGTCGCACGCTCTCCCTGAGCCTCGGGTACGTGTTCGGGGACTAGCGTCAATTCGGAACGGGACGAGCGGTCAGATCTACATTCTTTTTCCGCAGTCGCCGCACGGTGCGTCCCATCAAATGCGATCGGCGGCGGCCTCAAAATCCGTCTCAAGTCTTCTGGGTTTATGGACCTTCGCTCTCGGCGCGTCTGGATTACCGGTGCCTCCTCCGGCATTGGCGAAGCCCTTGCCTATGAATGCAGTCGACGGGGCGCCCACCTCGTTTTGTCGTCGCGCCGGGAGGACGCCCTACAGTCGGTCCGTGCCCAATGCGAGCGCCCGGACGATCACATCGTGCAGACGCTCGATCTGGCGGAGCCGGCGTCGCTCCAGGCGGCGGCCGCGGCCGTCCACGAGGCCGTGGGGCCCGTCGACGTGCTCGTGAACAACGGCGGCATCAGTCAGCGGGGCACGGCCGCGGAGACAGACATGGACGTTGTTCGCCGCATCCTGGAGGTGAACTTCTTCGGGGCCGTGCAGCTCACGAAAGCGGTGCTCCCCTCCATGCTCGACCGCGGGCGGGGGCACATCGCCGTTGTGAGCAGCGTGGTCGGCAAGTTTGGCACGCCCCAGCGGTCGTCGTACGCCGCGTCGAAGCACGCCCTGCACGGCTGGTTCGATTCCCTCCGGGCCGAGGTTCACGACGACGGTATCGGGGTAACAGTGGTCTGTCCCGGGTTTGTCCAGACGAACGTGAACGCCAACGCGCTCCGTCCCGATGGCACCTCGCGTGGGGAAGAGGCGGAGGAAAAAGGCATTCCGCCCGAGCAGTGTGCCACCGCGATTGCCGACGCCATTGAGAACGAGACCGCCGAGTGTACCGTCGGCGGATGGGAGACGCTCGGGGTGTATGTGAAGCGATTTTTCCCTGGTCTCTTCCGCCGCTTCATCCGGCAGTACGACACCACCTGACGGAGGAGTTACGATGTTTCGAGGACTGCCTCCAAATCGTCTTCCGCGTCTGCCTCGTAGGCATCGGTGGGCGGGCAGGAGCAGAAGAGATTGCGGTCGCCGTAGGCATCATTTACGCGGCGCACCGAGGGCCAGAACTTGCGGTCGCGCACCCAGTCGGCGGGGTAGGCGGCCGTCTCGCGACTGTAGGCCTGATCCCAGGCCTCAGCCGTCACCATCTCGGCCGTGTGCGGTGCTTGCTTGAGCGTGCTTTCGTCGGCGGTCCACGTCCCGGACTCCACCGCCTCAATCTCGCTCCGGATGGCCGCAAAGGCATTCACGAGGCGGTCGAGCTCGGCCTTCGACTCGCTCTCGGTGGGTTCCACCATGAGCGTGCCCACCACGGGCCAGCTCATCGTGGGGGCGTGGAAGCCGTAGTCCATGAGCCGCTTGGCGACGTCCTGCTCGTTGATGTCGAGCTCCTTGCGGAAGGGGCGCAGGTCGAGGATAAATTCGTGCGCCACACGGGCGTTCGGGCCGCGGAACACGATGTCGTAATGGTCGGACAGCCGCTCGGCGAGGTAGTTGGCGTTGAGGAGTGCCGTCTTGGCGGCGGTGGTCAGGCCCTCGGCGCCCAGCAGCTTGATGTAGGCCCATGAGATGAGCAGGATGAGCGCGCTTCCGTACGGCGCCGCGGCGATGGCGGGGATGTTCTTTTCGCCGCCCGTCTCGATCACCGGGTGGCCGGGGAGGAAGGGGCTCAGGTGCTCGGCGGTGCAGACGGGGCCCACACCGGGTCCGCCGCCGCCGTGCGGGATGCTGAACGTCTTGTGCAGGTTCAGGTGGCACACGTCGACGCCGTACTCGCGGGGGCGGCAGAGGCCCACTTGGGCGTTTACGTTGGCGCCGTCGAGGTACACCTGCCCGCCGTGCTCGTGCACGGTGTCGCAGATCTCTTCGACGTGCGCTTCAAAGACGCCGTGCGTGGACGGATACGTGATCATGGCGGCGGCCAGGCGGTCGCTGTTCGCCTCTGCCTCCTCGCGCAGGTGGTCGAGATCGACGTCGCCGTTCTCCTTGCAGTCGATCGTCACCACCTCCATCCCGGCCATGTTGGCGCTGGCGGGATTGGTGCCGTGGGCCGACTCCGGGACGAGGCACACGTCGCGCTGCCCCTCGCCGCGGGCCTCGTGGTAGGCTTGAATAATGAGGGGGCCCGTGTACTCGCCGGACGCGCCGGAGTTGGGCTGGAAGGAAATGTCGTCGAAGCCCGTGATTTCGGTCAGTGCGTCGCCCAGCTCCTCAATCACCTGGGCGTAGCCCGCCGCCTGCTCCTGCGGGGCGAAGGGATGCAGGTCCGCAAACTGCGGATTGGAGATCGGCTGTAGGGCGGCCGTCGGGTTTAGCTTCATCGTGCACGACCCGAGCGGGATCATGCTGTGGACGAGCGACAGGTCCTTGTCCGCGAGCGATTGCATGTAGCGGGTCAACTCGCCCTCGGAGTGGTAGGAGTTGAAGACCGGGTGGTCGAGGTAGGATGTCTGTCGCGGCAGCGGCCCGTCGTAGCCACTCTCCAGCTCGGCGGCAAGGCCTTCGGCGTAGAGCTTTTGCCCGTTCGTGGCCCCGAAGACCGTGAAGAGGGCGTCGAGGTCTTCGGCGCTGACGGTCTGATCGAGGGCCACGCCCACCGACCCGTCGTCGTAGTAGCGGAGGTTGATCTCGTGGGCCTCGGCCCGCTCCCGCACCTGGGATTGGGTGGTGTCCTTCAGGTCGATGCGCAGCGTGTCGAAGAAGGCGTCGTGGCGCAGCGTGTGGCCGGTGCGGCGGAGCCCCTCGGCCAGCGTTTTCGTGAGGTCGTGGACCCGGGTGGCGATCTGGCGCAGCCCCTTTGGCCCGTGGTACACGGCGTACATCGAGGCCATCACGGCCAGCAGCACCTGCGCGGTACAGATGTTGGAGGTGGCGCGCCCGCGGCGGATGTGCTGCTCGCGCGTCTGGAGCGCCATGCGAAGCGCCATCTCGCCGTCCGCGTCCTTTGTGACGCCAATCATGCGCCCCGGCACCTGCCGCTGAAAGCGCTCGCGGGTGGCAAAGTAGGCGGCGTGCGGCCCGCCGTAGCCCATCGGCACCCCGAAGCGCTGGGTGGAGCCGACGACCACATCTGCCCCCCACTCGCCCGGCGCCTCCAGGAGGGTGAGGCTCAGCAGGTCGGCGGCCACGGCCACGTAGGCGTCGGCGTCGTGGGCCCGGGAGGCCACGTCGCGGTAGTCGCGCACCGCGCCGTCGGTGGTCGGGTACTGGAGGAGGCAGCCGAACGTATCTTCTCCGAAGACGAAGTTCTCCGGATCCTCCACGATCACGTTCACCCCGATCGGCTCGGCGCGGCCCTTCACCACCTCAATCGTCTGCGGATGGCAGTCCTCGGCCACGTAAAACGTCGACGCGTCGCTCTGCCGGTCGACGCGCTCGAGCATCATCATCGCCTCGGCCGCGGCGGTGGCCTCGTCGAGGAGCGAGGCATTCGCGATCTCCAGGCCCGTCAGGTCGATCGTCATGTCCTGAAAGTTGAGCAGCGCCTCCAGCCGCCCCTGCGCAATCTCGGCCTGGTAGGGGGTGTACTGCGTGTACCAGGCCGGATTCTCCAGGATGTTGCGCTGGATGACCGGCGGCGTGTGGGTGCCGTGGTAGCCCATCCCGATAAACGACCGCCAGTTGTCGTTTTTCTGGCCGGCGGCCTGGGCGGCATCGAGGACCTGCTGCTCGGTGAGGGCCGGCGGCAGGTCGAGGGGCTCTTCGGTGCGGATGGACTCTGGGATGGTTGAGTCGACCAGTGCGTCGAGCGAGTCGATGCCGAGTGTGTCGAGCATGGCCGCCACGTCGTCCGCGTCGGGGCCGAGGTGGCGATCGTCGAACGTGTCGGTGTACGAAAGGTCGATGGGCATGTGGGGGTTGGAGCGTTGGATCGAGGAAGAAGCCACCGGTGCAGAAGTATGCTATGCCCCGGCCCGGACGGTGTTGTCAGGGATTGCTGAAAAGCCTGCAACAGAGCGGTCGGTGGCCGGTCGCGGAAGCGGCTAGCAGATTGTCCCGTCGTCTTCAAGGTAGCAGGCGTCGGACTGGAATCGGTCCCAGTCGTCCATCAGGGACCGCAGTCGGTCGAGCTGGTCGCGGAGGGCGTCCGGGTCGGCCACCACCTCGTCGTCGACGCGAAGGGCGGGCAGCTGGGGCACGTCGTCCGGTTGGGCGGCGGCGTGCTCCACAGTTTCGGTGGTGTAGGCGATTACCATTTCATCGAGGGCGTCCTGGATCTCGTCGGCCCACGGATCGTCGAGGCGGCGGTAGAGCGTAACCATGGGACGGAAGGCGTCTCTGTAGAAGAAGAGCATGTATGAACGCGTCCGAAGAACGGCAGGTCCCGATCCGATGCGACGCACGTGAACGTTCCGAGCATCTCTTGACGCGGCTCCACAGGAGCAGTTATCCTATGGGATCCGTCACATCTTTTTCGCATGTCTCTTCCCTTGCCATGGATGCCGATCGGCTGAAGCTCTCGCGTGACGAAATGCGGTCGCTGGGGTACCGCGTCGTGGACCTGCTGGTGGATCATTTCGCGGAAAAGGAAGAGACGGCGATCGGGCAGTCGCCGGGACGGCGGGAACTGGAGGCCCGGCTTCGAGAGGACCTGCCGGAGAGAGGCCAGGATCCGCACGCAGTGCTCGACCAGGTGGAGGAGGACATCCTGCCGAACACCATGCGGGTCGATCATCCGCGCTTCTTCGGGTTCGTGCCGGGGCCCAACAACTTTGTGAGCGTGCTGGCCGACGCGCTGGCGTCCGGCTTCAATGTCTTTTCGGGCACCTGGATCTCGGGAGCCGCGGCGGCGCAGACGGAGCTCGTGGTGGTCGACTGGCTGCGCGAGCTGTGCGGCCTGCCGGACACGGCCGGGGGGCTGTTTACGAGCGGCGGATCGATGGCGAGCGTGACGGGGTTGGCCGCGGCCCGGCACGCCGTGCTTGACGACGAGGTGGAGGGGGCGGTGGCCTACTGCTCCGATCAGACCCACTCGTCGGTGGATCGCGCCCTGCGTCTTCTTGGCTTCGGCCCAAATCAGCTGCGTCGCCTGCCGCACGATGAGCAGTACCAACTCGATCTCGATGCGCTGGCGGAGGCCATTCGGGCCGATCGTGCGGCGGGGCGTCGGCCGTTTTGCGTGATCGCCAACGCCGGCACCACCAACACCGGCGCCGTCGATCCCCTCCCGGCACTGGCCGACATGGCGGACCGGCACGACCTGTGGCTGCACGTGGATGGGGCGTACGGGGCCGCGGCCGTCATCTGCGAGCGAGGACGCTCGCGCCTGGAGGGACTCGACCGGGCGGACTCCCTCACGCTCGATCCCCACAAGTGGCTCTTTCAGCCGTTCGAAATCGGCGGTGTGCTCGTGCGGGAGCAGCAACACCTGCGCCGCGCCTTCCAAATTAAGGCTGAGTACCTGGAGGACGCGGTCGGCGAGCTCGACGAGGTGAACTACTCCGATTACGGCATCCAACTCACCCGCAGCTTCCGTGCCCTCAAGCTCTGGATGACCCTGAAGGTGTTTGGTCGACAGGCCGTGGCGACGGCCGTGGCGCGCGGCTTTGAGCGGGCGGCGCAGGCGGAGGCCCTCCTCCGCGAACGGCCCGGGTGGACGGTGGTCACGCCGGCCCAAATGGGCATCCTCTCCTTCCGGTACGATCCGGAGGGCCTGGCGCCCGACGCGGCTGACGCCCTGACCCGACGCCTTCCACAGGCGCTGAAAGAGGAGGGGACGGCCATGGTCACGAAGACGACGCTCGACGGGCGGCCCGTCCTCCGACTGTGCCCCATCAACCCTCGCACGACGGCCGAGGACGTGCGGCGGACGGTCAACGCGCTCGACCGTCTTGCAGAGTCGATTGAGCGCAGCCAATAGAGGTTGAGTGCATCCTTTCCTCCTCATCTGCGCCAGAGTGCGGGGAGGAGAAAGAGCAAAAGCGCACCGGTTCAGAGGGCAGTCCATTTAGCTTCACCAGAGCGTGTTGCGGTGTACGCAATTCGCCCCCCTCACGCTCTACCGGTGATCTATATTATAAATGTCTTCCACTTCGTCGGCACTGCAACTTCTCCTATTCACGACTGATCTTTCCTTTGCGCAGGAGGCCGAGGCCGCGGGGGTCAGCAGCGTCATTGTCGACTGGGAGCAGCGCGGCAAAGCACAGCGTCAGCATGGCTACGCGACGGAAATCAATACCGACACCCCGGAGGATGTGGCGCGCCTCGCATCCGCCCTCTCGATCCCCGTCACGGTCCGCATTGACTCGGCCCGGCGTCGGTGGGACGAAGAGGTGGCGTGTGCCCTGGACCACGGGGCCCGGAGGCTGATGCTACCCATGGCCCACACCGTCGCCGACGTGGATCGATTTCTGACGGTCGTGAATGGACGCGCCGAAACCATCGTGCAGATTGAAACGCAGTCGCTCGTGGACCAGTGTGCCGATTTGCGAAAGTTGCCGTGGGACCACGCGTACGTTGGACTCAACGATCTGATGATCTCCCGAAAGGGAAATTGGCTTTGGGAGCCCTTTCTGGACGGCACGGTGGACTGGATCTACGATCAGCTTCACGGGCGCAGTGTAGGGATTGGAGGAGTTACCGTGGTCGGCGGGGGATTCCCGATTCCCTTCATTGATCTCCTTCGGGAAATGGCCCGGCTGGGATGCCAGCTCAGCTTTCTGCGGCGCACCTTCAAACGTGAAATCGAGGACCGACGTCTCAAGCCAGAGCTTCAGGCCGTCCAGGCCGTCTGGCAAGCGGCGTGTCAGCGGGGCCCGGACTCGAT
>JBKHEM010000087.1:0-9862 GCA_046540815.1 Salinivenus sp.
CCCGACCGACCAAAGCCGAGCCAGTCAAGAGCGTACAGCGGTCGGTCCGTGGTTTCTGCGAAGTGATCCGCGATGGGCTTCATCTCGTAGGGGGATGCCGCCGCGTTGAAGCTGTGAAGCAGCACGATTGGCGGACCGGTCCCGGGGCGCACGTAGTAGTGGATAGGGCCCCACTGGCTTTCGAGAATGTTGGTGGACCAGTCCAGAGCCGGGGGGAGCGACAGGGGCGGCGACAGGTGGCGGCGCACCCGCCACCGAGCAGCAGCGAACCCCGCAAAAACGCCTCCCGCTACGACACCGGCGCCGAGTGCGATGCGAGACCACGAAGGGGAAGATGGTGTTGACGACACAAGCAAAGAATCCATGGGGATGGACGCGACAGGTACTCTACGCCGGCTTGTCCCCAACGTTCGACTCTCTGTGCGGAACCCGTTGGGATAAGTCAGGTGAGGTGCACTGGCGCAGGTTGACCATCGCTGCCCCCGTAGTTCAACCCGGATAGAACGGCGGCCTCCTAAGCCGCAACTCCTGGTTCGAGTCCAGGCGGGGGTACCATTGCGGGAGCGTACGGAGGATGTACACCGGCTATTGTTGCGGCAGCTCCGCGTCGAGCCACTGTACCAGTGCGCTCCCCGTATCGTGTTTTTGGAGGTCAAGCAGGGTCTGCCGAAGGGCAAACTCCAGAACGAGCGGCTTCGAGACGGTGTGGGCGTACCGGGTGTTCAGGACAGCCACGGCCTGTTCCAGCTGTCGATTGAGATCGGCCCGGATGGACCCTGCGGGCACCGGTTGCTGGTCCGGTTTGAGGTCGGGTATCTGGGCCGCGTCGCCCAGGGCTACACGGAGCTTCTGCAGTAGGGAGGCATCCCCGGTCCGGGAGGCGGTTGCGTCTGCATCCGACGGCGCGGATGTGTTCGCCTGCGTGCCGGCCGCCTGTGTGCCAGGCGACGACGCGGGCGGCCCCGCGGGGGATGCTGCTTCCTCCTCCGGGGACGAGGATGAGGGTGCATTGTAGAACACGTCTTCATCTACGATCTGCATCCAGGCCGGAAGGTCCTGGGGGGAGCCGTTCGACGTGGGCATGGAGCAATTCGGGGTTGGACAGACAGTCTGATGAGGGCGAAGGCACCTACGCCGCGGCCGCGATGCGGGCTCGTTCCTTGACTTCATCGGCCAGGTCCAGGTAAAAGTCGGCCGCGTCGGTGTCGTATTCCATGATGTTTGTGCCGTGCGTGGCCGCCTCGTTGATCTTGGAGCGCCAACGAATGAAGGTGTCAAAGAGAATGTCGCCGTACACCTCCTGGAACTTGTCCTTCATGTCGGACACCATGCCGGAGCGGAGGTCCAGGTTGTTCGGAAGCAGGCCCAGGATGCGGAGCCCGTCGTTGTGTACCTGTCGAATTTGCTTGATGGTCTTCTGCAACTGGCTTACCCCTCGCATGCTAAACCGATCGGCGTGGATGGGAACGATGATTCCGTCGGACCCCGCCAGGGCGGTGGCAATGCTGCGGCCCAGGGAGGGTGGGCAGTCCACCAGGCAATAGTCGTAGTTTTTGGTCGACACCGAATTGGTCGATACCTGAGCCGTGCGCAGCTCCTGCACCCGCTGCCGAAACTGCTGGGGGAAGACGGGGCTGCGGCCCACCACCGAGTCGAAGCTTGCGGCCGCCATGCGCCGGTCCGAGGGGACAAAGTCGACCCCGATGGATTCAGAGGGTTGCACAATGTGCGCGAGTGAGAAGGCCTCGGCATTCTCTCCATCGAGGGTGGCGAGCGAGTCGAAAATTGTATCGTCATCCTCGGTCGCCTCGCGGCCCAAGAGCCAGTCGGTGGCGTTCATCTGGGGGTCGTAGTCCACGACCACCGGGTCGTGGCCTTGTTTCTGCAGCGCCGCCGCGAGGTTTACGGTCGTCACGGTTTTCCCGACCCCGCCCTTCTGGTTGATAACGGAGATCGTGTACATCGGGCAATTGAGGTGCGATGAGCGGGACAGTAACGCGAATGCATCTTGCGGGATAGGGAAGCAAAGGATGTGCCGAGGCAGTTTGAGAGGACGCCAGGCCTCCGGTGCCGTGGGAAAACAGGGCCACGGAGCCGCGGGCTGGGGACCGAAGGATGGGTCGGCGGCGGAGAGGGCGGTTTGAGGGTCGCGGGTCCGAATTCCGCCGGTGAAGGAGAGGAGGACTGGGTGATTTTTTCCTCCCGGGTCGGGTGTATTCGTACGACTGCGGGGGCAGAAGGACCCACGGATTACGCTCCTGGGTAATCGTGTTCGCGAAGGAGAGATTCAAAGAGGGTTTCGAAGCGGTCGCGCTCGCCTTGCAGCAAACGCTCCCGCTTTTTGAGGTTTGTAATGTCGGTGACCACGCCATCCACGTACCGAATGCTGTCGTTCTCATCCCGGACCACCGTGCCGCCGAGTAGGCCCACAAACGTCGACCCATCTTTTCGGCGCAGCGTCACCTCGCGCGGGGTGGAGGGATCCTCGTCCACGTACAGCAACGGGTCCTGCGGGTCGGGCTCTGCGTACAGGGCGCCCGGCGCGAGCGAGAGCACCTCTGATTCGGAGTCGTACCCGAAGAGCTGGACGAACGCCCGGTTCACGTACACGAGTCCTTGACCGGGGACGAGGCGGTAAATACCGTCCGAGACGTTTTCCGTAATGGAGCGGAGCAGGCGCTTCTGTTTCCGGAGGCGTTCCTCCATCAGATGGCGTTCGGTCAGGTCTTGAAGTATGCCGATCAGGCGCCGGGGTCCCGTGTCGTCACCCCGTGCCTTGCCACGCAGGCGTACCCATCGTCGCTGCCCGTCCTGCGTCGTGATCGGAAGCTCGAGGTCGACTGACTCTCCATGGGTGAGGCTGTGATCGAGGGCCGCCCGGATCTCCGCGTGCTGGTCCTCGGGGAAGAACTGAAGCCAGTCGTCGAGATGTAGAGGCGAGGCCGCCGGGGACCGGCACAGGATGTTGTGAAACTCTTCCGTTCCGTTAACAATCCCTGACCCTGGGTTGTACTCCCAGCCCCCTACGTGGGCGACCTCTTGCGTTCGGGAGAGAAGGTCCCGACTCTTCTGAAGGGAGGCTTGGCTGGTGGCGAAGGAATGGTGCCGAATGTAGAGGGCGGTCCCGGCTCCGGCCACCAGGACAGACCCGCCGCCCAGAAATGCGAGGTGGCTGCCCATGTCGGAGGTCATGCGGAGGGCCCCCGTCCAGGCAACGCCCGTCGGGGCCAGAAAATAGACCACCATTGCAAGCAGGCCGGCCGTTCCGACGACCTGTCCCGGACGAAACGGAATGATGGTGACCACCAGCAGGTAAATGAGAATCACGTATTCCGTGCTGAAGGTATTCCGCAACGCTCCCTCGAACGTCGCCACCGAAGTGGCGAGCAGAATCGCTGCGACACCGAAAAGCCGTCCCGTGCGAAGCGTACATTCCATTTGGGACAGCAAAAGCCCAATGACGCTCAGCGCGGCCCCGATGAGAAGCCCGACCACGATGACTTGTTGGGTCATGCCGTGATGCACGAGGGCCTCGTAGGTCCACGCCAGATCGTACCCGAGGCCGAAGACGCCGAGGCCCACGTATAGCACGGAGGCCACGAGCCCAATAATGCCACACTGGCGAAGTCCGGTGTGCATGATGCGACGGAGAATGAGCCGGTACTTGGGGTCCTGCTCGTGAGCAGAGGGGGACAAATAGGACCAAAGCGTATGCATCACGGACATCGTCTGGAAGAAATGAGAGGTTGTTACGAGAATGTTTGGTACAAGAGGTCAAGGATTATGCCATCGTACGGGCTTCACAGGTCTGACACCGGTCGGCAGAGGGGGGCGTGCATCATACCCGTGCTGTGCGCCGTACTACTTCTATCCTTGAAAATGCCTCGCCCACTGCGTTATGCCCCTTGCATATCTCGGGCTCGGGTCGAATGAGGGGCCTCGAGCTCACCATCTGCAGATGGCGGTTCATCGGCTGCATGTGGTCCCTGGAGCGCACGTCACGGCGGTGTCGCCCGTGTACGAATCAGAAGCGCACACCCTGCGTCCAGAGGAGACGCAGCCGCCCTTTCTGAATGCCGTGGCGGCACTCGAGACGAGGTTGTCCCCGGAGGCGTTGCTGCGGGAGGCACAGAGAATTGAACGAGTGGAGGGACGCCAGCGAGAGGAAGACAAACGATGGCAGCCCCGTCCCCTCGACATAGACCTTCTGGTGGTGGGGGCCGAACGACGCGACACAGACATGCTGTCGCTCCCCCATCCCCGCCTCGCCGACCGCCGATTTGTGTTGCGTCCCTGGGCCGACCTCGCCCCGAACCTCCGAGTGCCCCCGCCGTTCGACCGCCCGGTTCGCGCGCTCCTCGCGGCGTGTCCCGACACGGCAGCCCTGGCCTCCTCAGATGTCACGCTGACGATTCCCGGGACGCAGGAGGCCCCACCCGTTGCCGACGACGGGCCGCCGGTTGATTAGCGCGTGCGCTGCTCTTCTTCCATCTCTGCTTCACCCACCACGCATATGCCGCCCGAGGACCTCAACTACCTCGCCATCGAAGGGGCCATTGGGGCTGGGACCACCACCCTGGCCACCCTCCTTGCCGACCATTGGTCCGCCGGCCTCGTCCTGGAAGAGTTTGAGGAAAACCCGTTCCTCGAGCGGTTTTACGAGAATCGCGACCGGTGGGCGTTTCAGACCCAACTCGCCTTTTTGGCCAGCCGATTCCGACAACAGAAACAACTGGCCGAGCGGGACCTCTTCCAGAACCTGACGGTCAGCGACTACATGTTCGACAAAGACCGCATTTTTGCCCGTCTGACGCTGTCGGGGGATGAACTGCAGCTCTACGAGTCCCTGTTCCGACTCATGGAGCCCACCGTGCCGACGCCCGACTTGGTCGTGTACTTGCAGTCGTCTCCCGAGCGGCTCATGGAAAACATCGCGAAGCGGGATCGCCCCTACGAACGCGACATGGACCCCGACTACATCGCCCAGCTGCACGCGGCGTACAACCAGTACTTCCGCCAGTACGACCGCACCCCGCTTCTCGTGATCAGTGCGGCGGAGTTGGACTTTGTGGAGTCCGACGAGGATTTCCGCGCGCTGTCGGACCTCATTGAAGGGCCTCGTCCGGAGGGAACGCGGCACGTCCGGCATCCTGCCTCGTAAGTCCTCCCGGCTCGTCGTCTGTGTCACGTTGGATTGGAGAGCGTTCCGATGGAGTATCTCCTGTTTGCCGTTCTTCTCTATTTCATCCTGGTGACGGCAAAAAATCTGGTCCGTCTTCTCCGAGGCCGGGACCCCGAGTCGGCGACCTCGTCTGGAGCCACTCGGGCGTCTACTTCGGGGAGGCAGGACGGGGCCTCGGAAGGTCAGCGTCAAACGTCCCGGCCCGATCCGCGATTCTGGGGAGAAGACATCGAAGACGCCACGTGGGAGGACCTCCCGGACTGAGGCGAAGGCTCTTCCACAATCAGTCGCCGAAGGTAAAGGTAAGAGTGGTTCGGGTGGGGACGGGGCGCCCCTCGTGACGGGCAGGCCGGAACAGGGAGCGCTGGGCGGCCGAGAGGGCCGCTGCTTCTAGCCCGTAGCCGAGCTGTGCAACGGGGCGTGCGTGTCCCTCCTCCGACACCCGCCACCGATCCAGCACAGTGGCACTCTCCACCCGGCCCTCCGCACTCACCGAAACCTCCACGCGCACCCGGGCCCGGATGTCGTCGTCCCGCGCGTCCATGGGGTACTTCGGTTGCACGTTGCGGAGCAGGCGGGCCCCGGTGTCGGGCTGTTGCGTGGCGCCCACCGGATCGCGGTCGCCCGCCTGCCGCTCGGCATCGTCCGACGGGGTCTCAACCTGCAGGGCGCCGTCCTCGAACTCAACGTCTTGTTCGACGATGACGTCGTTGGGCACCACGACTGGCGGCAGCGGGGCGGGTGGGGGAGGCGACTGCTCCCGCGGCTGACTGGTCGGTTGGATGGTTTCGATCTGAATGCGGTCGGGGGTCCGGTCGCTGAAGGGGGCCTCGGAGGGGGAAGAAGCAGGATCCGGCCATCCGTGCACGAGCAACACGGCAGCGGTTAGCACCCCTGCCAGGGCCGTCAGCACGCGCTGGCGGTACACCGTGTCGGAAGCACCAGAGGAGCGCATAATGGACCGGGGCGAAGAGATGAGTCTGGGATCGATCTTGCCGCGCGGACCCATCGTCCGCCGCAATTTCGAAACCCCGTGATCTCTTATACATTTCTGGAAGGTAGAATTTCCGAATACACACCGCGGAGCCCCACGCCACACCGTGTTTCAACCAACGGCGTCTCCCTTGCCCCCAGTCCTCGTCCCCGAGGGTCCGGCCCTTTGGAGTGGCCGTCGGTCTTTCCCTTCCTCCCCCGCCGGGAGGAAGGTTTTTTTGTGTGAGGCACCTCCGCGCCTTTGATTCCTGGATTCCCCTCCCCCATGCCTGATTCCGCACTCCGTCCGGACGCATCTCTCGCCACCCTTGCCCTTGCCGACGGCACCGTCGTGCGAGGGACCGCCATCGGCCACCGGGGCCAGACCGCCGGCGAGCTGTGCTTCAACACGAGCATGACGGGCTACCAGGAGATCATGACGGACCCGTCGTACTACGGGCAGCTCATGATGATGACCCAGCCCCACATTGGCAACTACGGCGCATCGTCCGAAGACATGGAGGCCGATGAGCCGATGGTGGCCGGTTTCATCGTGCGTGACTTTACGCGCCAGCCCTCCAACCCGCAGGCCGACGAGACGCTCGATGCGTTCATGCGTCGCCACGAGCTCGTGGGAATTGCCGGGGTCGACACGCGAGCGCTGGTCCGTCACATCCGGAGCAAAGGCGTGATGAACGCGGTGATCTCCTCAACCGAGCAGGATCCTGACACACTCGTCCAAAAAGCACGCGACTGGCCCGACATGAGCGGGCGCGAGCTGGCCTCCAACGTCTCGCCCGAGGCGGCCTACACGTACTGCGAGGGGGAGGGGCCGCGCATCGCGGTGTACGACTTTGGGGTGAAGCAAAACATCCTCCGCTCCTTTTGCGCCCGCGGCTGCACGGTGAAGGTGGTGCCCGGCGACACGTCGCTCGACGACGTCCAGGCCTGGGACCCGGACGGGCTCTTCTTTTCCAACGGGCCGGGCGACCCGCGCGCCATGCCCGAGGCCATCGACCGCGTCCGGCGGGCGCTGGGCACGGGCCTGCCGGTGTTCGGCATCTGCCTGGGCCACCAGCTGATGTCCCTCGCGCAGGGCTTCGAGGTCTACAAGATGTTCGTGGGGCACCGCGGGGCGAATCACCCGGTCAAAAACCTCGACACCGAACGGGTGGAGGTGACGACGCAAAACCACGGCTTTGCCGTCGACGCTGAGTCGATCGATCCGGACGCGGCCCGCGTCACGCACGTCAACCTGAACGACGACACCATCGAGGGGCTCCAGTTCAAGACCTTTTCCGGCCTTTCGCTCCAGTACCACCCGGAGGCCTCTCCCGGCCCGCACGACAGCCACTACCACTTCGACCGCTTCCTGGAACTGGTGGCGGACGAACGGGGCTTGGCGTTGCCCGAAAAGGCGGCCCCGCCGGCGACGGTTTTGGCGTGAGTTGAAAGGTCGAAAATTGGCATCATCCGAATGGTAACGTCTAGACAACCGTCCGACTACGGCGACGAGGACATCCGACGGACCGTTGGGACAGATTCGGAGTCTGAGAATCCCATCCGGCGCGTCTGGCGGTTGCGCGAGCGCATGCTCCATCTGGACATCGAGTTTGAAGACGATGGCGAGCGGATTCGGAAAATGGTGGGCCGAGAAGAGAGAGGGTAGGTGAGAGTGGCGAGTAGGGATCGCTAAAAATCGACGAGCGGCTGTAAATCACGCAACACGCAATACCCAGATGCCCAAGCGCACCGATATTGAGACCATTCTTCTCATCGGGTCCGGTCCCATCATCATCGGGCAGGCCTGCGAGTTTGACTATTCGGGGAGCCAGTCGGCCCGCGCCCTGATGGAGGAGGGCTACCGCGTGGTCCTGGTCAACTCGAACCCGGCCACGATCATGACCGATCCTCTGATGGCCGATGAGGTGTACCTTCGAGAGCTCACCCCGTCGTCCATCGCCCAGATTGCCCGAACGGAAAAGCCCGACGCCGTGCTCCCCACGATGGGCGGGCAGACGGGTCTCAACGTAGCCCAGGATCTCAAGGAGAGCGGCTTCTGGGAGGAGGAAGGCATTGAGGTCATCGGCGTCGACATCGACACCGTTCAGAAGACCGAGGATCGTCAGGAGTTTCGCGACCTCATGGACGAGATCGGCCTCGACCAGTCGCGGAGCCGAACGGCCAAGAGCCTGCTGGAGGCCAAGGAAATTACCCAGGAGCTCGGCGGACTCCCGGTTGTCATTCGGCCCTCCTACACGCTCGGCGGGGCGGGGGGCGGCATCGTGTGGAGCGCCGACAAGTTCGAGGAAATGGTGACGCGCGGCCTGGAGCTCTCGCCCGCCCACCAGGTGCTCATTGACGAGTGCCTCTTCGGATGGAAGGAGTACGAGCTGGAGCTCCTTCGCGACCCGAACGACAACGTCATCATCATCGCCTCCATCGAGAACGTGACGCCGATGGGCGTGCACACCGGCGACTCGGTGACCGTGGCCCCGCAGCAGACGCTGACCGACAAGCAGTTCCAGAAGATGCGGGACGCGGCGATCAAGGCCATGAACTCGATCGGCACCTTCGCGGGCGGGTGCAACATCCAGTTTGCCTACGAGCCGGGCACCGACCGCATGATCGTGATCGAGATCAATCCGCGGGTGAGCCGTTCCTCGGCCCTCGCGTCGAAGGCCACCGGCTACCCCATCGCCAAGGTCGCCTCGAAGCTTGCGATTGGCTACACGCTCGACGAGCTGCCGAACGAGATCACCGGTGACACGAGCGCCTGCTTCGAGCCGTCGCTCGACTACGTGGTCACCAAGATCCCGCGCTTCAACTTCGACAAGTTTGAGGGCGTCGACGAAGAGCTCACCACGCAGATGAAGGCCGTCGGCGAGGTCATGTCCATCGGCCGCACGTTCAACGAAAGCCTGCAGAAGGCGTGGCAGAGCCTGGAGATCGGCTACGCGGGCCTCGGGGCCGACCGCGAAGACGCCGACCGGTCGGTGGTGCGCGAGCGCCTGAAGAAGCCGTACTGGGACAACCTGCTGCACGTCCGCCACGCGTTCCGCTACGGGGCGAGCGTCGAAGAAGTGCACGACGTGACGCAGATCGACCCCTGGTTCCTCCACCAGATCCAGGCGCTGGTGGAGACGGAGGAAGACATCCGAGAGACCCCGCTCCGCGAGATGGACGACCGCTTCCTGTGGGAGGCCAAGCGCGAGGGCTTTTCCGACGAGCAAATCGCCTACCTCGTGCCCGACGACGTGACCGACCGGGAGGTCCGGGCGTACCGAAAGGAGCGCGACGTGACGCCGACCTACCAGGTCGTCGACACCTGCGCAGGGGAGTTTCCGGCCGAGACGCCCTACTACTACTCCAGCTACGAGACGGTCAACGAAAGCACCGTCTCGGATCGCGAGAAGGTGCTCATCCTGGGCTCTGGCCCCAACCGCATCGGGCAGGGCATCGAGTTCGACTACTCGTGTGTCCACGGCGTAAAGGCCGCGCAGGAGATGGGCTACGAGGCCCTCATGCTCAACTGCAATCCCGAGACGGTGTCTACGGACTTCGACGTGGCGGACAAGCTCTACTTCGAGCCCGTCTTTTGGGAGCGGGTGCAGGACGTGATCGACCTGGAAGAGCCAGAGGGCGTGATCCTGCAGCTTGGCGGACAGACCGCCATCAAGCTCGGGGAGCGCTTTGAGGAGGATGGCT
>JBKHEM010000088.1:0-9652 GCA_046540815.1 Salinivenus sp.
GCCCAGCCGGCCCCCTCCCAGCCGGGCTCCCCAGCGGGTGGACAGGGCGCCTCCCCTCCGCAGCAACAGACCGCGACTCCGGACGGCAGCGCCTCCCACGACGGGGCGTCCGAAACGGCCTCGGCCGAGGCAGAGGAGGCGGCAGAGTCCGAGACGAAGGCGGCCGAGGGGCACCAGGTGAAAGCTCCCATCGTGGGCACCTTCTACCGCGCCCCCTCGCCCGATGCGGATCCGTTCGTCGAAGAGGGCGACCACGTAGAGGAGGGCGACGTGCTCTGCATCATCGAGGCCATGAAGCTGATGAACGAGATCGAGTGCGAGACGTCGGGCACCGTCGAAGAAATCCTGGTCGAAGACGCCGAACCGGTCGAATTTGACCAGCCCCTCTTCGTCATCAGTGAAGACTAGGGCCTGGCGTCGCGTGCGTTCGTCTCTTCGTGTTCCCCGAGGTCTGTTTTCTCTATGCCGGTGAGCGACATCCAAAAAATTCTGATTGCGAATCGCGGCGAGATTGCGCTGCGTGTCATCCGCACCTGTCACGAAATGGGAATCAACACGGTCGCCGTTTACTCGACGGCCGACCGCGACGCGCTCCACGTCCGCTTTGCCGACGAGGCCGTGTGCATCGGGCCTCCGTCGTCCGCCGAAAGCTACCTGCGCCCCGACCGCATCATTGCGGCCGCGGAGGTGACGGGGGCCGACGCCATTCATCCAGGCTACGGCTTCCTGGCCGAAAACGCCGAGTTCAGCCAGATCTGCGCCGACAACGGCATCGAGTTTATCGGGCCGTCCCCCGAGTCGATGCGGCTCATGAGCCAGAAGGATGTCGCCAAGAAAACGATGCACGAGGCCGGCGTGCCGATTGTGCAGGGGTCCGACGGCACCGTCAACGACATTGACGAGGCCCGAAGCATCGCCACGGACATTGGCTTTCCTGTCATGATTAAGGCCGCCAGCGGGGGCGGCGGCACGGGGATGCGCCTCGTGCGGGAGGCCGAGATGTTCGACAAGGCCTTCAACGGGGCCCGCTCGGAGGCCGACGCGGCCTTTGGCGACCCGGAAGTGTACATCGAGAAGTTCGTCGAAAAGCCCCGTCACGTGGAAATACAGGTGCTGGGGGACGGGCAGGGCAACGTCATGCACTTCGGCGAGCGCGAGTGCTCCATCCAGCGCCGCCACCAGAAGCTCCTGGAAGAGGCGCCCTCTCCCATCGTCGACGAAGACCTGCGGAAAGAGATGGGTGAGACTGCCATCCGCGGGGCCGAGGCCGTCAACTACGAGGGGGCTGGCACCATGGAATTTCTGGTGGGGGCCGACCGAAACTTCTATTTTATGGAGATGAACACCCGGATCCAGGTGGAGCATCCCATTACGGAAGAGGTCACTGGGGTGGACCTGATCGAGCGCCAAATTCAGGTGTCGATGGGCGAGACGATTGAGCGTACGTCCGTGCCGATGGAGGGACACGCCATTGAGTGCCGCATCAACGCCGAGAATCCGTTCAAGAACTTCAGCCCCTCTCCGGGAGAAATTACGGCCTTCCACCAGCCCGGCGGACGGGGGGTGCGCATCGATACGGCCGCCTACGGTGGATACCGCATTCCCCCGACGTACGACTCGATGATCGCCAAGCTCATTACGTACGGCAAGACGCGCGACCAGGCGATCCGAACGATGCGCCGCGCCCTTGACGAATTTGTGGTGGAGGGGGTCAAGACGACCATCCCGTTCCACCAGCAGTTGATGCGAGACAAACGCTTTCAGAAGGGCACCTTCGACACCCGCTTCCTCGACGACTTCGAGATGGGGCCGGCCCCGGCATCCGCGTAGTTTTTTCTGCGCACTCCTTTCTCTCATCCCCCGATCGATCCTATGGACACGCCCGACGACCTGTACTACACCGACGATCACGAGTGGCTTCGCCTTGAGGACGGCACGGCCACCGTGGGCATCACCGACTTTGCCCAGAGCGAGCTCGGCGACATTGTCTTCGTGGAGCTGGAGCCGGAGGGGACGGCCCTCGAGCAAGACGACGTCTTCGGGACCGTGGAGGCCGTAAAGACCGTCTCGGAGCTGTACATGCCCGTGAGCGGCACCATTACGGCCGTCAACGACGAACTGGAACTGGCGCCCGAGGTGGTCAACGATGATCCGTACGGGGACGGATGGATGGTCGAAATTGAGCTTGAGGACGAGAGCGAGATTGAAGACCTACTGGACGCCGACGCGTACGCAGACATGACGTAGGGCATTCGACGGCAGCACGCCGTTGAAACGGTCTGGCCCGTGGCCGCGCCGCCGAAAACCGAGAAGGTGTTGCGCATTGCGTATTGCGTACGGAAACGCAGCGGCGCAACGAGAACGACCGAGCGATAGAAGAACATACGCAATACGAAATACGCAATACGAAGTATGCAGTAGCCTCCATGCACGAGACAATCCTCATTCTCGACTTCGGCTCCCAGTACACCCAGCTCATCGCGCGGCGGGTGCGGGAGACCGGCGTCTACTCCGAAATCCTGCCCTGCACGGTGGACACGGACGAGGTGGCGAAGCGACATCCACAGGGGCTTATCCTGTCGGGCGGCCCCTGCTCGGTGTATGACGAAGCGGCCCCGCCCCTCGACCCCGACCTGCTGGACCTCCGCCGCGACGACGGCTCGCACGTGCCCGTGCTTGGCATCTGCTACGGGCTGCAGGCCATGGCGCACGAGCTGGGGGGGCAAGTGGAGCGGGCCGAGCGGCGCGAGTTTGGCCGCGCCCGCATTCAGGTTGAAAATGGAGCCGGCAAGGCCCCAGACCTCTTTGCCAACGTGCCTGACGGTTCCACCGTCTGGATGAGCCACAGCGACCACCTCACGTCCCTGCCGGACGGCTACGAGGTGATCGCTCGCACCGACAACGCGCCCGTCGCCGCCGTCCGACACGCCAACGCGCCCCATTACGGCGTGCAGTTTCACCCCGAGGTCGTGCACACCGACTTCGGCCGGCAGATTCTGGAAAACTTCGCGTACGAAATCTGCGGCTGCGCGGGGGACTGGACGCCCGCCTCGTTCGTCGAGGAGCAGACCGAGCGGATCCGAGAACAGGTGGGCGATCGCCACGTCATCCTCGGCCTCTCCGGCGGGGTGGACTCCTCGGTGGCCGCTGCGCTCCTGCACCGCGCCCTCGGCGATCAGCTGCACTGCATCTTCGTGAACAACGGCCTGCTGCGGAAAGGCGAGTGGGATCAGGTGCAGGACACCTTTCGCGGACATTTCGATATGAACCTGCGCACGCAAGACGCCACCGATCGCTTCCTGGAGCAGCTCGACGGGGTAACCGACACGGAAGAAAAGCGCACCATCATCGGCAACACGTTCATCGAGGTGTTCGAGGAGCAGACGGACGCCATTGCCGATGACCTGGGCCACCGGCCTGAATTCCTCGCGCAGGGCACCCTGTACCCCGACCTCATCGAGAGCGTCTCGTTCAAGGGCCCTTCCGCCACCATCAAAACCCATCACAACGTGGGCGGGCTGCCCGAGGAGCTGGACTTTGAGCTCATCGAGCCGTTTCGCGAGCTGTTCAAGGACGAGGTCCGCGAGATCGGGCGCCTGCTCGATGTGCCGGAGTCCATTGTGGGCCGGCACCCGTTTCCGGGACCGGGCCTTGCCATCCGCATTCTGGGAGACGTGACGCGCGATCGCCTGGCGCTTCTTCGTGAGGCCGACGCCATCTTCATCGACGAACTCCGCGCCAACGACCTGTACGACGAAGTGTGGCAGGCCTTTGCGGTGCTCCTGCCCGTGCAGACGGTGGGCGTGATGGGGGACGAGCGCACCTACGAAAGCGTCTGTGCCCTGCGCGCCGTGACGAGCGTGGACGGCATGACGGCCGACTGGGCCCACCTGCCGCACGACGTCCTGGGGCACGTGTCCAACCGCATCGTCAACGAGGTGCCCGGCATCAATCGGGTCACCTACGACGTAAGCTCCAAACCCCCCGCCACCATCGAATGGGAGTAGGCGCCGATCGCTCCCGGAACCCGTCGGGCCGTCCCGTCCGTCCCACGCCCCACTGTCGACACACACAACAGCCATCTTTTCGTGAACGCACAGTCCCTTTGGGCGGGCCGGATCCTTGTCGTGTTCCTCTTGGTGAGCGTCGGGATGGCGCTCGGGCCTGGTGGGCCGCACGCGGGGTGGGCTCAGGAACAAGACACAATCCCCCGCAATCCCGACGCGGAGCAGCTGTTTGAGGAGGGAATTTCGGCCTACGAGCAGGGCGACTACGAGACGGCTTCCGACCGCCTGCGGCTCGTCCTCGATTTCCCGCTCCACCAGAAGACCACAGCGGCCCTACTCATGAGGGCCAAAGCCCTCGTACAAATCGGAGACTATCCGGAGGCAGAGGAACTGCTGTCGACCCTTCTCGACCGCTACCCAAACACCTCGTACCGCGAGGAGGCGCAACAACTGCGGCAGGTTGTTCGCGAGCAGGGCGCGGAGTCCGACGCGAGGCCCGACACCCTGCACGTTGGCATTGTGCTGCCAATGGACAGCGAGAACGTGACGCTGTCCCAGGCCCTCTTCAATGGCATCCGGCTGGCAGTGGACGAGCACAACGGCGTGCGACGGCGTTACGTGCCGCCCGACGAACTGGCGTCGGCCGATACGTTCGACGTGTACGACACAGCGTCGGCCGTGGGAGACAGCCTGGCCGCGGCGGAGGGGAGCACCACCGTGGCCACCGACACCGACACGGTGCGGGTCGACTCGCTCAGCATCGTCACCGAGCGGGTCGACCGGCCGGACTGGGTTGCAAAAATGCACTTTCGCCCGACGGGAGACAGCACGGAGGCCGTCCGGGCGGCGGTGGACTCGCTTGCGCAGTTTGACGAAGCCGACGTCATTCTGGGGCCGCTCTACAGCCGGAACGCCCGGGCCGCAGGGGCCGCGGCCGAAGAGGCCCAGACGTTGCTGGTACCGCCCCTCGCCAATGCCGAGAGCGTGTCGGTGGGACGCGACTACGTCTTTCAGACCAATCCAACCCGCCCGCTCCGCGGGCGCCTCATGGCCCGCTTCGCCGCGGAAAGTTTGCTTCTTGATCGTGTCGGCATTGTGTACGAGGACGACAATCGCATCGGCGAGCAGATGGCAACCAGTTTTCGGGACGAAGCTGAACAGCACGATCTTGAGGTGCCCTTTACCCTCCGCCTCAAAAACGCACGGGATTGGTCCCGGCTCCCCGATGTGGTGGAGGACGACTCGACGATCACAGATTCGCTCATGGCTGAGACCGAGTCGTTCTATCTTCCCATCGCGGGTCGCAACGCGGCCGGCAAAATCCAGGATGCCCTGACGGGACTCGGACGTCTCGATGTAAATGCGCGGGTGCTTGGGAATGCCGAGTGGCACGATTTGCCCATCAAAAAGCAAGCCAGCCAGTTCGACGCCACCTACACAAACGACTTCTACGTGCAGTCCGGGCGCCCGGAGGTCCAGCGGTTCGTGCGCCGCTACCGCCTGTTGACGGGCAACACGCCGGACAACCTGTCGGTCCGGGGGCAGCGGCTGGCCTATACCGGCTACGACGTGGCGCATTTTCTGCTGAACACCCTGACGCCAGGAGAGGAGCGGCCCCAGCCCCGGGCGCTCCGAACGGCCTCCCCCTACGAGGGCCTCGGCATCCGAATTGATTTTGAGGAGACCAATGTGAACCGGGCCCTGTTTTTCCACCGCTACCGGGCCAATCGGCTGGAGTTGATGCAGTAGACGGGGTGGCGCCTCCATCGTGGCTTAACGGAGCAGCAGGAACAGACCCCCCACCGTGTGCCGTTTTGCCTCCGCGCTGTATCCTTGCGACACCGCCGTCTGAATCCCCTTTGCGCGTCGCTCTCCTGAGCGGTGGCCGCCTTGGCTGTGCCTTACAACAGATTCCCGCCTATGCGCTTTCACTCGCTTCTTTCTGCGCTTCTCAGCGCGTTCCTCGTCGTTGGCCTCGTCGGGTGCGCGGGCGGAAACGAAATCACTCACAGCGGACCCGAGGAGGCGTATGAGAAGGGGATGGACGAGTACGAAGAGGAGGACTACGAAGACGCCATTCGCTACTTCCGGGCCGTCTTCGATTACGGACGAGGGAACGAATGGGCGCCGGACGCGCAGTTTCAGCTCGCCATGGCGCAGCGCAAACAGGGAAAATACCTGGTGGCCGCAAACGAATTTGAACGGTTCCAGCAACTGTACCAGAACGACGATCGGGTGCCGCGGGCCCAGTACGAGCGGGCACGGGCGTACTATTCGCAGTCGCCCGCCCACAACCTCGATCAAACCCACACGCGGCAGGCGATTTCGCTCTTCCAGCTCTTTATTGATCGCCATTCGGACCACGAACTCGTGTCGGATGCAGAGGAGAAGATTGCGGAACTGCGGGAGAAACTGGCGCACAAGAAATACGACGCCGGCACGATGTACGAGCAGCGTCGGATGTGGCGGGCCGCGACGGAAACCCACGAGCGGGTGTTCGACCAGTATCCGGATACCGAGTGGGCGGACGATGCGCTCCTGGGTGCCATTCGGTCGTACGTGCGGTATGCCGACCGCAGCATCCAACGCAGACAGGGCGAGCGGTATCAGCAGGCGATCGACTACTATTCGCGGCTCGAACAGCTCTTTCCCGACAGCCCCCTGCTGGACGAGGCGAAGCCCCTCCGCGACGAAGCACAGCGGAAGCTCGAGGACGTCCGGGAGCGAGAAGAGAGCCAGTCAATCGCTCAGGAGGACACGTCCGGAGACGCACGCTAAGCGGAGGACGCACCCACCATGGACATTGGCCTGTTTGGGGGCTCGTTTAACCCGCCCCATCTCGCGCATCTCGTGGTTGCGGAAGTCGTCCGCGACCAGTTCGCTCTCGATCAGGTCTGGTGGATCCCGAACGCCACGCCCCCACACAAGCCCGACGAGGCGCTGGCACGTGTTGACGATCGGCTCGCCATGACCCGCGCGGCCACCGACGACAATCTCGCCTTCCAGGTGTGCGACATCGAAGTGAAACGGGCCGGGGTGTCGTACACCGTCGAGACGGTCCGTGCCCTCCAGGAGCAGCATCCCGATACCGACTTTGGGCTGATCATCGGGAGCGACAGCCTTGACCACTTTCCCGAGTGGCACCGCCCCGATGAGATTGCCGAGCGGGTCGATCTGATTGTGTACAAGCGCCCCGGGGTCATCGATGCCGTCCCGGAGCCACGCTTTGCCAATCAGGTTCGGTACGCCGCGGCGCCCGTGATGGAGATATCCGGCACGGAGGTGCGGGCGCGGCGGCGAGCGGGGCGCTCGATTCGGTACCTGGTCCCCGAGGCCGTACGGGAATACATCGAGGCAAACGACCTGTATCGGTAAGGCGGCCAGCGGAGCCCATCAGGAGGCGGCGTCCGCAAGGACGGTTCGGGCCGCGTGCATTCCACACATGCCGTGCACGCCACCGCCCGGGGGCGTGGAGGAGGAGCACAGGTAGAGCCGGGCCCCGTCCGCAGTTTGGGCCGGCATGCGGTACGGCGTCGGATGCAGGACGGGCCGGGCAAGCAGCTGGTCCAGCCGAAGATCGCCACCGTTGAAGTCGCCTCCGATCAGATTCGGGTTCCAGGCCTGCAGGGCCTGCGGGCCCATTACGTGACGGTCCAGGACCGTGTCCCGGAAGCCGGGGGCAAATCGTTCGATCTGCTGCTCGATGTGGTGGATTGCATCGACCGGTGATCCGTTGGGCACGTGGCAGTAGGCCCAGGCCGTGTGTCGGTCCTCGGGGGCACGGGTGGCGTCGAACGGGCTGTGTTGGGCCACGAGAACAAAGGGGCGCTCGGGCACGGTGCCATTGTCGACGGCCTGCTCGGCCTCCGCGATTTCGCGGAGCGGACCGCCCACGTGCACGGTGCCGGCGCGGTGGCACGCCTCGGCCGCCCAGGGGATGGGGTCGCTCAGGGCATAGTCTACCTTGAATGCGGCGGCGCCGTACCGGTACCGTTCCAGCCGTCGCGTGTAGCGAGCGGGCAGGTGAGGGCCGGCCACACGAATTGCCTGCCGCGGCGTGAGGCCCAGCAGGACCGCCCGTGCACTGGGGAGCGCGTCGACGGAGTCCACGCGGTGGGCCGTCTCAATCGTTCCGCCCAGTTCGCGGAGGTGGCCGGCCAGGGCCTGTGTGATGGCGCCCGCGCCCCCTTCGGGAAAAGGCCAGCCCACCGCGTGTCCGGCCGCCCCGAGGATCAACCCGAAGGCCGACGCCCCTGGGGAGGATAACGGAAAAGCCGCGTGGGCGGCGCTTCCCGCAAAGAGGGCCCGTGCCTCTTCGCTCGCAAACAGGCCCTTCGACAAAAGGGTGGCGGGCCAAATCGCACGGAGGCCGAATCGCGCCAGCAGGAGGGGGGCCGATGGGAGGTGAAGGACCGGCTGGAGCACCTCGTCCATCAACGCATCCCACCGGTCCACCAGAGGAGCCATGAGGCGCCGGTAGGCAGACCCATCCCCGCCGAGGCGCTCGGCGGTCCGGTCCAGGGAGCGGTGCATCACGGCGGCGCGCCCGTTGTCCAACGGATGAGCGAGGGGCAACTCCGGCTGCACCCACGAGAGGCCGTGCTCGTCGAGGGGAAGGGTTCGGAAGAACGGGGAGGCCGCGGCGAGGGGGTGGATGGCCGAGCCGAGGTCGTGTACAAAGCCCGGTTGCGTCACCTCGGCCGACCGGGCGGCCCCGCCCACCGTCTCCCCCTGCTCCACCACGTGAACCGACCAGCCCGCCCGGGCCAACACCACGGCGGCGGACAGGCCATTGGGACCGGCGCCGACGACAACTGCGTCGTAGTCGGGCATACGATTTGGCGTTTTGGTTGTAGAGGATAATGCGTGTACTGCGGCCGGACGGGCGGCTACTCGACGAAGCGGTCCACGAAGGCAAACGCATCGCCGTCGAACAGGCCCTGATCGCTGAGCTTCAGCTTTGGGATCACGAGCAGGGCCATAAACGAGAGCGTCATGAATGGGGCGTCCATGGCACTGCCCAGCGTGTCCTGCGCGATGCGGCTGAGGGTTGTGTAGCGCCGGGCAACTTCGTCGTGAGGCCGGTCGCTCATGAGGCCGGCGATGGGGAGGGGCAAGACCTCGTCGGCCCCGCCGGCCGTTACGCTGATTCCGCCCTGGGCGTCGATGACCGCATTGGCGGACTGGGCGAGGGCCGCGTCGCTGGCCCCAACGGCCACCACGTTGTGCGAGTCGTGTGCCACACTGGAGGCCAGGGCGCCCCGCTCCAGCCCAAAGCCCCGAACGAAAGCGACGGCGGGCGGGGCGTCCGTGTATCGATTCACGACAGCAAGCTTGAGCACATCTCGATCCGGATCCGCCACGGCGTGTCCGTTTGCGGTCGACGGCTCTACAATCTCCTCGCCCGTCACGAGCTGATTGTCGGTGGCCGTGATGACGCGCAGGCGCGTTCCCGCCGCCGGCACGCGGAAGGCCTCGGGCGCCACCGGCCCGGCCGCGAAGCGGTTGGGCGTGTCGGACGGCACTCGCTCGATCGTCGTCTCGCCCGCCTCGGCCACGAGCCGACCCTCTACGTACGTTCGCTGCACGTTGAGGGCATCAAGGTCATCTACCACAATGAAGTCCGCCGGGTCCCCCTCCCGCAG
>JBKHEM010000089.1:0-9508 GCA_046540815.1 Salinivenus sp.
CCGCCGCCTGCGGCTCGGACGGGGCCGGGCCAAACTGGAGGCACCGCCGGATCCGCGCCACCGCCACCCGGGGCGAAAAGGGACGGGTGATGTAGTCGGCGGCCCCCAGCTCGAAGGCCCGCACGACCTCGTCGTCGTTTCCGCGGCGGCCGATGAGCACCACCGGCGGGCGGAGCCCGGGCAGCTCGCGCAGCAGCTCCAGCCCCGTGCGCCCCGGCAGGCGCGCCGCGGCGACCAAAACGTCCGGGGGCGTGTCCTCCAGGGCCTCGCGGGCCGCCGCACCGTCCGGGACGTGGATCGCCGTCGCTCCGGCCCGCTCCAGGCGGTCCGACAGAAGGTCGGCACTGGGCTGGTGGTCCAGGGCCAGCAGGATCTGGTTCGGGGACTCGGGATCGCTCATAAGTAGAAAGAGAAAATGAACAGTACCGACCACATGACGAACAGCACCGGCCACCCGGCCGCTTACGCGCCGGCCCCCGCCTCCTCGCCGGCCGCGCCCGTCCAGTACGCCTCCCAGGGCGGGTCCGAAACCATGGGGCGCACCTGGGAGGCAGGCACGGGGGGCGACAGCAGGTACCCCTGCCCGTAGCCGCAACCAAGCGACTGCAGAAAGGCGAGCTGCTGGGGCGTTTCGATGCCTTCCGCCGTCGCGGTCAGGTCCAGCCGCCGCGCCAGGTCCAGCACGGACCGAATCAGCGACACGCCCCGCTCGTTGTCGGGCAACTCGTCGGTGAGCCCACGGTCGATTTTTATTCCGTCGACGGGAAATTCCAGGAGGGACTGAAACGACGAAAACCCGGTCCCAAAGTCGTCGATTTCCATTCGGATGCCCAGGTCCCGCAGGGCCTGTATCTCCTCCCCGGCTCCCGTCGCGTGGTCCCCGACCGCCCGTTCCGTGATTTCCATGGTGAAGTTTGCCGGGGCCACGTCGTACCGGTCCAGCATCTTCTTCACAAACGAGCGCGTCTCCGGGCGAAAGAACTCTCGGCGGGAAAAATTGCCGCTGAGCGCAACCTGCAGGTCCTGCTCGTCGTCGGACCGCAGGTCATGCAGCGTCGCACACGCCTTCTCGATCACCTGGTGGCCGATGGGCACGATCAGGCCGGTCTTCTCGGCGACCTCGAGGAACGTGCCGGGCGAGACCAGCTCGTCCTCGCGCCGCCACCGCGCCAGCACCTCGAAGCCGAACAGCCGCCCCTCCGCCAGGTCGACGGTCGGCATAAAGAACGGTTCGAACTCGCTGCGCTCCAGCCCCCGGCGGAGGGCTGCTTCGAGCCGGAGCGGCTCCCCCGCCTCCTCGGTCATGCCCGGCTCGAACACTTTTACCGACGGGGCGAGGGCCGCTTTCGACGCGTACATGGCGGCGTCCGCATCGTGAAGCGCCGCCTCTGCGTCGTCGTACCCTGCGAGGGACGGGACGACCCCGATGCTGGCCTCGACAAACACCTCCTGTCCCTTCACGGTCGCGGGCGCCCCAATGCGCTCCTGGATCCGCTCGGCCACGTCCACGACCTGGGCCGTCGATTGCGGGGACCGGAGCCAGACGACAAATTCGTCGCCCCCCAGGCGGGCCACCACGTCGTCGTCTCGAACGGCCCCCTCCAGGCGACGCGCCACCGTGCAGAGAAGCTCGTCCCCGGCGTTGTGCCCCAGGCTGTCGTTGACCTGCTTAAACCGGTCCAGGTCCAAAAACAAAAGGGCCCCGTCGCGCTCGGCCCCCAGTGCGGCCTGCAATTGGTCTACCAGGGCCGAGCGCCCGAGCAGGCCCGTGAGGGCGTCGTAGTCGGCCTGATAGCGAAGCGCGTCCTCCCGCGAGCGCCGCTCGGTCACGTCCCGCTGCACCGAGACCCAGTGCGTCAGCGTCCCCTCGGCGTCCCGCACGGGGGCAATGACCCAGGACACGATATAGGGCGTGCCGTCCTTCCGGTAGTTGACCGTCTCCGCCTGGACGGACGTTTCTTCCTCCAGGGCCGTCCGGATTCGATCCATCGTGTCCCGATTCGTTTTGGGCCCCTGCAGAATGCGCGGGGTCTGGCCCACGAGCTCGGCTTTGTCGTAGCCCGTCATGTCGGTAAAGGCCTTGTTGACCCACGTAATGCGGGGACCGGGCGGGTCGATGGGAGCGGCCTCCGTTACGAGCACCGCCTCGCCGATTTGCTCCAGGGCGGAGGTCAGGTACCGAGTCTGGTACGTCTGCTGGCGCGTCCGGAGCAGATCGGCCCCCACCTCGGCCAGCTCGGCCAGAAGGGCCTTCGCCTCCTCGTCGAAGGGGCGGGGCTCCGGATCGCTGACGCAGAGCGTGCCCACGTGCGCGCTTTCCTCAATGGTAAGTGGGGCCCCGGCGTAAAACCGGATGCCCTCTTCCTTCACGACAAACGGATTGTCGTCAAACCGGACGTCCATCCGCGCATCCTCCACGACGAGCACGTCCGGGCCGTCGATCACGTGGGCACAGAAAGACTGCTCCCGCGGCGTTTCGGCGAGGTCGAGGCCGCAGGCGGCCTTGAACCATTGGCGGTTCGCGTCGACGAGCGTCACCGCTGCGTTTTCCGTCCCGAAGACCCGCCGGGCAATGTCGGCAAGCCGGTCGAACGCGGCCTCCGCCCCGGTATCAAGAATGTTGAGGCGGTGAAGCGCCGCGAGGCGCTCATCTTCATTGTCGGGAACGGGATAGGACATTGACCAAGCGGTATAATCAGGAACGGGAGCGTAGGACCTCAAGGAACCCGACTAGGGCGACGCCCACGCGTGCGCGTTTCGCTCTGCTTGCAGGGGGACCGCCCGGCTGCGGCCCTCGGGCTGCCTCCGCGTCTGCGCCAGTGGCTAGTGGTGGGACAGGGAGACGACCTCCGTAAAGTCGAGCGCAATCAGCCGCTCCTGCCCGCCGTCCTCGTAGCGGTACAGCTGATAGGGGGACCGGTCGGTGCCCGGCTCGTGGTAGGCCCGGAAGTCCTCCTGCATCGTGTTGATGATCGGTCGCGGCACGCCGTCGAGCGTCCGTTCATGAATCGCCAGCGGATCCGACCGCGGGGGCGCAAACACGATGGACACCGAGACGCGCTCTCTTCGAGGTACGTGTTCCGTTTGCATGGGATACGGGGTGGGTTGGAGCATGCTCTCTGCGACACCGTCCGGATTCCCGGCCGCGTGGGACCCGGCGATTCGGTCCCGTCGATTGGGAGCGGACGGGGCGTTCGGCCCCGGGGGCCAGTGGCGGCTGGCGGCCCCGGCCGGCACGCCCGTCAAGCGCAGCATAGGTCAAGATTCGTTCCGCAGGTCGGCTCTCCAAGGTGCCCCTCCCCAGGGCGCCGTCCCGACCGGCTCGTCCGTGCAATCGGGCGACGGGTGGGTAAAATATCCCAGGGAAGAAGACCATTTTATCCACTTCTAGACCCACGGCTTGTTGTAAAAGAGCATGCTCATTGTTTCTTTATCTTCTACGGAGGTCCCTCACCGCCCGCCTCTCCCACCGCGAGGCGGGCATTTTTTGCCTGTTGCTTCCGTCTTCTATGCATGGTCCAACTGCTCTCTCGGATGGCTCTCTGGAGTCGTCGCAGGACAAGGATCCACTGACGGTCCTATTGATTGAGGACAATCCGGGGGACGCCCGCCTGTTTGAGGAGCACCTTTCCGACAGCCGGGTGGAGGCCACCGTCCGCCACAAGGGCACGCTCCGGACCGGGCTGGCGGCCCTCCGGGACGAGGCGCCCGACGTGCTGGTCGTGGACCTGGGGCTGCCGGACAGCGACGGCCCCGCCACGATTGAAACCGCCGTGGGCGCCGCCCCGCCGTCCCTCCCCATTGTCGTGCTCACCGGGGAGGACAGCCTGGACGCGGCCCTGAAGGCCCAGCGCGCCGGGGCGGCCGAGTATCTGCAGAAGGCCGACCTCTCCCCGGCCCTCCTGGGGCGCACCCTGCGCTGGGCCACCCAGCGATCCCGGATGCGGGAGAAGCTGCGGCAGCGCGACGCCTGGATCCGCTCCATCACCGAAAGCGTCTCGACGGGCATCTTTCGCGTGGGCCCCACCGGGCGGATCGAGTACGCCAACGAGGCGCTGGCCGACCTGCTCGGGGCCCAAACCACAGAGGCACTTCTCGGGGAGGACCTGACCACCTTTGCCGCCGTCCCCGCCGAGGGCGGCCGCATGCTCGCGGAGGACGGCACGGAGGGCCTGGAGGTGACCATCGAGCGGGCCGATGGATCGCAGTTCGTCGGGCTCCTCTCCGCCGAGGCGGCCTACAACGCCGAGGGACGGGCCCTCCACTACGACGGCACGCTCACCGACATTACGGAGCAGAAGGACACGGAGCAGCGACTGCGCATCCTCTCGGCGGCGATCGAACAGGCCAAGGAGACGGTCCTCATTACGGACGCGGACCCGCTGGACCCGCCGGGCCCGCGCATCGAATACGTGAACGCGGCCTTCGAGGCGATGACCGGCTATTCCGAGGAGGAGGTACTCGGCCGGACGCCCCGCCTCCTACAGGGGGAAGAGACCAAACGGGAGGTCCTCGATTCCATTCGGGCGGCCCTCGAGGCCGGCGAGGCGTGGACGGGAGAGACGCTGAACTACCGCAAGGACGGCACGCCCTACCGGGTCCAGTGGAACCTTTCGCCCGTCCGGGGCGAGGACGGCGCCATTGAGCACTGGGTGTCGGTCCAGCGGGACGTGACCGAGCAGCGCGAGCAAGAGTCGCGCCTCCGGCTCCTGGCCCGGGCGCTCGACCAGGTGGGGGAGAAGGTGGTGATCACCGACCCGGACGGGCACATTGAGTACGTCAACGACGCCTTTCTGGAGGTCACGGGATACGAAGAAGCAGAGGTGCTGGGCAAAACGCCCGCGCTGCTTCGCTCCGACGCGCACGAGGATGCCTTTTACGAGGAGCTCTGGGACACCATCCGGTCGGGGGCCTCCTTCCGAGCCGAGTTCGTCAACGAGCGCAAGGACGGCACCCGGTACGTGGAGGACGAGACCGTTTCCCCCATTACCAGCGCGGAGGGGACGATCACGCACTTTGTCTCCTCCGGACGGGACATCACGGACAAGAAGAAACGGCAGCAGGACCTGCGGCGCAAGACCCACCTGCTCCGCCTCGCCGAGGACCTAACGGAGATCGGGGGCTGGTCGATCGACCTGCGGGAGGGGATGCCCGAGCGGGCGGAGTGGACGGAGGGGCTGTACGACTTGTTTGGGCTCTCACCCGAGGCGCCACCGCCCATCGATGAGGTCTTTGAATACTACCATTCGGACGACCGCGAGCGGCACCGGACGGCCGTCGATCGGGCCCTAGAGGCCGGCGAGGGGTGGGACCAGGAGCTTCGCCTAATCGACGCGGAGGGCACGCTCCGCTGGGTGCGCAACATTGGGCGCCCGGTGGTTGAGGACGGTGAGGTGGTCGAGCTCCACGGGGCGATGCAGGACATTACGCATCACAAGGCGGTCCAGGACGAGCTTCGCCGAAACCGCGAACGGCTGCAGATGGCCGTGGAGGCCGGCAACATTGGGACCTGGGACTGGGCCCTCGACACCGACCGGGTGGTTTTCAACCGGCAGTGGGCCGAGATGCTCGGTTACTCAAGGGATGAGCTGGATTTCCACTTCCGCACCTGGGAGGACCTAACCCATCCGGACGACCGGACCCGGGCCCTGGATGTCCTGAACGACTACGTCGACGGGAACTCCGACACCTACGCCCCCGAGATCCGGATGCGGACCAAGTCCGGCGACTGGAAGTGGATCCAGTCGATCGGCAAGGTAATTGACCGAGACGAGAACGGGGCCGCGGCCCGCGTCGCCGGCGTGCACCTCGACATCGACGAACGCAAGCGGGCCGAGCAGACCCTCCAGGAGCGCGAGGCCCGGCTCCGCGGCCTGGCCAACAGCATTCCGGGCGTGATCTTCCAGTTTGACCCCCACCCCGAGGGCGAGCACGGGTTTACCTTCGTGGGCGAAAAAGCCGAGGAGATGCTCGGCCTCGCGCCGGCGCCGGAGACGTTTCTCAAGCGGAGCCTGTCCCACGTCCCCGAAGGACACCGTGGACGGGTCCGTCAGTCCATCGATGATGCCGTGCAGGCCAAAACCACGTGGTCCTGCGAGTTTCCGTTCGAGCGCCCCTCGGGCGAGCGGATCTGGCTGTGGGGGCTGGCCACGCCGACGAAAAAAGGAGAGGACCTGGTGTTTAGCGGCGTGCTGCTCAACATTTCCGAGCGGAAGGAAATGGAGCGGGAGGTCCGCCAGACCAAGACGTTTTACGAACAGGTGTTCGACCAAATTCCAATCGACCTGGCGGTGTTCGATCCGGAGGGCCGGTTCGAGCTCCTCAATGCGGGCAGTGTCGAGAGCGCCGACCGCCGCGACGAAATCCTCGGCTGGACCAACGAGGAATACTGCCGCGAGCGCGGCGTGGACCCGGCCGTCGGGCGGCGGCGCGACGAAGCGGTTCGGGAGGTGATCCGCACCGGCGAGACCGTCGAGGTCGAGGAAACCCTCGAGACGACCGACGGGCCGCGCCACTACCGGCGGGTCCACGGGCCGGTGACCAACGCGGACGGCGAAATTACCCACGTGGCCGGGTATGGCATTGAGATTACCGACCAGAAGGAGTACGAGCAGCAGCTCCGGGAGGCAAAGGAGGCGGCGGAGACGGCCGCTCGGCTCAAGTCCGCCATGCTCGCCAACATGAGCCACGAGATCCGCACCCCGCTCACCTCCATTCTCGGCTTTGCGGAGGCCATTGGGGAGGAGACGCACGGTGCGTCGCCGGAGGACATCGACCTGTCGATGCTGTCGGAGTTTTCGGCTCTGATCGAGAAAAGCGGCCGCCGCCTCATGGAAACGCTCACCGGCGTGCTCAACCTCTCGAAGCTGGAGGCCGGGGAAATGGCCCTGTCGCTCGACCCCATCGACCTGTCGGTCGAGGCCCGCGAGGCCGCCGATGAGTTTTGCCCCCAGGCCGCGGAGGCGGGCATCACGCTGACGACCGACATTGAGGAGGCCGTCGGGGCCCGGGCCGACGAGGGCGGTCTGCACATCGTGCTCCGCAACCTGCTCTCCAACGCAATCAAGTACACGGAGGACGGAGGGGCGGTGACGGTCCGCGTGCAGGAGACCCCGGACCACGCGGTGCTCGCGGTCGAGGACACGGGGGTCGGGATGGACCCGGAGAAGGTGTCCGAGTTCTTCGAGGCCTTTAAGCAGGGCTCCGAAGGAACGAGCCGCAAGTACGAGGGCACCGGGCTGGGGCTGACCATCGTCAACCGCGTGGTCGAGCGCATGAACGGCTCGATCGAGGTGGAGACGGCGGAGGGGGACGGGACCTGCTTCACGGTGCACCTGCCCCGGGCGGATGCGCCGCCCGCGAACGCGTGGTGACCGCTCCCGGCCGGGGATCTTGATTTGCGACGTGAGTTGCAACCGCAATATTTAACGTTCCCCTATTGCCGCCGGGGTCTCATTCTTCGGTTGTGCCTGTTATCCTGTCTGTCAGGGATAGTCCCTGTCTGCAGGGATAGCCCCTTGCCTCCTCCTCCGGATCCCTACGTACAGCCCCCTGCGCCCGTGATGCGTCGCGTCCTGTTCTCCCTCTTCCCTCTTCTTTTCCTTGCCTGCCCCCTCAACGCGCAAGACTATGTCGCCGGGCCGGAGGTCATCGGCGAGGACGCAGGGGGAGAGACGATTACCGGACACGTCTTCCATGACACCGAGCAGACGGGAACCTTCGACGACGCCGACGACGGCGTCGAGGGCGTCCTGGTGTCCAACGGGCGCGACTGGACGCGCACCGATGAGGACGGGGCCTACGAGATTGCGGTGCGCGACGACATGGACCTGACCATCGTGCAGCCCGCCGGCTGGCGCACGCCGACCGACGAGCGCCTTGTGCCTCAGTTTTTCTACGTCCACAAGCGCGGCGGTACGGGAGACGACCTTCGGTTCGGGGGGCTGCCCGACACCGGACCGGCCCCGGAGCAGGTCAATTTTCCGCTGACCCGCGACGGGGCGGCCGGCGACGAGTTCTCCTGCGCCATTTTGGGCGACCCGCAGGTGTATTCGGGGGAGCAGATTGGCTTCCTGCGAGATGGGGTTGCCCGGGACCTGGTGGAGGCCGATCTGGGCACGAGCGACTGTCTGATCCCGGTCGGTGACGTGGTCGGCGATGACCTTGACCTCCTGCCCCGCACCCTGGAGGTCACCGGGGCGGCCGGCGTACCGCAGTGGCCGGTCATTGGCAATCACGACATTGACCTGGACGCGGAGTCCAACCGGGACAAGGGCGATACCTGGCGCCGACTGGTCGGGCCAACCTACTACGCCTTCGAGAAGGGCGAGGTGCTCTTTGTCGCGCTCGACAACGTGGTGTATCCCTGCGGCGAGGAGGACATCGAGCACGGACGCACGCACTGCGAAGGCGAGGATCCGACGTACAACGGGCGCGTGACGGAGACGCAGTTCGAATGGCTGGAGGGTTTGATCGAGCGCACCCCGGAGGACCGGCTCGTCGTGCTCAGCACTCATATTCCACTGGTCTCGTACGTGGACGCGACGAGCGGGAAGCACCAAACCGATGAGGTGACCCGCCTCTACGACATGCTGGACGGCCGAAAGGCCCTCTCACTGTCCGGCCATACTCACGCAATAGAGCATCACGCCCCGGGCCAGCATTTCGAGGGATGGACGGAGACGACGGGCGCCGGCCCGCTTCCCTTTCGCCACATGATCGTGGGGGCCGCGTCGGGCGCCTGGTTCCAGGGGGACTTCACGGTCGACGGCGTGCCCCAGGCCCTGCAGCGACTCGGCGCCCCGGCCGGGCATCTCCGCCTGGAGTTCGATGACACGAGCTACACGGAGCGCTACAAGGGGGCCCGCTTGAGCGATGAGCGGGGCCAGTGGGTCGGGGTCAACACGCCGGGTTTTCGGACGTGGTTCAGGGCGATCATGGACTGGTACGAGCGCGACCCAGACGAGCGCGAGGACGTGCCTCCCCGCTCCATACATGACCTGCCGGACACGCGGCTGCTTACGCCCGGGGACATCGAGGACGGCGTCTGGCTAACAGCCAACGTGTGGGCGGGCTCGGACGAAACCACGGTCGAAGCGGAGCTCCCGGACGGAACGCAGTTGACGTTCGACCGCACCCAGACAGGCGAGGGGGACACGACCCGGCGCGGGGCCGAGTGGGCCGACCCGGTCGCGACGGCGCGGCAGCTCTCGGTTGCCCGCTACGCGTTTGAGAGCCGCTCCGGCGACGAGCGGGCACAGGGATACGAGACGTTCCGCGGCGCTCAGTTCGGCCCGGCGCCCCCGCAGCCCCAGACCTCAATTGCCAACCGCAGCGTGCACCTCTGGCGGGGCAAGCTCCCCGAACTTCCTGTCGGGACCCACCCGATCACCGTCACCAGCACGGACCGCAACGGACGCACATATCGCGACACGATTGTCCTTGAGGTGCGCGAGGAACGACCGGCGCGCTACTGGCGCGATGAGTTGTGGGAGTAGGCCCCTGGACG
>JBKHEM010000090.1:0-9383 GCA_046540815.1 Salinivenus sp.
AACGCCTCCAAAGTATGCGCCCCGAGAAGCTGTGTCAAACCTTCCATAGCCATCAGTGGCCAGACAACACCATCGACCCATTTTTCAAACACACTCCCTGTGTGCCTGCGCCCCATGGTTTTTCCCCTGCACTTCACCTGCCCCTTTGTCCTTGCTTCCGCCTCTCCCCGCCGACGGGCCTTGCTGGACCAACTCCAGATTGAGTTCAGCGTGCAGGTCAGCCCCGCCGACGAGACGCTGGACGGCCCCCGCTCGCCCGTCTCGATGGTCCGGGACCTCGCAACCCGCAAGGCGACGCCGGTCTCCCGCCAGAACCCCGCGGCGCTGGTCTTGGCCGCCGATACCGTGGTCGCTCACGACGGCGATGTATTGGAGAAGCCCACCTCCCCTTCGCACGCGCACCGCATGCTCCGTCGACTGAGCGGCACGACGCATGAGGTACACACTGGATTTGCCCTTCACCACGCCGACTCCGACCGGCAGGCCGCACAGGTCTGCTCGACGGCGGTGTCCTTTGCCTCTCTTTCAGATCAGGAGATCGACGCGTACGTGGAGACCCGGTCCCCAATGGACAAGGCCGGAGGCTACGGAATTCAAGACCATACGGCACCGCTCTTTGTCGAAGGCCTCTCTGGCGACTACTACACCGTGGTGGGCCTTCCCCTCCATGCCCTCTACGCATGCCTGAAATCGGACTTTGCCGACCTCATCCGAGCGCCCACCTGACGGCGAAAAGGAATCGGACGGTCCCGCCCCGAGCCCCCGGGGCGTTCATCTGAACCCAACTTTCCGGCCATCCCCCCGTAGAACTTTTTAATTACGACTGTAACCCCGTCTCTGCTCCTCCCGCGTGTTCCTTATGGTGCGCTCGCCCCTGATTGCTGCTCGTCCCCATTTGCTCCTGGTGCAGGCCCGGAGTGCACCGGACATGGAGCAACAGGAGCAAGAATGCTTCTTCGAGCGGTGCCACCTTCCCGCCGAACAGTTTCACCTCCTCAACGTCGCGCGGGGCGACGTGCCCGACCCGGCCGTGCTCCCCGAAGTGGATGCTGTCCTCATCGGGGGCGCCGGCAAGTACTCGGCCACCGGGGAGTACCCGTGGATGAACGGCCTGCTGTCGCTGGTCCGAGAGGCTGTGGACGCCGGCCTCCCGACCTTTGGCTCCTGTTGGGGGCATCAGGTCATTGCCCGGGCCTTGGGCGGCCGCGTCCGGCATGATCCGGAGCTGGCGGAACTTGGCTGCCGCTGGGTCTCACTCACAGAGGCGGGCACCGCCGACCCGCTGTTTCGCCGCTTCCCAGATCGGTTCAAGGCCAACATGGGCCATCACGATCGGGTGGTGGAGCTTCCACCCGGCGCCATTGAACTGGCGCATAACGAGCAGCCCAATCAGGCCTTTCGATTGCAGGGCGTCCCGGTCTACGGCACGCAATTCCACAGTGAGCTTGACGCCAAACGAGAGCGAGAGCGCATCCTGGCCTACCGCGAATACTACCGGGAGGCGCTCCCCGACGACGCGTCCGTGCAGAGCGTGATCAACGACCTGTCGGAGACCACCGAGGTGGACACCCTCCTCTACGACTTCTTAGCTACGTACGTGGCCCGGGCAGACGTGCGGAACGGGCCAGCACCCTGACGGACGCATCGGACACTGCCCACATCCCCTCGGACGCCCGGCGTCGTGTGGCAGCCGCCGCCTGACCGCCTCAGGCTGTCGCCTCCGGGTTGTCGATCGTGTAGGTGGCTTCAGCCCGATCGCAGGGCCCCCCCACGGGCGGGTTCGGCTTTCGCACCGTCACCTGAACGCCCCCCACATCCGGATACTCCTCCAGCACCGTGTGCGCGATGCGGTACGCGAGCTTTTCGATGAGGTAGAATTCATTCTCGGTCACGAGACGGCGGATGAAGTCGTAGACCGTTTCGTAGTCGACCGTCTGCGTCAGGTCGTCGTGCCGGGCCGCCTCCTCAAAGTCCAACTCCACGCTCACGTCCACCTCGTACCGGCCGCCAATGCGGTGCTCCTCCTGCATTACGCCGTGGTGCCCGTAGAAGACGGCGTTCACCAGACGAACGTAGCCGCTGGTTGTGGAGGAGGAGACCGGCGAGAGAGACCCGTCGTTTGAGGAGGAAGGCGACTGAGACATCAAGCGGAAATCCGATCCAGAAGGGCGAAGAAAAGGGCTATGCGGGCTCCGTTTCTAGGGGCACAAGCTTAGGGATCGCGGCAAGCTCTCGGAAGGCCTGTGCCCGCTCTCCAATGTCGATGGGGCGAAGGTTGAGCAGTTGCTTGGGGCCGAAGGCTTCAACCACAAACGACGCCATCACGCTACCGTAGACCACGGCGCGGCGGAGGGTCTTTGAGGTCGTCGACTCGGCCCGCAAGAGATGGCCCGCAACACCCCCGGCAAAGGCGTCCCCGGCCCCAGTCGGATCCTGAATATTCTCCAGGGGGTAGGCCGGTGCGCTAAATACGGAGTTCTCGGTAAAGAGGAGCGCCCCGTGCTCTCCCTTTTTAATGATCAGGGTCTCCGGCCCCATCCCCCGGATCTGGTCGGCCGCCCGGACCAGGTTGGGCTCGTCGGCCAGTTCGCGTGCCTCTGCATCGTTAATCACAAAGCAGTCGACGTGGCGCAGGGTCTCACGAAGGCTGTCGGGCGTGTTCTCGATCCAGAAGTTCATCGTGTCGGCAATGACGTACTCGGGCGCCTCCACCTGCCGCAGCACCTCTCGCTGCACCTTGGGGTCCAGGTTTCCCAGGCAGACGATGTCGCTGTCGGTGTAGGACGCGGGGATCGTGGGGTCGAACGACTCCAGCGCGTTGAGCTGGGTCTCCAGCGTGTCGCGCTCGTTCATGTCGTACTTGTATCGTCCGTGCCAGAAGAAGGTCTTTTCGGACTCCCGGACCTCCAGGCCGTCGAGGTCGACCCCGCCGTCCGACAGCATCTCCCGATACCGATCGGGGAAATCCCGCCCCACAACCCCGACCAGCCGCACGTCATCCGAGAAGTAGCGCGCGGCAAGGGTGAGGTAGGAGGCGCTCCCCCCAAGCACCCGCCTGGCGGAGGCGAAGGGGGTTTCGATTGTGTCGAACGCGACGGTACCGACGGCAAGTATGCTCACGAAACAGGAAGCTGCGGAGAGAATCAGCAAACAGAACCAAAGAAGGGGGGCGCCCGCAAAAGGGCACGCGCAAAACGTGTAAAATCTCGTCTCACAGACGCCTCAGCAGATCGCTTAGAGCCACTCACGGAACTTGGAGGCAAGATACCCCCCCACCACAATTCCGCCCACTGTTAGCCAGAGGGATGTCGTCGATTGTTCGTCCACTTCTGATGATTCGCCCCCCTCTGAGAGGGCCTCCAACTGGGTATCGACGACATGCTCTGCCTCCGACACGGCGGACTCGCCGGCCTCTTGCACACGCTGAGCCGTTTTCTTGGCAGCATCCCGGAGCGAGGCGCTTGCGTCTTTTCCTGCCGACCGGGCCCGCTTCGTGGCCGACGCAGCCTCTTTTTGCAGGGCATCGCCTGCCGTCTGGGCTTCATTGATCAGTGCGCGCCCCACGGCGGCGGCCCGTTGGCGAAGCTCCTGACCTTGCTTGGCAGCCTGGTCCCCCAGGTCCTTCTGGAGGCGTGTGGCTACTTTTGAAGCGTCGTTGGTGAGGTCCTTGAGCCGGCGGCGGGCCTGGCCGGAAAGGGTTTCTGGCGGACGGGATCGAAAGAGCCGGGTTGCGCCGTACCCGGCCGCGGCCCCCAGGGCAAGCGCCACCACGGCGCTTTTCACCGGATGGCGTTGAATCCAGCGTTGGTTGGACTGACTCCGAATCTGACGGGCTCGCAAGCGGGTCAGCTCTGCGCGAAGCTCCTCCAATCGGTCTTCCAGTTCTTCTCGGGAGGGCTCCTCTCCCAATCCGGAGCCGGACGAGTCATTTTTCTGCTCCGTGTGAGGGGGAGATTCTTCTGGGGACGGGGAGTCCGTATTTGGGGACGTGTTGGATGCGTCGGTCATGGGTCGAGGGGAGGTCATTTAGAGAAGAGAATGCAAAGCGTCCGACACGCAGGCTCACGTTTACTCGCGGAGCCATGCGCCGGTGAAAACCCCCAGAGCAAATGCCCCAAGCATCGACGCCTTTTGGTGATCACGGACCCAGGCCCGCGCCACAGTCAACGCCAGCGATGCCTGCTGCTTCAGGTCGTTCGCCGCGACGGGGGCGTCCGGCGACGGGCCCCGGTCGGAGAATCCCGAATCGGCGGTAAATCCCGAGTCGGGAAAGGGATTCGAGGACGAGGCGCTTGCGCTTTCTCGTGATTCGGTCATACCATGAAGGCTGAGTCAGAGAAGAGAGCCGCGATCCGTCCGCGGTTGGTTCGAGGCAAGGTCCCTACAGCGGGCCGTGCGGTCGGATTTTATGATTGTCGGCACCTCAAGACGTGGCCGCCGTAGGGAATGTCATGAACTGGTCCGTGTGCGTGCCGCCGCGAATATGATTCCCACTCCTTCTGAAATGGTTCCCCGACGCCCCCCCACCCTTCTTGTTGCTGCGCTGGCCTTCGTCCTCGTCATGGACGCCCCCCCGGCCTGGGCGCAGTCGTCGGCGGACCCGGAGGCGGCATTTTCCCGTGCGGTTCAGTTCCAACAGCAACGCCTCTACGTGGATGCGATGTCCGCATTTTCGGGGTTTCGGGACGCCCATCCCCGGCACGTTCTGGCGGGCGAAGCCTTGTATCAGGAGGCACAGTCGGCCCTGGCCCAGGGCTACGACGAGGAGGCCGCACGCCTCTTCGACGAATTGGAGACCCAATACCCTCTGCATCCCCAGGGCTCCAATGCGCGGCTGGGGCTGGCCCAGTTTTACCTGGAGGAAGGCGATACGGACGATGCCAAGCGCCAACTCGGAGCGGTGATTGACTCCGAGTCCGGCCCTCAGGTGGCCCGAGCCCTGTACCTGCGGGCCGAACTCGCCCGGGAAGAAGGAAACCTCAAAACGGCCCTTCGCGATTACGAACGGGCCTACGAGGAGCATCCAGAAAGTGAGGTGGCGCCCGCGGCTCTGTATGCCACCGGGGCCACCCACGTGCGCCTGGAGCGCTACGACGCGGCGGCCGCCTCGTTTGAACAGCTGGGGGAATCGTATCCTGACTCGCCCTATGCCGAAAACCTGGGCACGGCCCTGGCGGAGGTGTACTACCGCCTCGACGACTACGAACAGGTGGTCTCGGCCCTGTCCGACCGCACGTCCTCCCTTTCCGGAGACGAGCAGGCCCGCGCCCGATTTCTCCTGGCTGAATCCTACAACCAGCTCGAACAGGGCGAGGACGCGGTCGTCCACTATCGGCGGGTCATCGACGACCATCCCAATAGCCCATACGTCCGCCCGGCCCGTTACGGGTTGGCCTGGCAGTATTACCGGGAGGAACAGTTTGAACGCGCAGCAGACGCCTTCGCCGGACTACAGGACACGTCCGGGTCAGACCAACAGGGCCTGACCGATCGGGCCCTCTACTACGAAGCCCTCAGTCGAGCCCAGGCGGGAGAGACGGACACGGCCATTGAACAGTACCAGACAGCGGCGGAGCGCCTGTCGGACCGCCGGTTGGCCGCCGAGGCGCTCTACGAGGCTGGTCTGCTGCTCTATCAGCAACAGGAATACGACGAGGCCGCCACTTCCTTTCAGTCCGTGGTCGAGGACTTCTCGGATTCCCCTCGGCAAGGCGACGCGGCCCGCTGGCTGGGGAATGCCTTGCTGGCGAGTGACCGTATTGACGACGCACTGAAGGCGTACGAACAGGGTCAGTCGCAAGATGCCGTTCCGGACTCCCTCCTCCGCGAAGCCCAGTTCCAGAAGGCCTGGACACACTACTCAAACGACCGATACGCCGACGCTGCCGATGCCTTCCTGGCGTTGTCCGACGACCATCCGGACACCGATCGTGGGGCCGAGGCTCTCTTTTGGGGTGCAGACAGCCACTTCAACCAAGACAATGTGGCGCGGGCCCGGCGCCTCTTTCGCCGCTACCTGGACCGGTACGAGAATGGTTCGCAGCGCGACGGCGCCTTGTACGCCCTGGCCTGGACATACTTTGCCGACTCGGACTACGAGTCGGCGGCTCAGTATTTCCAGCAATTCCTGGACGATTATGACGGTACCGATGCCGACATTCCGTACCGTCAGGACGCCCGGCTGCGACTGGCCGATTCGTATTTCGCCCTCAAACGATACGACGACGCCGTCGACCTGTATCGGCAGATTGAGGGAGAGGGGGCGGATTATGCCACATACCAGTCCGCCGAGGCATTGAACTATGCCGGCCGTCCGGATGAGGCCATTCGATCCCTGGAGCGCTTCCTTGAGCGGTATGAATCTAGTGAATGGCGGCCGGAGGCGCTCTACCGGCTCGGGACCATTCACTTCCAAAACGAGGAGTATGAATCGGCCCGGTCGACCTATCGTCGTTTCCTGGAGGGGTATTCCGACCACTCGCTCGCTGCGGAGGCACGATATGGCATCGCCGACAGCTACTACAACGCCGGGGACATGGAACGCGCCGTCGATGCATATCGCGCGGTCTTAGAAGAACACCCTAACAGCGCGTCCGCCCAAGAAGCGGCCTCCGGGCTGTTTTTTGCACTGAACGCCGCGGGACAACAAGACCGCACGGACGACCTGATCGCCGAGATTTCGGAGGAGAGCCCGGACCTTGAGGCGCAGCTGCGCTACAGCCGAGCCCGCGCAGCGTATCAGAGTGGCGAGTCGGACCGGGCGCTTTCGCTCTTTCAGGATTTTGTTCGCCGCTCGTCTAGCGACACGTTCCTCCCCGGTGCGTACTACTACCTGGGCCTCCTGTATGCGGACCAGGAGCAGAACACGGAAGCGACCAACTACCTCCAGCAGCTGGTTGACGAATACCCTGATCACGAACGGACGCCCGAAGGGGCCCTGCGCCTCGGTGACATCTACCGGGACCAGGACGAGTACGAATCCGCCCTTGATGCCTATCAGGCCGCTGCGGAAAGCGACGAAATCAGTGAGAGCCTGCAGGCCCAGGCGCGCTACGGAGAGGCCGTGGCCCTGCTCCGCCTAAACCGCAATGACGATGCCGAATCTCGCCTCACTGCGTTGCTGGATGAGAATGACCGAGCCCCGATTCAGGCCTCCGCCCGCCTGGGCCTGGCCCGGATCGCCGAGAACGAAGACCGCTCCGATGAGGCCCAAGACCTGTACCGGGAGGTGATTGAGGCCTCCGACGGGGAAACGGGGGCGGAGGCTCTCTTCCGCCTCGGCCGACTGCTTCGGCGGTCCGATGCCGCCCGCGAGGCCGTCGAAGAGCTGGATCGCATGTCCTCCCTCTATGGCGGGCACCCCGAGTGGATTGCTCGCGCCCTCTTAGAGCAAGGCCGTGCCTACGAGCAGCTTGGCGAAACGGGTCAGGCGGCCCAGCTCTTTGACGAAGTTGTTGATTCGTATCCGGAAACCCCTTCTGCCGACTCCGCCCGGTCCGCCCGCGAGTCGCTATAGCGTTTCCCCCTCGCAGTTGCACCCGACGTTCCACGGCCCCCTTCCATGATTCAGTTTCTGCGCTCCCTGTGCATCGTGCTTCTGCTTGGCTTGCTGGTGGGTCCTCTGCCGGCCGCAGCCCAGGAGGAGGACGAGGATCCAGACCCCGAGGAAGAGCAAGACGAGTCGCCTCAGCTGCCGGAAATTGCTCCACGGGAATTTGAGATTCGGGGCGACTTGCAGATTGCCTTCCCCGAATTCGAGCGACAACCGCTTCAGGGGTTTGCCTCGGCCTCAAGTCTGCCGTCCGTCCCCACCAACCGGACGCCGTACGTGGAGCCCTACAAGCAGGAGCTGGACTCGCTTCCGGAGCAGTTGGTCAGCCCCGAACCGGTGTCGGCCCCGGTGCAATCTTCCGCCGCCGCCCCAAGCGTCGGACACCTGGAGGCGGGGACCGGTCGCTACTTCTCTCGCTTTGCGACCGGGCACGTTTCCCTCCCGCTTTCCACCCGCGAGCAGGTCACGGTGCGGGCCGACTACTCGGGCACCGAGGGCTTTCAGCCGTTCGACGAGTCCACCGTGGAAACCCCCTCCGACGTGCTCGACGGGGAAGTCCGCCTCGTGAGTCGTCGGGCCCCCGTGCGATCATCGATTGCCCTGGAGGGCCTGATCGACGACTACACGCTCTACGGGGTGGCTCAGAGCCCCGAGGCCTTCCTTCCCGACCGTACCTTCTACTCCGGCGCCGTGACCGGCCGGCTGTCAACCTCCGGGGCCGTGCCCGCCGCGGTGCAGGTCCGCTACGGACAGCACCAGTACAACACGACGCCGGCGGAGAATTTGGACGCCACGTTTCGGGAGCGGCGACTCGCCCTGAACGGAGAACTCTCCGTCCCGATCGACGGGGCGGAGGGGACGGTTGACGCCGCCTATTCCCGGTCGGGCCTTGGGGGCGACGTGCCCGATGGCACGGAGTCGACCCTGGACGCGGGCACCTCAATGGAGGTCCTCCGTCGCCCGAGCCTCCGGGTGGCGGCCGGGGCGCGTGTGCTGTGGAGCCGGGGCCCCGCCTTCCTCTTCCAATCCCAGTCGCCAACCACGTCGTCCATTTACGCCCTGCCCACCGCCCGAGCGGAATGGGCGGCGGCCCCGTGGGCCACCGTCTTTGCGGAGAACGATCCGCGCCTGGAGGGCGGCTCCCTCCGGTCGTATCATTCTCAGAATCCCTACACCGAGTCGACCCCCTCAACGCGTCCCACCATTTACACCACGGACGCCGAGGCCGGCGTGGACCTGACGCGCGGCTGGGTCCGGCTCCAGGCCCAGGCCGGTTATCGTTATTCCCCGTCGTATCGCTACTACGTTCCCGGCGTTCAGGGCTTTGCCGTCCAGTACGATGCTGCCCGCATCGTCCACGGGGGTGGGGAAATCGCCCTTCAAGGACTGGACCCTGTGCAAGCAGCCCTCGGGGTCTCGGTCCGGGACGGGGCGTTGACGTCGCAGGATGATGAAATTCCGTACTTCGCCCCGGTCCAAGCCCACGCCATGTTTTCTGTGGACTTCGCGGACGGCGACGCCACGGTCCAGACAACCGGCACCCTCAACAGCGCCCGCCCAACGGACCGGACCGGGTCGGAGGAGCTTGGATCGTACCTTGCTGTTGACGTGGAAGGGTCGTATTCAGTAACCTCTACGGTGGATGTGCTCCTCCGCGCAGAGAATGTAAGCCCCGGTGCCCCGGAGGAGTGGCTCCGATACCCTCGTCCGCCGACCCAGATCACCGGGGGCTTCCGGTTTCGCTGGTAGCCCTGGTGGATGGTGTCTCGCGTCCCGCCCAATCCACGTATCCAATCGTCTTTATGTCGTCTCCCACGCCAGAAGAGCTTGT
>JBKHEM010000091.1:0-9221 GCA_046540815.1 Salinivenus sp.
CTGACGTCGATCCGGGACGAGGAGGGCGACTATGCCGGGGCCGTGCGGGGCGGCGGGCCGCTCCTGCGCATTGCTTCCCATGAAGGCTCGGTCGTCCTTGGTACGGAGTAGCGTCGAAGGGCACCCAGACGTGCGCACCCCGATCGGTCTGTGACGAGAGTTCGGACCCTGATCGCCGCGTTGAGTCTTCGCGATGCTCACGGGGCGAGAGTAACAGATGACCCTTCGGTGCTGAGCGTCGGCGGCTTGGGGACACGCCCGGCCCGACGCCGTAAAACACGCCAGTCACGTCGCCTTCTGTTTTTCTCCTCCCGCTTCATGGCCACTTCCCGCCGCGGCTTCGAAAGCCTCCGCCACGAACTCTACGACCCGAATCTGCCCGTCGAGGGCGACTGGCCGGACTGGCTGACGGGCACCCTCTTCCGCAACGGCCCCGCGCAGTTCGAGGTGGAGGACGAGTCGTACAATCACTGGTTCGACGGGCACGCGATGCTCCACGCCTTCCGGATGGAGGACGGGCGCGTGGCGTACCGAAACCGCTTCGTGCAGTCGCAAAGCCGTACCGAGGCGCTGAAGGAAGGGCGCATCGTGCGCTCCGAGTTTGCCACCGACCCGTGTATGTCAATCTTCGGGCGGGTGATGAGCCTCTTCAATCCCAAGCCCACCGACAACGCGAGCATCAATGTCGCTCGCCTCGACGACCAGTACGTGGCCCTCACGGCCACCCCGCTGCCGGTGGCGTTTGACCCCGAGACGCTGGAGACGGCCGGCGTGGTGGATTACGACGATGACGTGGACGCGGACATGTCCACGCCACATCCGCACGTCGAGCCGGGGACGGGCCGCACCCTTACGCAGATGCTCTCGTTCGGGCGGCAGTGCCGTTATAAAATTGGCGCCATTCCGGCGGGCACGAAGCGGCGAGAGCTTCTGGCGACGCTGGACGTGGACCGCCCAGCCTACATGCACAGCTTCGGGATGTCGGAGCACTACGTGGTCCTCTCCGAGTGGCCGCTGGTCGTGAATCCGACGGACCTCTTGCTGCGGGGCCAGCCGTTCATCGAGAATTTTGAGTGGGAGCCGGAGCGGGGCACGCGTTTTCGTGTGCTCCGGAAGGCGGACGGGGCGGAGGTGGCGACCCTGGAGGCCGATCCGGCCTTTGGCTTTCACCACGTCAACGCCTTCGAGCGGGACGGTGCCGTGGTGTGCGACGTGGTCACGTACCCGGACGCCTCGATCATTGATGAGCTTTACCTGGACCGCCTCCGAGGTGACGATCCGACGCCAGGGACGGGCACGCTTCGCCGCTATCGCCTCCCGCTGAACGGCGGCGCGGCCTCCTCCACTGTGTTGAGCGAGGAGGGAGTGGAGCTCCCGCGCATCCACGACGGGCAGGCCACGGCCCAGCCCTACGAGTACGTCTACGGCATCGGGTCGCGGCACGAGGCGCAGTTCAGCGATCAGCTTGTCAAGATCGACGTGCCGGACGGACGTGCCCGGAGGTGGCACGAGGACGGGACCCATCCGGGAGAACCAGTGTTTGTGGGCCGCCCTGGGGGCACGGCGGAAGACGACGGCGTGGTGCTGTCGGTCGTGCTCGAACCGGCCGCAGATCAGTCGTTCCTGCTTGTGCTGGATGCGGCCTCGTTTGAGGAGCGGGCCCGGGCGACGGTCCCGCACCCCATCCCGTTCGGCTTCCACGGTCAGTTCTTCGAATGAGGGATGGGGAGTGTGGAGTGGGGAATGCCAACCGAACCAACCCAAAAACTCCCCACTCCCTATTCCACACTCCGAATTTAGAACGCCGCGAGGTCGCGAGCGGCGTCCAGGATGCCCTCGTCGCTCGGAAGCACCTCGCGTTCCAGCGCGTGAGCAAAGGGAATGGGCGTAAACGCACCGGCGACGCGGCGGATGGGGGCGTCGAGGTACTCGAACGCGTCGTCGCCAATCTGGGCGCAAATCTCGGCGCCGAAGCCGATGAACTCGTGGTCCTCGTAGACGACCAGCGCCCGATTGGTCTTTTTGATGGAGTCGAGGATCGTCTCCGAGTCGAGCGGCACGATCGTGCGGAGGTCGACGACCTCCACGTCCAGGCCGTCCGCCTTCTCCATTTCCTTGGCCGCGTTCAGGGCCTTCGGTACCATCATTCCGTAGGCAACGATGGTCAAGTCGGTCCCCTCGCGTGCGATGCGCGCCTCCCCAAACGGCAGCGTATAGTCCTCGGGGGGCGTGGGCGTGCGGGCCGAGGCCGCCCGGTAGAGGGCCTTGTGCTCGAGGAAGAGGACGGGATCCTCCATCCGAATCGAAGTCGCCAGCAGACCCTTTGCGTCGGCGGCCGTGGAGGGAAGGGCAATCTTAAAGCCCGGCGTGTGGCCAAAAATGGACTCGATGTTCTGCGAGTGGCACAGGCCGCCGTGGATATAGCCGCCGCAGGGCACGCGGATCACCATGGGGCAGGTCCACTGCCCGTTGGAGCGGTAGCGGAACGGCGCCACCTGGTTGCGGAGCTGCTGCATGGCCGGCCAGATGTAGTCGGCAAACTGGATCTCGATCACCGGCCGAAAGCCGCTCGCCGCGAAGCCGACCGCCGTGCCCACGATGGACCCTTCGGCCAGGGGGGAGTTGAAGCACCGGTCCGCACCAAATTCGGCTGTGAGGTCCTTTGTTGCAGTGAAAACGCCTCCCTTGTCGCCGGCCACATCTTCGCCATACACGATAATCGACTCGTCGCGGGCCATCTCCTCCTTGAGTGCGCGGTTGATGGCGTCCACCATCACCATCGGATCGGCCTCGTCGTCGACGTCGTCCTCCGAGTTGTAGTCGATGTCGAGGTCGCCCTCGTAAAAGACATGCTTCGTGGCGGTCTCAGGAGCCGGGTCGTCCTGTTTCTTGGCCCATTCGGCCGCCTCGTCGACTTCCGTGCGGACCTCTTGCTGCATCGTTTCCACCTCGTCCTCGGTGACGAGGCCGGCGTCGAGGAGGCGCGCTTCCAGGCGGGCAATCGGATCGATCTTGCGGTCGGCCTCAAGTTCCTCGGGCGGGCGGTACTTGCTGTGGTCGTCGGAGGAGGAGTGGGGGAGGAGGCGTACCACGTCGCCCACGAGACAGACCGGACCGTTGCCGTTGCGAATATGCTCGATGGCGGCCTTCGCCACCGAGGCGCTTGCAAAGAAGTCGGTGCCGTCGACGCGGGCGCGGCTCAGCCCGTCATACCCGGCCGCCAGCTTGTAGGGCGTGCCGCCGGCGGTCTGCTCGTCGATCGGCACGCTGATGGCGTACTTGTTGTCCTGAACGAAAAAGAGGGCGGGGGCTTGCGTGCGGGCCGCCCAGTTGAGCGCTTCGTGGAAGTCGCCTTGCGAGGTGGCGCCTTCCCCACACGAGACGTATACGAAGTTGTCTTCGCCCCGCTGCTGGATGGCAAAGGCAAACCCGACGCCGGGGTTGAACTGGGCCCCGACCGAGGAGGCGGTCGTCATCACGTTCAGGTGCTTGAGGCCAAAGTGCTCCGGCATCTGTCGACCGCCGGAGTTCGGGTCGTCGGCCTTCGCGAGGTGGGCCAGGAGGGCCTCCCGCGGCGTCATGCCCAGGGAGAGGGCCATGCAGAGGTCGCGGTAGTAGAAGCAGAACCAGTCGTGCCCCGGGCCCTCGCCGGGCCGCGCATAGCGGCTAATGGCGGCCTGGGCGGCCTCGTGTCCCGCACAGCCGATGTGAAAGTGGCCTTTTCCCTGCTTCAGCAGAGTCAGCATCTTTTCGTCCAGGCGCCGCGACAGCATCATCGTGCGCAGGCGCTGCCGGAGCTCGTCGGGGTCGAAGTCCTCGGGACCCAGGCGCTCAATGTCGAGCGAGCCGTCCGATTCGATCGACGGGATTTCGGGAATGGCCGCGTGTCCGTCCCCGTGCATCAGGTGGTCCACGGGAAGATCGTCGCTTGCCGTGGCCTTGGCGGTCTCCGGATCGGGTTCGGGAGCCGCGGCATCGGACAACTCCGGGTCGGGGGAGTTCGGCGTGTCCGAATTGGAGGAGTCGGGGGAGGAAGTCGTATCCGCCATATTCAGGAGAGGGGGGTTAGACAAAGACATCCGAAGTGACAGCGGCCCCGAAGGATCCTTACGGGCAAAAGGATGTCGTCTCGAAGCGCTTCCGGGCGGGGCTGTCCCGCAAATCCCAGTGCCGGGGCCCGTGCACCCACTGTTTGTGCAACATAGGAAAGAAGGGCACGAAGCAAAAGAGGGTTCGAGGGGTGTGAAGGGGAGAGAAGGAGAATTGCGTGCGGAAAAGCCGTCCGTTTTTGAACACGCTTTGTTCTGGGGTTACGCTTTGACGGGCTCCGACGCCGGAGCGTAGGGCAACTCGAACCAAAAGCGCGTTCCGCGCCCCTTCGTGCTCTCGACGTGGATGTCCTCCCCGTGGGCCTGCAGGATTTGCTTCACGATGCTGAGGCCGAGGCCGGTTCCGCCGCTGTCGCGCGAACGGTCTTCATCAACGCGGTAGAAGCGGTCGAAGATGCGGTCGAGGTGGTCCTCGTCGATTCCCTGTCCGGTATCGACCACCTGAATGCGCACCTTGTCGGCCCGCCGCTGGACGCGGCACCGCACCGACCCCTCTGGGGTGTAGGCGATGGCGTTTTCGATGAGGTTGCGGAGCACCTGGCGGATGCGCGAGCGGTCGGCCTGCACGTGGAAGCGAGGCACGTCGGCCTCCAGGTCTAGGCCTTTCTCCTCGGCCTGTGGGCGGAGCATTTCCGCGACCTCGTGTACCAGGTCCTTCAGGTCAAATGCCGACCGGTTGATTAGGTCTTCCCGGTACTCCAGCCGTGCGATGTCGATGAGGTCGTTGAACAGGTTTTGGAGCCGCTCGAGGTTTGTGAGGGCTTTTTCGGCGTACGTCTTGCGCTGCTGATCGCCAAGGCCGGGGGTGCCCAGGGCTTCGAGGTAGCCACTGATGGCAAAGATGGGGTTTCGGACCTCATGGGAGACGTTGCCGATGAACTCACTCTGGAGGCGGGTCAGACGCTCCAACTCCTCGATTTTTTCTCGGAGGGTGGCGCCGGCACGGTTCAGGCTTTCGGCGAGGTCCTGAAACTCGGCGGCCCGCGACTCAACGCGCACGCGGCCCGCAAACCGTCCGTCGGCCACCCGCTGGGCGGTCTTGCGGATGCGGCGGAGGGGGGTTGTGACCTTGTACGCGGCGACGAAGCTGCCGAGGACAGCCAAAATGAGCGCGAGCGCCATCCCGAGAACAAGGACCACTTGGGAACGCTGCACAAGGTGGTACAGGGGCGGGGCGGCCTGCTCAACCCGAACCGTGAGGTCGGACGCCGGACGGGACAGGGCCGCCACGAAAACGGGGGTGCCGTCCTCGTTTCGGTAATTGCCAAACTGCGTGCCGGTTGCGGTGCCGGTCTGCTCGACGTCCTGGAATAGCGAGTCCGACGCGGTAATGCCGGCGGCGGCGTAGGTGGTATCGGCAGTGGTCACGGAGACGCGAAGATCCGTGAGCTCCGTGAGGGTTTCCACAATGGTCGCCCGCCGGGTGGACTCCGGGGCCTGTTCCACCTGTACGGCAATGCGTTCGGCCTGATTGTGCAGGGTTTCGCGCATGGCCGTTCGCATCTCGCCCCGAAGGACCAGGAGCGCGTAGAAGGCAACCCCCACCACCGCCGTCCCGACAAAGAGGGAGAACGTCAGCACCATCCACGTCTGTGTGGAGGCGCGTTCGGGCAGAAAAAAGTCGGAGAGCGAACGCACGACCGACATCAAGCAGGTTAAGGCCTAAGCGGTGCCCCCCGCGAGCGGGGGCATGCGCGTGGTGGGTAAAGAAGGCATCGCTAGGGAGGGGCCGTCGGCACGCCCTCCCCCGAGAATGCCCGGCAGTTACGCTTCGGCCGATTCTTCCTCGCGGACAAAGCGGTAGCCCACGCCGCGGACCGTTTGGATGTGATCGGCAAAGTCGCCCAGCTTCTCTCGCAGGTTCTTGATGTGGGCATCCACGGTTCGCTCCGTCACCATCATGGCGTCTTTCCAGATGGTCTCAAGAAGCTGCTGACGGGTAAAGGCCTTTCGCGGGTGACGGACCAGGTAGCGAAGAAGTTCGAACTCCGTGAGGGTAAGCCCGAGGTCCTCGCCGTCGAGCTCGGCCCGGTACTCATCTTCGTAAATCTTAAGGCCGTCGACCTCAAGAATGCTGCTTTCCTCGACACCGGAGCGACGTAGAACAGCTTTTACGTGGGCCACCAGCACCTGGGGAGAGACCGGCTTCGTAAGGTAGTCGTCTCCGCCCAGCATCAGGCCTTCGATTTGGTCCTCCTCCTCGGTCTTGGCGCTCAGGAAGATAATGGGAATGTCTTCGGTCTCGACGCGCGAGCGGAGCTTTCGACACACCTCGTACCCGTCCACGCCCGGGAGCATGATGTCGAGTACAATGAGGTCGATGTCGCTCGTCGCTTTCTCAAGGGCCTCTTCGCCGTCGTGGGCGGTATGAACGGTATAGCCCTCTTCGTCGAGAAAGTGACCGACGACCTCGACGACGTCTTTCTCGTCATCCACGACGAGGATGTCGATGTCACTAGGGTCGGCAGTAATCGGCATGATAGGAGAGGGATCGATGAAAGAAGACAATCGAAAGAAGCGGGCGGTGCGCTATGTCCGCGGGCAACGCAGCCGGCACGGGATAAAAGGAAGGAGATAACGCCCGTCTCCGCCATTAATTAAACGTCCGAATACGTAACGATTTTGTATAAACTACGAAGTTGAGGGGGAGAAAGACGAGGCGGTCGATAGGGAGTCCGCTCCTTCCTCCACGTACGTTCGGGGCACACGGGAGGAAAGCCCGCAGCAAATCTCGTACGGAATCGTTTTTGCCCACTCGGCCACGTCGTACAGGGTTGGGCCCTCGGGCCCGAAGAGGAGGGCTTCATCCCCCACGGATACGGTTGTCGCCGGCGGGCGATCCGGAGGGCCGAGGTTGACCATGCACATGTCCATGCAAATGGTTCCGACCACCGGTCGTTGTTCGTCTCCGAAGCGAACGACGGCCCGCCCGGATCCCAGGCGCGGATAGCCGTCGCCGTAGCCCACGCCGAGCGTGGCGATGCAGGTTCGTTCGGGGGCCGTCCATTCGGCTCCGTAGGAGATGGGCGTCCCGGGCGCGACGGTTTTTAGGTGAGTCACGCGAGCGCGGAGGCGCATGGCGGGGCGCAGGTCGAGTCGGACCGCCAGTTCGGGCCGGGCGGCAAGGCCGTACAGCGAAAGGCCGGTTCGGACGAGCGGACGCGAGAACGCCCGGGCCCGGGCGCCGATGGTTAGGAGCGCGCCGGTATTCGCCGCGTGAATGTGCTCGGCCGTAACGTCGAGACGGTCCAGGAGGGACTCGAACCGGTCGAGCTGGGTCTGGGCGAACGCGCTTCCGGGCTCGTCGGCCGTGGCAAAGTGCGTCCAGAGGCCCGCCAGGATGACCCCATCGGCGGCCGTGAGGCGACGCACGACCGGGGGCACTTCCGCCAGGGGAAGGCCGATGCGCCCCATGCCGGTGTCGGCCTTTACGTGGGCCCGCAGGGGACGGGACGCTGTGCCGTGTTCGCAAACAGCCTCGGCGATGTCCACCGAGGAGACGGTCACGTCCAGATCGTGGTGGGTGTAGACCGACAGGTGGTGGGAAAAGGGGGCGCCGAGCACCAGGATCCGGCCTGAGAGACCGGCATCCCGGAGGCGCACCCCCTCTGCGGGACGGGCCACGGCAAAGTGGCGAACGCCCTCCGCGGCCAGCGTGCGGGCGACGGGGACCAGTCCGTGTCCGTACGCATCGGCCTTGACGACGGCCATCAAATCGGCCTCGCCGGCGCGCTGACGGAGCACCCGAACGTTGTGTCGAATGGCCCCCAGGTCGACGGTCGCAGTGACCGGCATGAGCCGATCGGAATGTCGAGGGGCGTTGGGGGCAGGCACGGAAATACAGGGTCGCAGCAAAAATGGGCAGACGGTTCATAGATTGCGGGTCCCTGATGGTTCCGAGGTGTCCGGGGACGCGTCCGGGGGTCTTGCGAAGGAGGGAGGATCGCAGGTATGTTGCGCTTTGTCCCACGCTCGGTCCCCATTTTCTCCGAATTAGCTTCGTTGCTCATGCTGCGTCCCTCTGTTTCTGTCCTCATCGGTCTTCTGTTGCTGCTGGGGACCGCCCCACGCCTCCAGGCCCAACCGGCCGACTCGCTGGACTTTACGCTGGAGGCCATCCACGCCTCCTCGACCTTCAGCCCCGACGCCTTTCAGGGGGGGCGCTGGGCGGAGGAAGGCCCCGTGATTACGTACATTCAGCCGGCCGACACGGGCGACGCAACCCACCTGATGCGGTACAACCTGGAGACCGACGAGGAAACCCGTCTCATCGACGGAACGAACCTGCACGCCGACGACGTGGACCGCGTCGTCCCCATCGAGGACTACCAGTTTGGCCCGGACGACGAGAAGGTCCTCATCTACACCGACTCCAAACAGGTGTGGCGGGCCAATACGAAGGGATTCTACTACGTCTATGATCGGTCGGAGCAGACCCTGACGCCCATCGCCGACCGGGAGGACGGATCTCAGATGTTTGCGAAGTTCAACCCCTCGGCCTCGACGGTCGGGTTTGTGCGGGACCGCAACCTGTTCGTCGTCGATTTGGCCACCGGCACCGAAACGGCCTTGACCACCGACGGTGCGGACGGCACCATCATCAACGGCACCTTTGACTGGGTCTACGAGGAAGAGTTTGGGTTGCGCGACGGATGGGAGTGGAGCCCCGACGGCGAGCACATCGCCTTCTTTAAGCTGGACGAGTCGGAGACCCGAGACTTTGCGATGACGGACTACACCACGCGCTACCCGGAGTACGAACGGTTTCGCTATCCGAAGGCCGGGGAGGTGAATAGCGACATCAAGGTGGGGGTGGTCGACATGGACGCAGTGGACACGACCCAGGCCGGCCAGCCGGACGCGATTCAGTACTTCGACACGGAGACGTGGGACCCGAACCTCTCGCTCGAGGAGGAACGAACCGACCCGAATGAGTACCTGGTTCGGATGGGGTGGACGCCCGAGATTGATGGGCAGCATCGTGTGTGGCTCTTTCGCATGAACCGAGGGCAGAATCGTCTCGACCTGCTCTACGGCGATCCGGAGGCGGGATCGGTGCAGGAGGTCATGGAGGAGGAAAACGACTCGTACATTGACATCACGGACGACAAG
>JBKHEM010000092.1:0-9177 GCA_046540815.1 Salinivenus sp.
TGTCCGCCGCCTCGCGAATCTCGTCGAGATTGGCCGTGTCTACAAAAAATTTCATTAGGATAAGGGGTTCGTGACGGATATGATGTGGAACTGTGCAGGTGGACCAACTGAAACGGTGGGTCCACGAGGACTGCCCCTAACGGACGATCGAGGCCGGAGTTTTCTATCTTTTCTCGTGGTTCACCCGGGCTGTATCCGGACATTTTCCGTCCCCCCTCTTACGTTTCTTGTCCTTTCCCCTCGTTGCACGCTCCTTTCCTTCCCTGATGCATCTCTGCCTCTTCGAAGACGATCGGGTCAACAGGCTGCGCCCCCTGACCGAAACGCGGCCCGCATACGACCTGCGCCTTGCCCTCCGCACGATTGCCGAGACGACCCAGGATGCGTTTGCTCCGGACGGCCTCCTGCTGCACACGCGGCCCCGGCTCGGCGGCGTGACCGCTCAGGAACACACGGATGCCACCGTCAACACGCTCCCGGACGGCGCCGACGTGCTGTTCGTCAATGGACGCTTCGTGGCCGACAGCGAGCCGCTGGTCGAACGCATTCAGGCCCAGACCGAGACGGACTCCGCACGCGGGTTCGTCCAAGACGACGCCCTGGTGGCCGCCTGGGTGCCCGACGCCGCCGAGCGGCTGCCCACCACTGTGCTGGCGTCCCCCGCGCTCTCCCCCACACTCTTCGATGTGTCCCTCACATCCGTCGACACGGCCACGCTCGTGGAGCGGCCGTGGGACCTGCTCGGGACGCTCCGCGACGCCCTTCACCGTGACGTGGACGCCCGCACGACGGTGCCCCCGGCCGGAGCGCTTCCCTCCCGCCACCACGCCCGGGTGCACGAGAGCGTGGTCGCCGTGAATCCCGGCCACATTCACCTGGGCTCCGGCGCCACTCTTCGCCCCGGCGCCCTCCTGAATGCGAGCGACGGACCCATCGTGATCGACGATGAGGCCACCGTCTACGAACGCGCCGTGCTAAAGGGCCCCTGCTACGTCGGCCCGAAGAGCCAGATTAAGGTGGGGGCCAACATTGAAGGGAGCGCCTTCGGCTACTACTGCAAGGTGGGCGGCGAAGTGCACGACACGATCATCCACTCCCTCTCCAACAAGGCCCACTCCGGGTTTTTGGGGCACTCGTACCTGGGACGCTGGTGCAACCTGGGGGCCGACACAAACAATTCAAACCTCAAGAACGACTACGGGGAGGTTCGCGCCTACGCCCCGTCCGAAGGCAACTTTGTCAACACGGGGCGCCAGTTCGCCGGGCTGTTTATGGGCGATCACTCGAAGTGCGGCATCAACACCATGTTCAATACCGGGACCGTCGTCGGCACGTGCTGCAACCTGTTCGGGGGCGACTTTCCGCCGCGCTACGCTCCCCCCTTCTCGTGGGGCGGCCCAACGCAGGGCCTTACGACGTACCGGCTCGACAAGGCCCTCCAGGTGGCCGAAACTGTGATGGGCCGCCGGGACGCCGCGTTGACGGACGCCGGCGCCACACTCCTCCGCGGCCTGTTTGAGGACACGGCTGACGAGCGGGCGCAGCACCACGCCTGAGCCCACTCATCCAAAAAGCCCGGCGGCAAGGTGCAGGTACACCGCTTCGGCGACGAGGGCCGGCACCACGTACACCATAAAGCGTCGGTCGGCCCCGCCGGATACGGGGCTCCGGGCGAAGCGAGGCCCAAAGCTGAGCAGCGGTAGCAGGCCCAGGAGCACGTACCCGCCAATCGTCCAGAGAGCCGTGGCCCCGTCGCGCAGGCCATCCGCGGGACGCTCCACCGCCCGCACCCACCCAAACAGGGGCGTTCGCGCCACCTCCAGCGTGTCGCGTCCCCCGACGGATCGGCCCATGTCTTCGCGGACGACAACCGTTTCGGTACACCCGGCGCGGTGGGCGTACAAAAGGAGCTTCCCCTCCGTTCGCTCGGCACAGTCCCCGTCGCCCAGGCGGACCAGGCGGAGCGCAACGCCGTCGGCCCCAAGCAGATGCGACTCGACCGAGCGGGCATAGGGCATGCCCTGCGTAACCGGACCGGGACGCGCCGCGTCCACGGCCAGCAGGAGAGCGAGGGCCGCCGTCGGAACGGCCAGTCCTCGCACGCCCCAGAGGGTCCAACGGATGAACGTCTGCCAGTACAGATCGCCGTCGTAGAGCCGGCGCCGGTGCCACGGATCGCGGGGCGGCATTTGAGGACGACCGTGTGGAGGGGAGTGTCATGCGTCGTCGTCGAGGTGCACCACGTCCACCTCCGCGGGCACTCCGTCGCGAACGTGGAGGCGCAGGCAGGTCTTTCGCTGATGGAAGCCCTGTCGGCCCGCCGCCCCCGGGTTCACGTACAACATTCCCCCCAGGGCATCGACCCGCTCCACGCGCAGGATGTGGCTGTGCCCGCACACGAGCAGGTCGGGCGGATCGGCCTGGAGCGCCTCCCCCATCCCCGCCTGCCAGCGCCCGGGGCGCCCGGCAATGTGCGTCATCCACACGTCGAGCCCCTCAACCACAAAGCGCAGGTGCTCCTCGGTGCGACGCCGCACGTCCGGGCCGTCCACATTGCCCCAGACGGCCTTCACCGGGGCCACGGCCGAGAGCCCATCCAGAAGGGCCAGATCGCCAATGTCCCCGGCGTGTAGAATCAGATCCACGCCCTCCAGGTCGTCCACCAGCTGGGGGTGGAAGTAGCCGTGGGTGTCCGACAGAATGCCGATGGTCATCAGGGCAGAACACAGTCGAGAAGCCAGCGCAGCACGGTCGGGGCGGCACGGACAGGCACCGGCCCCGGCGTGCGTTAGAGCGTGGCCGTTTCATCGGCGTCGAACACCTTCGTGTCGTAGCCGGCATCCTCGAACGTTTCGACGAAATGCTCGAGGTCCGTCTCGATGGGCGGGAAGGTGTCGTAGTGGAGCGGCACAACGAGGTCCGGCCCCACCATCTCGGCAGCGTGCAGCGCGCCGTAAATGCCCATCGTAAAGACGTCGCCAATCGGGGCCAGCATCACATCCACCTCCCACAGATCGCCAACCCACTGCATCTCAGCAAAGGGGGCTGTGTCGCCGGCGTTGTACACAACCTGGTCCCCCAACTCCAGGACGAAGCCGAGGGGAACGCCGCCGTAGCTGCCGTCCGGGAAGGAGGAACTGTGCCGGGCGTGCACGGCCTCCACGTAGCCCCAGTCCATATCGATACTGCCGCCTTCGTTCAGCGGCTGCACATTCTCATGGCCGTACTCCTGTCCCACGTACTGCATGATTTCAAAGTTGGCAATGAAGAGCGGGTCGTCCGCCCCCGCCAGTACGTGTTCGGTGTCTGAGAAATGGTCGAAGTGGGCGTGCGTCTGAAGCACCACGTCCGGGTGCACGTCGTCCGCCGTCGTCTCGGTGTGCGGGTTCTCTTCGAAAAACGGGTCGAAGAGAAGCGTCGTCCCGTCGTCGGTCTCAATCTGAAAGGTCGAATGGCCGAAGTACGTGAGATCCATGGTGCAGGAGCAGTTGTGAAGTGGGTAGGTATCGGAGAGATTCGCCCGGTCGAACGACGAAAGGGACCGGTGCTGTTTCAGGGCCTTGCGGAGGTCACCTCCAGCCGGCCCTAACCGGCGTCACTTGATCAGCACCATTCGATGCGACTGCGTGCCCGCCGAGGTCTTGAGCTGAACAAAGTACGACCCACTTGGCAGATCGGACGCGTCGAAGGATCGTTCGTAGTGACCGGCGTCGTGGCGCTCATCGGCAATCGTCGAGACACGCGTTCCCGTCACCGTCCACACCGACACGGAGAGAGACGTGGATTCGTGGACCTCGTACTCAATGGTTGTGCTTTCCCGAAACGGGTTCGGAAAGTTGCCCAGGAGGGTCGCGGCCGTTGAGTCGTCGGGGGATGCGCCCATGCCCACCTTAATGGTGGCGGTCGTGCGGGCCGCCTGGTCCTGTCGTTCCTCCCGAACCCGGTAATACACCACCTCCCCCGGCACCGATGCGTCGGTGTACTCGTATTCAGAATCCTCTGCTACGGCCGTCCGGCGAGCCTCCGATGGACGCAACTGGGCAATCGGCTCAAATTGCTCCCGGTCGGTCGAGCGTTCGACCACAAAGGTGGTGGCCTCCACCGGCTGGGCCGCCCACCGAAGGGTGACGGACCCGCCCTCACTTTGCGCACGAATATTTCCGAGGGCCGCCCGGAGAGGGCGCGTGGAAGGACGCCACCGCAGTCCGCGGGGCCACCGCTCCACGACGCCGTCGGTCTCGGACGCGTCGGGGCTCTCCTCAAAGCTGAGCAGGATTTCTCCCTCTCCGGGGGGCACCTTCGTCGGCCCCTGCTCCAGGGCTGCGACCGGGTAGGCCTTGTCCGAAAGCCACACCTCATCCAACCGACCCGAAAACATCTGCGGCACTCCGTCCCCCGTCGGGAGCGCGGCCTCTGGACGCCCGCCCAGCGCCACCGGGAGGGACGTCGCCGGAAACGCCGGTCGGTGGTTCTCGAGTGAATCCACAGGGGTGCCATTCAGCCCCAGCTGGAGGCGCGCCCGGTCGGCATCATAGACGACGGCCACGTGGTGCCACTGCCCGTCGGCGACGGGGGCGTGGCTCCAGAGGGCCTGATGCGAACCCGCCTGCCCCGTGTAGAGGCGCAGCCGCCCGCTCCGATCCACCACGACTTCTGCGGGATACGCCTCCTCCTCGTTTCCACGCCACGTGGAAAACACCACCTCGTTGAGGCCCGTGGTTCGCATCCAGAACGATATCGAAAACGACGACCGCTCCTGGAACGGCAGGGCGTCGGCGCGGAGCCGGACGGGCGCCGTGGCGTGCTCCATCACCAGCGCCTGGTTTGTTTCCGAAGGGGTCCGCGGGGCCTCAATGGATACGCGCTGTCGCACCGGTTGGCCAACGGCTTCCTGGCCGCCCCGTGGACCTGCCTCCAACTGTACCGCCCACGTGCGCTCCCCCGTCGCGTCCGGCAGGCGCACCCGCAGCACGATCTCGTGGGGGCCGCGGAGGGAACGATCGGCCCGAACGTGGACCTCCGCGTCCGAGCGGCGCTCCCACTCAATGGACACGGGCTCCGTCCCGTATCGGAGGAGCGTCACCGACTCGACCGTCCAGTCGCCCGGCACCGACAGGCGCAGGTCCTGCACCGGACGGGGCGGATCAAGGCTCTCAAACAAATTGGCGACGGTGCCGGCCGTTCGCGTCACCGGGTCCGACTGCCCGACCGCCGGTTCTACGATCGCCCCCCCGGCCCCCAGCAGGCCCAGGAGGCACAGCCCCACGGCCAGCCGCACAGTGAACCCAACCGCCAGATGTGTCCCCCGGGAACGAAACTGCACAGAACACTCAGAACAGTTCGGAGCGTGCGGGACGGCTTGCGTCGTCTCCCAACACTGCGAGATAGGCAATCTCGGCCGCAAAAATGACCTTCACGGAGAATCACAGATGCTGGAAAATCACCCGCCTCATCGAATCGTAAGCATACAGTGGATAAAAATGAACCACAAATGAAGACCTGGTTTCATGAGCGATCTTCCAGACGACCTGCCCGCCATCGGTACGCACCGCGGCAACGATGCACCCGAGGGCCTCGGCCAGACGATAAACGCCCCCGAGGGCCCCGACCCCAGTGCCAGTCCCGCCCACCCCACGGATGCCCTCTTCCAACTCGTCGAGGACACGTCGGGAGACTTCCTCCAGATTCGCACGCACTCGGCCCGGGCCCAGGTGGATCCGCCGGAAGAAGCGGCCCTCGACGAACGGGGCCAGTACCGGACGGTCGACGCGCTTCGGGATGCCCTCGCGGACGCATCCGTCGAAGGATGGACGGGCGTGTTCGAAAACCCAACTGCCGGGCGCGTCCTTACCGACGAAGTCACGCCGCAACACGCCTGGATTGGGGCAGAGGTGTACCCCACGATCACCCTCTTCCCCGACGCCGACGCGGCGACCGAGTACGCTTCTTCTCTTTCCCTTTCGTCCGAATAAGACCATGCCTTCTGCCCTTCTCGACGCCACCGTTGCCTCTACCACGGCTCTCACGCCGCGCGTCCAGCAGCTGCTGCTCCGCGTGGAAGACCACACGTTCGAGCACACCCCGGGCCAGCACGTAAGCGTGCGCCGGGACACGGACGACGGGCCGGCCTTCCGTCCCTACTCGCCCGTAAGCCTGCCGGGCACCGACACCATTGCCTTGGCCGTCAAGCGGTACGAGGGCGGCGTATGCTCGCCCTGGCTCCACGAGCGACAGGTGGGCGACCCAGTGCCCATTACCCCGCCGTCCGGAAACCTGCACCTTCACGACCCCGACCGCGACGCCCTGTTTCTCGCGACGGGGACGGGCCTGACGCCCATGCTCGCCATGCTGACGCAGTACGTCCGCGAGGGAGGGGGCCAGGCCGCTCTCGTGTTCGGGGAGCGAACCCAGGAAGACCTCATGTACCGGGCCCTTCTCGACCGCCTCGCGGCAAGCCACGACAACATCACCGTGCAGTACGTGCTGTCGCACGAGGACTGGAGCGGCGCCACCGGCTTCGTTCAGGACCACCTCGGGCCGCTCCTGGAGGCCCTCGATGCGCCCCACGCCTACGTCTGCGGCGTGCCCGCCATGGTGGTCGAAACCAAGGCGGAGCTCCAGGCTGCCGGCGTCCCTGCGGATCGCGTGTTCAGCGAAGGATGGGAGGAAGGGGCCGTCGACGAGTAGCGGCGGACCTCAACACTCCATTCGCTCACAGAGGTGCTCGCGGAGCTGCTTGCGAGCTCGATGGAGCCGCACGCGGACGTTCACTTCCGTAAGCCCGAGCTGCTCGGCGGCCTCGGCCGTGGACTGTTCCTCCAGGTCGCGCAGTTGAATGACCCGCCGGTAATGATCTGGGAGCTCCCGAAGCGCATCGTGCACGAGGGACTTCCGTTCAGAGGCCTCGACCGCCTCTTGGGTCGCCCGGTCGACGCCGCTCTCTTGATCTGCCTGAAGAAACTCAATCGTTTCGTGCTCCAGGTAATTGTGGCGCTCCGCCGACCGCAGGTGTCCGTAGGCCAGATGTCGGGCAATCGAAAAGAGCCAGGTCGAGACCTTGGCCTCGCCCCGGAACTCCCCAATTTGCCGGTACGCCTCGGCAAAGGTTTCCTGGACAATGTTTTCGGCCGTGTCCGCGTCGTCGACAATGTTCAGTACGAAGCGACGAATTCGCCCGCGTTCCTGCTCGAACAAACAGCGGAAGGCGTTCTCGTCCTGGGCTTTCAGGGCCGACACATCCGGCGGTTCATCGGAGGTGCAGGGGGCAGACGGTTGATGGGACATGGGACCGGGGCTGTCGTGTGACGTTGGCAGGAATCGGGACTCTTGTCTCCGTCGTCGCCCTAACGTACCTTCATCGGGCCTCCATGTTATCACAGAAGTATAACAGCGCCATAAGATTTCTCTCCGGCCCTCCTCTGTATGCTTCAACGCGTTGTTTTTGTGCTCCTCCTCGCCCTGCTCGTGCCCATGAGCGCCCCCGGCCAGTCCGACTCCACCCGGCTCCGCGACCTGGGCGTGGCGCCCGGCATCTTCGATCCGGGTCCGTTGAACGCGATCACCGATGTGGAGGGCGTGCAGGTGGGCCATCAGACGCTTCGGGCGGGCGATTCGGTGCGGACCGGCGTAACTGCGATTCGCCCGCACAAGGACAATGTGTTTCGGGAGAAGGTGCCCGCGGCCGTGTACGTGGGCAACGGCTTTGGCAAGGCCGCGGGCTTCCTGCAGGTACAGGAACTGGGGACCCTCGAAACCCCGATTGTCCTCACGAACACGCTCGACGTGGGCACGGCGGTGGACGCGACCGTGCGGTGGACCCTGAATCAGCCCGGGAACGAGGACGTGGGATCGGTCAACGCGGTCGTTGGCGAGACGAACGACGGCTACCTGAACGACATCCGTGGGCAGCACGTGACGCCGGACGACGTAATCGCCGCCATCGAGGCTGCCTCAGGCGGAGCAGTGGATGAAGGCAGCGTGGGCGCCGGGACGGGCACGAGCGCGCTCGGGTGGAAAGGCGGCATTGGCACCAGTTCGCGTGTGACGCCCGAGGACCGGGGCGGCCACACGGTCGGCGTGCTCGTCCAGGCCAACTACGGCGGCATCCTGCAGATCGACGGCGTGCCGGTGGGCGAACGGCTGGGACGGTACGACTTTCAATCGGCCGTGGAAGGAGAGGAAACCGAGCGGTCCGCGGACGACGGCTCCGCCATGATTGTGGTGGCGACCGACGCGCCCGTCTCGCCCCGCAACCTGGAGCGCATCGCCAAGCGCACGATGATGGGCCTCGCCCGCACCGGCAGCTACGCCAGCAACGGCTCGGGCGACTTCGCCATCGCCTTTTCGACGCAGAACCGCCGCTCGGGCGACGCGACGCGGACCGACTCGCTGCTAACGAATCGCGATATGAGCCCGCTCTTCCTCGCCACCGTGGAGGCCACGGAGGAGGCCGTCTACAACGCCCTCACGGCCGCCACGACCGTCACAGGGCGCGACGGCCACACGCAGGAGGCCCTGCCCCTGGACCGCCTGCGGGAGATTCTGCGCGACGCCGGCCGCCTCGACTCGGAATAACGCCCGCTCCCATGTCCCTCGACCCGGACACCATAGATGACGAGGAGGAGATCGCCGCCACCTTCCGCCGGCTGCGACGAAACGGCCACTCGCGCCCGGAGGCCGTACAGGCCATTCTGGACGCCCTGGACGTCTCGCTGGCAGAGGCAAAGCAGCTGCTCCTAACGAGCGAGACGTGGGCGGAGGCCCGCTCCTCCACTGGACGACCCGGCCCTGCAGAAACGACAGATTCGACTCCGGGCAACGACCCGATCCCCCCTGCGCCTGGGTAACGAAAGAGATCAGCTGAAATGGGCGAGAAAACGTTCGGTAGAATTCGATCCGTTCACCCAGAACCGAAAGGCAAATTTTCTATTTGGTCGACAAAACCACCTGCGATTCGCGAAGCCGACATCGCACGGCTGACTTCGTTCGAAAGCGGCACCGGCCCATTTTCAGCTGTGGCTATCGTGTTATGGCGCCACAGACACAATCCTACCTGCCTCCAGCTCCTGAAGAGCCGCGGCGATTTTCGGGACAAGCGGAAGCAACGTCTCGTACTCGTTATCCTTCGCCACAATCGTCACGACGCCAAGCGCACGACTCTTGATGTTCTGCTGGTAT
>JBKHEM010000093.1:0-9138 GCA_046540815.1 Salinivenus sp.
GAGAGGGATCGGAGGGACACGAAACGGAGGGGGCCGAGGAGCGATGTGTTCTTTGAGGCCTTCTGTATTGTGGAAGCCCCCAACAGGGAGCTTCTCAGGAAGGAATCGATACTAGGTGAGCCAATGAGAAGAACGTGAGTTCCTTACGTGGACGAGGCGTGTCCACTGTTCCGTTGATTCCACCTCCCCGTTATGGACCTGGATTCCCTCCATCTCTTCTATCGGTTTGGGGTCGCTCTTGTGCTGGGGTTCTTTATGGGGCTGCAGCGCGAGTACGCCCACCGAAAGAGGTCCGCTTCTGAGGACGAGGAGCTGCTGGCCGGTGCGCGCACCTTTCCCCTCATCGCCCTGCTGGGCGCGGCGGCCGCATTTGGCAGTGCAGAGGTCGACAGTGCCTGGCCGCTCGTCTCCATTGTGCTGGCCGTGACCGTGCTCTTGGGGGTGGGACACTTCCACCAGGCGCAGGAGCGGGACATGGGGCTCACAACAGAAATAGCGGCCCTCATCGCACTTTTTACGGGCGCGCTCTGTTTCTGGGGATATCTTCGGTTGGCCGCGGCCCTCGGGGTGGGCACGGCGGTGTTGCTGTCGCTGAAGGTGCAGACGCACACCCTGGCCCGTCGCATCGACCAGGAAGACATCTACGCGACCCTCAAGTTTGCCGTCATCACGGTCATCGTTCTGCCCCTCCTGCCCCGCGAAGGGTACGGCCCGCCGCCGTTCGACGTGCTGGTGCCGTACAACGTGTGGCTGATGGTCGTCCTGATCTCGGGAATCAGTTTCCTGGGGTACGTGCTCATCAAAGCCGTGGGGCCGCGCCGCGGTGTGGGCCTTACGGGCCTGCTGGGGGGGCTCGCATCGAGCACGGCGGTGACGCTCAGCATCGCAGAGCGCAGTCGGGACGCGGAGGGCCTGGACCGTCCCTTGGCCATGGCGGCGCTCCTGGCGTGGACCATTATGTACGCTCGGGTGATCGTGGAGGTGGGGGCCGTACATCCGCCGCTGTTGCAGACGGTCTGGGCTCCGGTGCTGGGCATTAGTGCGGTCAGCCTGGGCTACTGCGTATATCTGTACTCTGCGCCGCCGCCCCAAGAGGCCGACGAACCGAAAACGGTCAACAACCCCTTCCGGTTGGGCCCGGCCCTGACCTTCGGCGTCCTCTACGCCGTGATTCTCGTGGTGTCGAACGGAGCCCAGCAATACTTTGGCGACACCGGCGTGTATGTCTCCAGCCTGGTGGCCGGTCTGGCCGACGTGGACGCGATTACGCTCTCGATGGCGCGCCTGAACGAGTCCGGCGACCTCACCTCCACTACCGCCACCCGGGCAATCGTCATTGCCGCCGCGGCCAATACCATCCTGAAAGGCGCCATTCTCGTCCTGGCTGGCCAGCGCACGCTCCGCCGGGCGGTGCTCCCCGGCGTGGCCCTCATCGTGGGCGCCACCGCGGTTGCGGTGCTCCTGGTCTGAGTCGGACGCCGGGCACCTGACGCGGCCCGCAGGCGTATACGAGAACCAATGGTCTCGTGTCGTCCCGTCCAGTGACAATGGTTCGCATCGGACTCCTTCTCGTGCTCCTTGGCGGCGTTCCGCTTGCCGGGGGAGTCGCGCAGGACAGCACCGCGGCGCAGGATCGCGCCGCCGCACGTCCCGACACCAGCCTTGGCTGGCAGGAGGATGCCTGGACGACGATTGTGACGCGAAACGGGGTGACCGTATCCTACATTTTCTACCCCGAGGCGGACAACCAAAACAACGGCGTCGTCCTCCGTCTCCAGAACCGGAACGCACACCCCATCCGGTATCAGTTTACCATTCTCTTTCGCGGCCCCGAGGGAAGCAAATCGGCCGAGGCGGAGGGACGAATGGCCGGCGAATCGATGAAGGTGGGAGACAAGGACGAGTTGTTCTGGATTCCCTTCACGGACGGACGCCGGCTCGCGGAGGTCGGGCTGCGCGGGCTTCGGATCACCCGCTCTCCAGATGCCGAGTCGACCGACCGTCCCCGTTAAGGCTGCGTGGAGACCCCGAAGGGCCCGGTCCGTGGACAAAACTGTTGCCTGCCACCTGCGTATCGATAAAGTCCCAAAAAATTCAGTTGTCTTCTTCGCAGCCCCCTGCCCCCGTGAGTACACCCGACGCCCCGGCCAACGCTGTTCCGGCCCCCTCCTCGGGCAACGGCACCGTCGACAAGCAACTCAAACGCGAAGTGGACAAGCGCCGGACCTTCGCCATCATTAGTCACCCGGACGCCGGAAAGACGACCCTTACAGAAAAGCTGCTCTTGAAGGGCGGGGCGATTCACGAGGCCGGGGAGATCAAGGCCCGGAAGGCCGATCGCTTTGCGATGAGCGACTGGATGACGATGGAGAAAGAGCGGGGCATCAGCGTTACCTCCTCGGTGATGCAGTTCCCCTATCGCGGATACGAGCTCAACTTGCTCGATACCCCGGGGCACCGCGACTTTTCGGAGGACACGTACCGGGTGCTCACGGCCGCCGACAGCGTCATCATGGTGCTCGACAACGCCGCGGGCGTGGAGCAGCAGACGAAGAAGCTGATGGAGGTGTGCCGGATGCGGGACATGCCCGTCATCACCTTCGTGAACAAGATGGACCGGCACGGCCTGCCGCCGCTCGACCTCCTGGACAATATCGAGGAGGAACTGGACCTGGAAACAGTGCCGCTCTCGTGGCCGATCGGGATGGGGGATCGATTCCGGGGAACGTACAACCTCTACCGCGACGAGCTGCACCTCTTTTCGCACGCCGATATGGAGGGGGAGCACGAGCGCCTGCCCATCGACGACCTCGAGGACCCACAGCTCGATCAGGTGCTGCGCGGTCAGGCCGACGACCTGCGGTTCGACGTGCAGCTGGTTCGAGAGGCGGGCAACGCACTGGACCTGGGCGATTACCTCGACGGGAAACAGACGCCGGTCTTCTTCGGCTCGGCCCTTAGCAACTTCGGCGTCGGCGACATGCTCGACACGTTCGTCGAGATCGCCCCGTCGCCTCAGCCCCGTCCCACCGTCACCCGCACGGTGTCCCCGTACGAGGAGCCGTTCACCGGTGTGGCGTTCAAGATTCAGGCGAACATGGACCCGAAGCACCACGACCGGATGGCGTTTGTGCGGGTCTGTTCGGGGCGCTTCGAGAAAGGAATGACGGTAATCCATCACCGCACGGGGCAGGAGTTGCGTCTCAACAACGCGACCACGTTCATGGCGCAGGATCGCGAGGGGGTCGACACGGCCTATCCCGGGGACATCATCGGCATCATGAGCCACGGACGCATTAAGATTGGGGACAGCTTTTCGGAAAAGGAGCCGCTCCACTTTACCGGGGTGCCCAGCTTCGCGCCGGAGCACTTCCGCAAGGTGCGCCTCGACGATCCATTTCGGGCCAAGCACTTGAAGAAGGGCCTGAAGCAGTTGAGCGAGGAAGGGGCCATTCAGGCGTTCCGGCCGCTCCGCGGCAACGACTTCATCCTGGGCGCCGTGGGGGAGTTGCAGTTTGACGTGACGCTCGACCGACTGGCGGATGAGTACAACGTGGATGCGCACCTCTCCGGTGCGCCGTATGCGTGTTGCCGGTGGGTGAGAGGCCCGGCGGAAGATATGGAGGAGTTTGAGGCCGACAACATGGACAACCTTTTTCACGACGCGGACGGTGACCTGGCGTATCTCGCCGTGAGTGAGTACCGTTTGGAGCGCACGGTCGACGAGTGGCCCCGCCTCACCTTCGCGTCGACGAAGCAGCACACGGCCGAAGCGGAGGCTGCATCGAACTAAGGGGACCCAGAGAACCGACTTCTGTACGGGCGGCCTCGCTCCGGAGTCGGACGGGGGAGGAGAGGGGGACGGCGTATCCTCGGGTAGCGCCGGCACCCGATGTCAACGGGCGCCAGCACGGTGCGGGGGTGAATGTTACGAGGCGCACCGAATTCGCATCGGGCGTCCTCGTCGAGTAGAGTGAAAAGCATTCGCGTGAGCGAGCGAACTTCAAATCCATGTCTGATCCGATGCTCATTGTGGGCGTTCTCATCGCCTGCTTTGTGGCGTACAACATCGGAGGGGCGACCACCGGACCGGCTTTTGGCCCGGCCGTGGGCGCAAACGTCCTTTCGAAGCCCGCTGCCGGCGTACTGATGGCGATCGGGTTTTTCGTCGGGGCCTTCACGCTGGGGCGACGCGTCGTGGATACGCTCGGAGTGGAGCTTGTGCACGACCCGTCCGTCTTTACGCTCCAGGCCAGCATTCTCGTCCTGTTCTTCATTGGGGGCGCCCTGCTCGTTGGCAACCTCTCAGGAGCACCGGCCTCAACCTCCATGACGGCCGTAGGGGCCATTATTGGCCTTGGCCTAGCCACCGACACCCTCAACCTGGCCGTCGTCGGCGAAATTCTGGCCTGGTGGATTCTGTCCCCGATCATCGGGTTCTGGGGCGCCGTCATGATTGGGCGCTACAGCTACACGCGGCTCGATCGCCTGATTTCCATTGAGCAGAGCGACGGGCCACTGTTTGTCTGGCAGGGGCGAGGGCTGATGAGGCGTCCGGCCCTGGGCCCCAACACGACGGTCCGCGAGGCCGTGGGGACGGTCGTTCTGGTGGGGATTGGCTGCCTCATGGCGTTTAGCTCCGGCACCAGCAATATTGCCAATGCGATTGCGCCCCTGGTGGGAAGTGGGGCTCTCGATATGGACATCGGCATCATCATCGGGTCGGCGGCGGTTGCCATCGGCGCCCTCACCATTGCGCGCCGCACCATGGAGACGCTGGGCAACGACATCACGGACCTCCCCCTGACGGCCGCCATTATCGTGGCCATTCTCAGCTCGACCATCGTGATCCTGCTGTCGGCCCTTGGGATTCCCGCCAGCTTCGTGGTGATCGCCACCGTCTGCATCATCGGGCTTGGGTGGGGGCGGTCCACGGAGGCCGTTTCGGTGGCCGAGGCCGTGCGGGGCGAGGTGTCTCCTCGGGTAACGGTCGGTGCCCTCGCGGGCGATGAAGAGACGCCCACCGTGGGCCGGCCCGGGACGGCCGCGTCGAGCACGTCCTCCCGCTCGGAGGGGCCCCCGGCCCGGTCCGATCTCTTCGACCCGGGCACCACCGTGCGCGTCATTCTCATGCAGAACGTCGTGCCGATCCTGGCGACGATTGGCTCGTATATCACCTTCCTCCTGCTGTAATGCAGAAAGCAATTGTGATGCCACATCCTGAAACAGTTCACCGTCCGATATGCAGTTGAGCGGTCGACAGACGCAGTTTTACATCGACATCATCTACGGCATTGGGTTTGCCGCCGGGTTCGGATACATGATTTTTGGGGATGGGCTCGACCCGCGGGTCGCAGCCTTTGAGGGGGGACTCGTCTTCGGGTACATCCTGCGCGTGTGGGAGAACATGAGCGTGTACGAGCGGATCCTGCAGGAGGAGGTTGCTGCGGAAGCCGAGAATGCGGTCGCGGAAGAAATTGAGGACACCATGCCTGGAGAGGTCGAAGAGGCCGTGGCCAAAGAGGTGGAGGGGGCCGTCGCCGCACAGGCCGAGGAGGCCGTTCCGGAAGAAGTGACCGCCGAGGTCGAACGGCAGGTGGCCGAGGAGATCACAGACGAGATCAAAGAGCGCGTTGGGGAAGAGATGGAGGAGAAACTCAGAGACGTTGGCGAGCGGGTGCCGGAAAAGGTGAAGGAGAAACGGAGCGAGCACGGGACATCCGAAGAGGGAACGTCGTCCGTGTCCTCGTCCCAAAATCGTGGGGACGGTGCTGCGAAGCCCTCGAAGGAATCGTAGGCCCACGAGTGGAAAGCCGTAAGAAGAGGCGCACAGGGCATGGCGGTCCACACCATTTCTTGTCGTTTAGGGCGTTCGAGGAGACGGGGAGAACGGGATTGCCGTGGCAACGTGAAGAGCGGTTAGAGATTGTCGACCCCCATTCTTAATGTGCAGGCCCCCACCGCTCTACGCATTCCCCCACTGTTCCCGATGATTCGCGCTCTCTTCGCTTCTCTCCTTCTGACGTGTACACTTGGTCCCCCTGTCGCGGCCCAGGACGCGCCGCCGCCCGCCGTCGACCCGGCCATCCAGTCGATGGTCGATGCCGTGGAGGCCGATCGGATCGAGGCCGACGTGCAGACGATGGTCGACTTTCACACGCGCCACACCCTCTCGGACACGACCTCCGACGAGCGCGGGGTGGGGGCCGCTCGGCGCTGGCTGAAGGCCGAGTTTGAGCGCATCTCCGACGACTGCGGCGGGTGCCTGGAGGTCATGTACCAGAAGACCGTCGTGGAGGCGGGCGAGACGGAGCGCATTCCGGGCGATACGCCGGTCTACAATGTCGTCGCTATTCAGCGCGGCACCGAGCACCCGGACCGCTACGTGCTCATGGGCGGGCACCTGGACTCCCGCGTCTCCAGCATCATGGACAGCACAAGCCGTGCTCCTGGGGCCAACGACGACGCATCGGGCGTGGCCGGGGCAGTCGAAGCCGCTCGTGTCCTCTCGCAGCACGAGTTTGAGAGCAGCATTGTGTACGTCGGCTACACGGGGGAGGAGCAGGGCCTCTTCGGCAGCACCCACGCGGCGGAGACGGCCGTGGAGGAAGACTGGACGATGGCCGGGGTCCTCAACAACGACATGATCGGCAACATCGAGGGCATCGACGGGGTGATTGAGAACAACACGTTTCGTGTCTTCTCGCAGCGCCGCCCGCCGGACCTGCACGAGGACTCCTGGGCCACCCGGTACTACGGCGGTGAGAACGACGGGCCCTCCCGCCAGCTGGCCCGTTACGTTGCCACCCAGGCCGAAACGTACGTCCGTCACCTGGAGCCCATCCTCATCTACCGCCTCGATCGATTTGGGCGCGGGGGGGATCAGATGCCGTTTGCCGACCGCGGCTTTCCGGCTGTCCGGGTCATGGAGACGCACGAGAACTACAACCGCCAGCACCAGGACCTTCGGACCGAGGACGGAATTGAGTACGGCGACACCATTGACGAGGTGAACTTCGGGTATGCCGAAAAACTCACGGGCGTGAACGTTGCCACCATGGCCTCGATTGCCGCCGGGCCGCCCCGCCCCGACAGCGTGCGGATCGGCGGGGCCGTCTCCCCCTCCACGACCCTCGCCTGGGATCCGGTCGACCACAGCGACTTGGCCGGATACAAGGTCTACTGGCGCCGCACCGCCGCGCCTCGGTGGCAACACAGCACATTTGTGCCCGCCGGCACCACGGAGCACACCCTGGAAAATGTCGTGATTGATAACTGGTTCTTCGGCGTGGCGGCCGTCGATGAGGAGGGGCACGAGAGTCCGGTCGTGTTCCCGTCGGCGCTCCTTGATTAGAACGCGGGCGAGACGCGTCCCGAAAGAGACCCTCGTTTCCCCACTACCGACATCAAAAACCGTCATGGGCCTTGATCGTCGCCAGTTTCTCGAAGCCTGTTCCGGTGTAGGGCTCAGTGGACTCATGCCCGGCGTGCTCTACGCCCAGGTGGCCGAGGATGAGGAGGATGAAGTGACCGTCGACCATATCGAAGCCGCAGAGGCCCTCATCGACCTGTCGCTCACGCCGGACGAGCGGGAGCTCCTTGTCGAAAATCTGAACGATCTGCTCGACGACTACGACGCGCTCCGCGAGGCCGAGATTCCGAACAGCCGGGCGCCCGCCGTCACGTTTGATCCCCGTCGCGGCGGGGCCGACATTCCCGAGGTGCCCGACGCAGACGATGGGGCGGAGATGGATCTGCCAGCCCTCGATCGTCCGTCCGATCCCGAGGATCTGGCCTACGCCTCCGTCCCCGAACTGGCCCACCTCGTTCGAACCCAGAAGGTGACGAGCGTGGAGCTCACAGAGGTTGCGCTGGAGCGCCTACGAGAGCTGGATCCGGACCTGAACGCCGTCATCAGCTACACGGAGGACCGGGCGATGCGGGCGGCCCGGCAGGCCGACGAGGAGATTCAAAATGGAAACTGGCGCGGCCCACTGCACGGCCTGCCATACGGGGCAAAAGACCTGCTCGCTGTGGAGGGCACCCGCACCACGTGGGGCGCCACGCCCTATCAGGATCAAGTGATCGACGAGACGGCGGCGGTTGTAGAGGCACTGGATGAGGCGGGAGCCGTCCTCACGGCCAAGCTGTCGCTGGGGGCGCTGGCGTGGGGCGACGTGTGGTACGACGCGACGACCAAGAACCCCTGGAACCTCGACCAGGGCTCCAGCGGCTCGTCCGCCGGCCCGGCCGCCGCCGTGTCCGCCGGCTGCGTGCCCTTCGCCATCGGCTCCGAGACGCTCGGCTCCATCGTATCGCCCTCCACCCGCTGCGGCGTCACAGGCCACCGGCCCACCTTCGGTGCGGTCAGCCGCCACGGGGCGATGGCGTTGTCGTGGACGATGGACAAGCTCGGCCCCATCACCCGCTCGGCGGCGGGCAGTGCGCTCGTCTTCGACGCGATCCGCGGCGCCGATCCCCGCGATCCATCGACCGTCGATGTGCCCTTTCCGTTCGACGCCGAGACCGATCCCGCGGACCTGCGCGTCGGCTTCGTGGAGGCGCCCGTCGAGGAAGACTACGACAATCAGGAGGCCGACCAGCAGACCCTCGAGGTGCTCCGATCCATCGGCGTTGAGCTGCGGGCGGTGGAGATGCCCGCAGACCTCCCCGTGCAGGCGATGCTCAATACGCTGGACGTGGAGGCGGCGACCGCGTTCGACGACCTGACCCGATCGGATGAGATTGACGACCTCGTGCGGCAAGGCGAAGATACCTGGCCCAATGTCTTCCGCACCGCCCGCTTTATCCCGGCGGTCGAGTACATGCAGATGACCCGCCTGCGTGTCGATCTTATGGAGGCGATGCACGAGACGATGGCCGATCTCGATGTGCTCGTAAGCCCGAGCTATCAAGGCGGGACGCTCGGCATCACGAACCTGACGGGCCATCCCGCGGTGTGCGTCCCCAACGCGTTCCATCCAGTGGAGGAGGGGCCGGACGCGCGGCGTGATCCGGCCAGCATCACGTTTGTCGGCGCCCTCTACCGCGACGACGCGGCGCTGGCGCTGGCCCACGCCTATCAGCAGGAAACGGACTTCCACACCCGCCGCCCGCCGCTGGTGTGACCGGAGGCAG
>JBKHEM010000094.1:0-8611 GCA_046540815.1 Salinivenus sp.
CAGGGGTGGGGGAGATCGGAAGGGTCCTTTTTTAACTCGACTTTTTACGGCGGCAATTCTATGACGGTGACGGTTTCCAGAGAAGGACGTTTTACGATGAACACGGCCGGGTGGGTGGGGCTGGGGGCAATGGCGCTCGTATCGATTCTTGCCGTGGCGGCCGCGCTCTGGAAGCTCCTGGCAATTGGATGGATCGCGTTTGGTGCGATGACGCTGGGGGTGTGGCTGGCGCAACGCGCCGCTCCGTCCGAACAGGTGGAGGGAGTCGCGGCGGCCCGGCGACTGGCGTGGGCGTACGGGCTGTCGAGCGGAGCCATGATTACGAGCGCCGCGGTTTTCCTCGTCCCGGATGCGATCGATCACCACCCTGCGTTCGGCGGGTTTGGAATTGCGGCGGGCATCCTCATTGGGTTTGCCCTACACGTCGGGCAGCACCAGCTGGCCCACCTGTCCGTGCCGTTTGACCGCACGGCGCTGGAGCTGACGGCCCACGCCCTTGCGGAGGGGGTGGTGCTTGGGGCCGTCTACGCCACGATGCCGGCGCTGGGGCTTACGCTTGGCCTCGCGATTGTGTCGCACAAGGGACCGGCCGGCTACGCGGCGGCGTGCCGGATGCAACGGACGGGTCGCTCGACGGCGGGCCTGCTGGTGCCGGCCGCCGCCGTGGTGGTGACCGCCGTGCCCGTGGGGCTGCTCTCCATTCCCGGCACGCCCATCGTCCACGCGCTGGTCTTTGGCGTGGCCACGGGAATCTTCTTACACGTGGCGCTCGACTTTCTCCCGCAGTGCGAAATTGGGGGCGAACTGATGGAGGTTGCCGGCTTCTCGGAGGAGGGAGAGAAGAGCGAGGCGTTCGACGAGCAACACCACTTGCTGGACCGACTCCGCCTTCACGCCGTGGCCAGCACCACCATCGGGGGCCTTCTCGTCTTTGGTGCATGGTGGGGCGTGGCCGGTTAACGTAGATCGTGGCCCTGCCCCGGAGCCCTTCGCGCCGTTTATTGACAGGCGCGCCGTCTGTCCCTACCTTTCGCCCTACCGGGTTTGTAACTGACCAAACATCTGGACCTCCGCCTCTCTTTTTGTCGAACCGTTCTTATCCCATGATCCGATTCTTTGCTTCTCGCCTCGTTCGCCCGCTATCACTGTGTGCTGCCGTTCTTCTGCTTCTTGCCGGATGCGGGGGCGGCGACACGCCCAACGTCCAAATCCAGCAGGTCGACCGTTCGCCCGCCATTGAGGGGGCAACTGCCCGCATTACCACCCCGGCCGATAGTGCCGTGGTCGACAGTGCAGATGCCGACGTCGTGGTGGAAGCCGACAGCTTTGAGACGGGCACCCAAACGGACACGGACCGAGCAGAGGAGATTGCCAACTCCGACGACGGACAGCATTTTCACGTCATTGTGGACAACGAGCCGTACCTGGCCAATTACGAGGCGGACACGTCCTTCGACATCGGAACCCTTGAGCCCGGGGCGCACACGCTGGTCGCGTTCCCGAGCCGCTCCTACCACGAAAGTGTAAAGAGCCCGGAGGGCCTTGATGTGGTAAATTTCTACGTGGAGGAGGACTCCGGCTCGTTCATGCTGGAGCCGGACGATTCGGCCATTATCTATAGTCGGCCCAAAGGAACGTACAGCGGGGACGACGCTGAGCGAATTATGCTCGACTTCTACCTCCACAACGTGGACCTGAGCGAGGACGGCTACAAGGCCCGATACACCATTCAGTCGACCGATTCGGACGAGGAGCTGGCGTCGATTACGCTCACGGAGTGGGCCCCGGCCTTCGTGACGGGCCTCGAAAGCGGCACCTACGACGTTCGGCTGCAGCTGCTGGATGAGGACGGGGAGGTGGTGTCGGGGGAGTTCAACGACACCACGAGAGAGATTGAGGTTGACACCGAATAGCATCCCCCTCCAGGCTCCACCCGACTTGGCCCCGATGAGTGTCCGACATCTGAAGTGCGCATGTGAGCGCATCGTTCTTCTTGGCGTGTGCGCCCTCTTCCTGCTTGTGCCCGGCGCCGTAGGCCAGCCGGCGCCGGGCCCGGCGGCCCAGCCCCAGCCGGGCATCGACGTGCAGGACTACGACTTTGACCTTGCCCTGGCCGACACGACGGACCGGATTCGGGGCACGGCTACGGTCCATCTCCGCGTGACAACGGACACGCTCTCGGCCGTGCGACTGGACTTGATTGGGCCGCCCGCGGGGGGAACGGGCATGCGGGTCACGGAAGTGACGGAGGAGGGTCGTGAAGTGTCGTTCGAACACCGCGACGACCTCCTCCGCATTCGTCCACGGCCGGGCCTGCAGGCGGGCCAAACTCGGACCTTCGAGATTCGCTACCGCGGCGTCCCGTCCGACGGGCTTATTATTGGCACGAATCGGCACGGCGATCGCACCTTTTTTGGCGACAATTGGCCAAACCGGGCGCGGCACTGGCTGCCAGTGGTAGATCACTTAGCCGATAAAGCCACAGTGGACTTTCGGGTGTCGGCCCCCGCCAAGTACGAGGTCGTAAGCAACGGCGCGCTCGTTCAGGATTCGACCGCCGGGGACACGCGCATCACTCGCTGGCGCACCGACGTGCCCCTCCCGCCGAAGGTGATGGTCATTGGCGTGGCCGACTTTGCGATCGACACAGTGGCGACGGTGGACGGCGTGCCGGTGCAGAGCTGGGTGTATCCGGAGGACCGGGCGGCGGGCTTCGAGGATCTCGGGCAGGCCCCGCCCATCCTCCGCTTTTTTGAGGACAGCCTGGGCTCCTACCCCTACGAAAAACTGGCCAACGTGCAATCGACCACCCGGTACGGCGGCATGGAAAACGCGTCCGCTATTTTCTATGGCGAAGACGCGGTGGCCGACGACGAGGACGATACGTCCCTTCTCGCCCACGAGATCGCACACCAGTGGTACGGAAACACGGTCACGGAGGCCGACTGGCCCCACCTGTGGCTCAGCGAAGGCTTTGCAACGTATCTAACGGGGCTCTACCTGGAGCACGCCGACGGACCGGAGCGCCTGGCATCCTATATGGACGACGCACGGCAGAGCGTCTTTCAGTTCCACGAGGGAAACCCGGAGACCCCTCTCGTCGACACCACGTACAGCGATCCCAATGATCTCCTCACGGCCAACTCCTATCAGAAAGGCGCCTGGGTCCTGCACATGCTGCGCCACGAGGTGGGTACCGATACGTTTTGGGAGGGCCTGCGGGCCTACTATGATCGCTACCGCCACCGGAACGCCAGCACGGCGGATTTTCGGCGCGTCATGGAGGATGTCTCGGGACAGTCGCTTGCATGGTTTTTTGAGCAGTGGACGCGCCGCGCCGGCCATCCCGTGATCGACGGCACTTGGCGCCACGATGCCGAAACAGAAGAGTGCGTCGTCACCCTCCGACAGACACAGGACGCGGCTCCATTTCGCGTGCCGGTCCAGGTTGCGATGGCCTTCGACGACGGCTCGAAAGACAGTACAGTTTCACTCCGGGAGCGGGAGCGGACGGCCCGTCTGGCGTGTCCTACGCCACCGGAGTCGATGACGCTGGATCCGCACACCGAGGTGCTCGCGGAGCTGTCGATAGATCGCGCGGAATGACGCGTCTGGTGCAGCGGAGCCCCCGTTGCGGGGTACAGTCCTGTCCATAGCGAAGGCTTCAGTTGTGAGTTCTGCAGAAGGCCATTTGAGGAGCGGCCGATCCTACGAGGCTCAGGGTCTACATCCGATGATCCGCCTCGGCCTGGTGGTGGCCTGCCTTTTGGTGGGCGGAATTGCGAGTGAGAGGGCAGCGAGCCCCGTCGCAGCGCAGCCGACACCACCGTCCTCAGACGAAGAGGACGTGCGAGCGCTTCTTGAAGCCCTTTTCGACGGCATGCGCGCGGGCGACAGCGCGGCGGTCCGAGCGGTGTTTCACCCGGACGCGCGCCTCCATACGGCCCTTGGCCCCTCGGACACGGCCGCCGTTCGCACGACCTCGGTCGACGCGTTCGTCGAGGCGGTCGGCCAGCCCCGCGAACGCACCTGGGACGAGCGCATCTGGGACGTGGAGGTGCAGGTGGACGGGCCCTTGGCCAGTGCCTGGGTGCCCTACGTCTTTTACCGTGGCGACGAGCGGTCCCACTGCGGCGTAAACGCCGTCCAGTTCATTCGCGAGGCCGACGGATGGCGCATCTTGCAGCTGACGGACACCCGTCGGACCGACTGTGAGGTGCCGCCTGAGGTGCAAAAATAGAGGCGGAGACCATCTCGTCCCGGTCCGCGTATGAAGAATCGACGCCGACCGATCTGTCGCCCAAAAAATTCCCAGCCATTCATGGATGATCCCAACCGGCCCGCCGGCGGCGACGGCGCCGCCCGGCAACCGTTTTCGTGCCCCGAGTGTGACCGCAAGGTGGGCCACGCCAACGTCCTCACGGGGGACTTTACGTTTGAGAATGTCACGCCGATTTCCAGTGGCCCGGACGGCACGCCCGAGTTTCAGGATACGGGGCTGGAGGACGGCCCGCAGAAGGCCATTGAATTGCGGTGCGATTTCTGTGGGCAGGAGTTTACGCTGGGCGTGGAGACGGAGGAGTAGCGGGGGTGGCGAGCGTCGACTCCATGCGAGCCGGCACTTATCGATCGATAACGAGGGAGGGCGGCACGCCGTCGCGGAGCGTGCGGTCGACGAGGCGAAGGAGGCGGCGCTGTTCGGGCCAGTCCAGCCGCTCAACGGCCTCCTGAGCGGGCCACCAAGCGTAGGCGTCGTGCTCGTCGTCAAGGACAGGATCACCGGGCAGGGCGGCAGCAAAAGCAGGTACAAGGTTAATGCGGTCCTCCTGCCATTCGTAGAACGCGTTGACAGAAGGCACTGCCCAGAAAGATTCAGGATTGTGTCCGGTCTCTTCTCGGCACTCCCGGCGCGCGGCTTGCCAGGCGGCCTCGCCGGAGGCAATCTTGCCCCCCACCATCCGCCACTGGCCCTCGTATGGCGTGCCTGGAGCGCGCCGGAGGAGTAGAAATTCCGGGTTCACTGAGTCCTGGCGATAGGGGTACACGTCGATAACGCGAATCGTGGTGTCGGGCATTGGAGGGAGGGAGTCGGTCCAGATCCGTGTGTCCAGAAGGTAAAGGCCGATCGGTGGAGTGTCGATGGGCGGAGGAGCAGACCGTGCCACGGACGCTTGGGCAAAAGCTGAAAATGTGTGCATATGTGGTCGTATGCGAATGGGGAACCAGTCCACACACCCTGCCATTGAGAAACACGTCGTCTCAAACCCTGGTGTTTGTTCGTATGCAGTGGATTCAACGCATTGTGGCGTGGCTTCTCCTCGCGACTGTGGTTGCGGGAGGAGTGGTTGGTCCGCCCCTGCACCGCGTCCAGCACGCGGTAGAAGAGGAAGGCACGCCGGAGCACACTCACGCGACGGAGGGGCCCGTCTGGTGTGGGGAGACCTTCGAAATCAAGACTCCCGATTGCGTGCTCTGCACCATCCGTCTTGTGGTGGTGTCGTCAGTGGGGGGAGAGGGACCGACGCCGCACGCGCTTGGGTGGGAGTGGGAGCCCATTCGCACGCACCTCACGTCTGCCGATGTCGTGGCCGCGCCGCTCATCCGCGGCCCCCCGGTCTGGGGATAGGTTGGGCGGACCCGTTGTGGGCCTGCGTCACGTGACGAGAGAACGCGGACCGGATGGCTGGTCTGCTCCAGGTCCCGTCCGCCCCGGGACGCCTCCGTCGCGGAGGCACCCCGATTCAACGACGTGGACGAACGTACGGCGCATTCCGACGGGGCCTGGGTCCCGTCGACGTCAATAAGCGTCCGGCGTTGTCCCGTAGGGCGTGCCCCCTGAGGCGCGCCTCGTTCCCGATCCCGTGCAGACGATTCCCCGACGACATGTCCCTGATGAGCTCCCGATACACTCCTGTTGTTTCTCTTTTCGTTCTCCTTCTCATTCTCCCCCTTCAGACGCGGGCCCAGTCCGAGCGCGGCACCGTCTCGGGCGTGGTCACCGACACGGACGGCAACCCCCTGGCCGGCGCACAGATTGTCGACCGCTCGGTCCAGCGGGGCACCACGACCGACTCCGACGGTCAGTTTACGCTGGAACGACTCCCGACCGGAGAACACACCCTCGAGATTCGCTTCGTTGGCTACCAAACCGCTGTTCGCGAAGTACAGGTGGGGGCGGGAGAAACGGTCACGCTCGAGGTGTCGCTCAAGACCCGTGTTCTGGAAACGGAGGGCGTCACCGTGACCGGTACGGCCCGGGCCCGCAGTACGCTCACCACTCCCCAGAGCGTGGATGTGATGGAGGCCGAAGAGCTTGATCTGGTCCGGAGTTCCTCTCTCGGCGCGGTGTTGTCGGAGCGGGTTTCGGGGGTCTCCACCATCAACACGGGCTCGCAGGCCGGCAAGCCGGTGCTGCGCGGCCTTTCGGGCAATCGTATCCGCGTCCTCAAAGACGGCATCGGGCAGGAGTACTATCAGTTCGGTGTGCGCCATTTCCCGACCACCTCGTCGAACGAGGCGGAGCGCATTGAGGTGGTGCGCGGCCCCAGCAGTATTCAGTACGGCTCCGACGCCCTGGGCGGAGCCATCAACGTCCTTACCAAAGCCGCGCCGACCGCCGATGTGGGCGAGACGCGTGTCGGAGGCACCGCCCGCTCTCAGTACTATTCGAACAACGATGAGCGGGCCGTAGGACTCGACCTGGAAGGTGCCCGCGGATCCGTCGGGGCCCGCGCCGGCATCGAGCGCCGCGTGTCGGGCAATTACACGGCCCCCGACGAGCCCACCTTCTTTGAGACCCAGAAAGGTGGCACCTTTGGCGATCCGAAGTACACGGGCGAGGTCCCATTCACCAACTTTGAGCAGTGGACCGGATACGCTCAGGTGGGCACGCAGGGCGATTTTGGCTCCATGCAGGTCTACGGCGACTACTGGATCAATCGGCACAACTTCCTCCTGCCCACGGGGGGGGAGGGAGCGGAGAACGCCGATGGCCTCGGACAGAACCTGGAGCACGGCAACCTCGTGGCGAAGGGCGACTTCGTAGCGGACGGATTCGTGATCCGGCCGCGACTCAGCCTGCAGACCTCGATCCGTCAGTCCGGAAACGATGAGGGGGACCAGACGCTCGACTTTATCGAGTCCAACGGCGGCTTTGACGGCTTCGACTATCCGCTTGACCTGAAAACCAACATCTACACCGGACGCGTGGAGGTGTCGCACCCGGAGGTCCGATCGGTCAGTGGGACCCTCGGGGCGGAGGTGCAATTGCAGGACGCCAATACGCGCGGACCGGCCGAATTGCAACCAACCGCCGACACGTGGAACGTTGGGCTCTTTGCGTTTGAGGAGATTGACCTCGCCCCGTGGACGGTCAATGCGGGCGTCCGGGGGGACCTCCGCACGATCGAAGCGGAACCCAACGACAATACCGAGGACCCGGACGAACTGAAGAATAACTACCTTACGCTCTCCGGGGCCCTCGGGGCCAACGTGAAGGTCGCCGACGGCGTGGCACTTGCGGCAAACCTTAGCAGCGGGTTCCGCGCGCCGAGCGTGTTTGAACTCTATGCGAACGGAGTACACGGCGGAGTGGCGGCGTTTCAGGTGGGCAGCCCGGATCTCGATCCGGAGCGGGCCTACAGCGCCGACGCCTCGGTGCGCGTGCGTCGTGACCGCTTGACCGCCGAGGTGACCGGCTACGTCAACGCCATCAACAACTACATTTACCTGGAAAACACCGGGGACACGCGTGGCGCGGACGGCCCGCCAATCTATGAAGCCAGTCAGACCGATGCGCTGATTCCGGGCGTCGAAGCCCGTGTGGAAGCTCAGTTGCGGTCCTGGCTGCACGCGGGGGGACAGGTGGCAGTGCTGGACGGCACCGGCGACAATCTCGGGGCTGAAGGACAAGACGGCGCCCTTCCGTTGCTGCCGGCCAATTCGGTGAAGAGTTTCGTGCATCTGACGCCCGACGGACAGGGCCCGCTCCGCAGTCCCCGGGTGGAGCTGGACCTCAAGCACGGCTTCGACAAGGACGCGGCCGGGCGCTTTGAGCCCTTCTCCCAGTTTGACGACCTGGACGGCGGCCCCAATCCTCCCTTTGGAACGGCCTCCACGAAAGCCTACACGACGGTCGACGTATCGGCCAGCAGCCGGCTTGCCCTCGGACTGGGCACCGAACCGTCTCTCCGCCTAGCGGTGCGAAACGTGTTCGACACCCAGTACCGTGACTTCCTGGACACGTACAAGGGCTACGCGTTGTCCCCGGGCCGCGACGTGCGCGTGTCCCTCACGGTTCCGTTTTAGGACCGCCTCGGAATCGCCGGTCGGGAGAGGAATCGGGGGGCGTCCCGGTTCCTCCCCGCACTGGTCCCGGCACGCGCATTCTGCTCCAGAAATGGGCGGGAGCGGCCGGCCCCGCCGGGCGGCCTCCACGCTGCCCGTCCCATCACACCGGAGAGAACCGGGGCATGCGTGCGTCCAGGGGCTCGTCTGATGATCCAGTTGGCAATCGTGCGGCTCGTGGCGGGGCGGTTGCATGTCAAGATTCATGGCCCCCAACGACTGTGCTTCCTCGGTCATTATTGTCGCAGTTGTCATCCCGGCCAAG
>JBKHEM010000095.1:0-8519 GCA_046540815.1 Salinivenus sp.
CCGCCGAGGTGCGCCGGCAGAACCGTCAGTTAGAGGCGTACAATCGCGAGCTCATCCGCACCAACCGGCGACTGCGCGAGCTCGCAGAGGAAAGGTCGCGTCTCTTGGGCATGGCCGTGCACGACCTTAAAAACCCGCTTTTTGGAGTGCGGGCCCTCTCCGAGATTGTGCTCGAAACGGAATCGCTCTCCGACCGGGCCCGGCGGAAGCTCGATCTCATTCGCCAGTCAGCCCAGGAAACCCTGGAGCTGATTAACGACCTCATGGATTCGGCGTCGGAGGTGTTGGAGGGACGACTCCACCAAGAGCCCGTGGATCTGAACGTGCTGGCCCGGCAGGGGGTGCGGAGCTTTCTACCGCAGGCCGAACGCAAGGAGCAGACGATTCACTGTTCCGTGCCGGAGCATCCGTGCGTCGTGAACGGGGATCGGCAAAAGCTCCGCGAAGCGGTGAACAACCTTGTGAGCAATGCGCTCAAATATTCACCACCGGGCACCTCGGTGGACGTGACGGTAGCGCAGGACGAGGGCCAGGTGCGCATTGCCGTCACCGATCAGGGTCCGGGCTTGAGTGCACACGATCAACGGCGACTCTTTGCCCCGTTCCAACGACTGGGTCCGGAGCCCACCGGCAATGAGGTGTCGTCGGGGCTTGGGCTTTACATCGTGAAGCAGATCACCGATCTCCACGGGGGAGAGGTGGAGGTAGACACGGGCCTGGGCGAGGGTAGCACATTTACGCTGGTGTTTCCGGCCCTGGACGCGGAGGTGCACCGGGGAGCATCAGACGCCCGGAATGAACGGTTGGAGTGGGCGGCCGAGGTGTAACGAGGATTCAGTACCGACGATTCTTCCTTGTACTGCGTTGCGAGATGACTGCTACGGTTAGCATTCTGGGGTGTGGCTGGCTGGGTCGGCCCCTCGGCGCCCACCTGGCGGCGCAGGGCGTGTCCGTTCGCGGATCCACCACGACGCCCGAAAAGCTGGACGCGCTTCGGCGCGAGGGCATCGATCCCGTCCTGCTTCGCCTCGACCCCGAGCTATCGGGCGAGCCGGGGGCGCTGTTTGAATCTCCCATTCTGGTCCTCAACATTCCGCCGCCCCGCGGCATCGAGGACGTGACCGACCGGCATCGTCGGCAGGTGAGGTCCGTCCTCGACGCGGCGACCAACGGGGCCGTGGAGTGGATTCTCTTCGCCAGTTCCACGGGCGTGTACCCGAACGTAGAGCGGACCGTTACGGAGGCCGATCTGCCGCCGGGGCAGCCCGAGGCCCTCCCCGGGCCCCGCCGCCGGACGGGCACTGCGCTGCTGGAAGTGGAGGGCCTCCTGATGAACGCACCGGAGGTGGACGCGACGATCGTACGCCTGGGCGGGCTCTACGGCCCCGATCGACACCCGGGCCGTTTCCTGGCGGGCCGCTCTGACGTCGCCCGCCCCCACGCACCGGTCAACCTGATTCATCGAGACGATGCAGTCGGAGTGTTTGCGACGCTTCTGGCGCAGGATGTGCGAGGCGATGTCTTTAATGCCTGTGCCGACGAGCATCCCACTCGCCAGGATCTTTACACCCGGGCCGCACACCACCTCGGCCTAGATCCGCCGACGTTCGATCTCGACGATAGGACAAGCGGAAAGCTCGTCAGCAACGAACGCTTCAAAACCCGCTGCGGATACACCTTTCGCCATCCGGATCCCCTGGCCGATCTGTCAGCGTCCACGACCGAGGAGTGAGGAAGACGGGGCTCCGATTTTTCTGTAACAATCCCTCTGACCCCGCTCCCCAGTGGACGCGGCCTTGATTTTGGTGCGGGGAGCCGTCGTTGTTGGGCAGTGCGACGGTGTCCAGAGCCGCGAGTGTTCCCCTCGTTCCTCGTTCCACTGGTTCTAGCCTTCTCGCATGGATTCCACTGCCGAGGCGCTTCCCCTGCTCGACCAGGCTCCCCCGTCGACCGACTCGTTTCGAGAGACAACCCTGAAGGGGCTGCAGAAGCCCCAGAAGGAGATTCCATCGAAGTTTCTCTACGACGAGCGCGGGTCGAAGCTCTTCGATACCATCTGCAAAACGGACGAGTACTATCCCACGCGCACCGAGATCGGCATCATGAAGGCGCACGTGGAAGATATGGTGGCGGCCATTGGGCCCCGGGTCCTGCTTGCCGAATACGGGAGCGGCAGTAGCCTGAAGACCCGTATTCTTCTCGATCACGTCGACGACCTCGCCCTGTACGTTCCCATTGACATCTCGCGGGCCCACCTCGTGGAAAGTGCAGAGCAGATTGCGGAGTCGTATCCTCACATTCCCGTGCAGCCGCTCTGTGCGGACTACACCGACACGTTTGAACTGCCCGAGCCGCCTCGCCCGGCCGCTCGAACGGTCGTGTACTTTCCCGGCTCTACGCTGGGGAACTTTCAGCCGGACGATGCGCGCGACTTCCTTGCCGACATTGCAGAGACGGTGGGGCCGGACGGGGGGCTTTTGATTGGGGTGGACCTGAAGAAGAACGTCGACATCCTCCGGGCGGCGTACGACGATTCGGAGGGCGTCACGGCCGCCTTTAACAAAAACCTGCTGCGCCGCATGAACCGCGAACTGGACGCCACCTTCGACCTCGACCAATTCGAGCATCAGGCCTTGTGGAACGAGGAGGAGGGCTGCATCGAGATGCATCTGCGCAGCCGAAGCAATCAAACCGTGAACGTGGCGGGCGAGCCCATCGCGTTCGAGAAAGGGGAGACCCTCCGCACCGAGTACTCGTACAAGTACACGCTCGACGACTTTGAATCGCTGGCCGCCCAGGCGGGGTTTGCCGTCAACCAGGTGTGGACCGACGACCGGTCGTTCTTCAGTGTGCAGTACTGTTCGCGCAGGGACGGATGAGCGCCGGTGGGAACGAGCCCGGCGCGGCCCCATGCCTATATTCCACTGTCCGTACACGAAGCGTTTCCCAGTCTATGGCCCACGCATTTTTTCTTGGTGTTGACGTTCACGATGCGGCGACTCAGGAGGTGACGTTCGTCCTGCTCGAAAAGGAAAAGAACCCGGGCGACGACGCAGCCCGGTATCGCCTCGACCATCTCCGTCACGTCCAAGAGCTTGACTCGATGGAGGCCCTTGCGGACCATCTGCAGGGCCTGGTGTCGGAGCAGCCGTACATTGGACGCACCAGCCTGATTATCAACCGCGGCTCGGAGGCCGGACAGGCCCTCGTGGACGCCCTTCGCGACCGCGGGCTGGACCCGGTCCGGGCCACCTTGACCGCCGGGGGCGGGGTCCCGGCTGCGGAGCGTGATGAAGAGGGCGTGCGCCTGGGCACGGCGGGCGCCGTGCAGGCCCTCGTGGAGCTGTATCGCGACGGCCGATTTGCGGTGGAAGAACACAGCCGAGAGGGGGCCTCGCGTCTGGCCCGGGAGATCCAGCACGCCTTTGAAGTGCTCGACGAGGCCGAAGGCGACCAGGCCTCCGGCGAGTCGATGGGCGACTTGCAGGCGCTTCGAGAGGCCGAGCCGCCGCTCACGAGCGCCGCCCTTGCGGCCTGGTTGGGGCGCGAGCGCACCTTCGACCCCTCCAAGCACCTGAAAGACACCCCACAAACCGGACGCACTCGAGGGACCGCCGGGCCGTAGGCTGTCGTTCCGGATGCCGCTCCCAGATTCGCAGGGGCGTTCCCTCCGTTCTCTTTCTTTCCTCCTCATTTCCCAAAGCCCATGGCCCACGCCTGGCACGACGTATCGGCAGGGGACGATGTCCCCGACGTCTTTACCGCCGTCATCGAAATCCCGCAAGGGTGTAAGGTGAAGTACGAATTGGACAAAGAGACCGGCATGCTGCGGGTGGACCGGATGCTCTACTCCTCGGTGGTGTACCCGGCCAACTACGGCTTCATTCCGCAGTCGTACGCCGACGACGGAGATCCGCTCGACGTCCTTGTGCTCGCTCAGGAGGCCGTCGATCCCCTGAGTCTCTTGCGGGCCCGCCCGATTGGGCTGATGAGCATGGTCGACGACGACGAGGAGGACGCGAAAATCATTTGCATCCACATCGACGATCCGGCCTTTAACGACTACTGGCACATCAAAGAACTCCCGGGGCACCGCCTGCGGGAGCTCCGGCGCTTCTTCCAAGACTACAAGGCCCTGGAGGACAAATCCGTGCGCGTTCAGGACTTCTTCGGGCCGGAGCGTGCCAAGAAAGTCGTCACCGCGGCCCTGGAGCGCTACGACCAGGACATCCGGCCGGGGCTGCAACCGACCCCGGACGATGGGGCGCAGGCGTCCTCTTCCTGAGAGAACGGATCATTCACGGGGAAGGGCTACAGGGCAACACCGAGTCCGGCGGACACGGTGTTGTTGTTGCTCAGGGCGTAGTCGACATTCAACTGAAAAATGGCCAGTGTGAACGACACGCCCGCCAGGGCGCGCACATTGTTGGCCGCGTCCTGGTCTAGCTCTACCTCCGACGTGCCCGCATTCGAGCGAAAGGTGTAGTCCACATCGACACCAAACTGCTCGTACTGCAGGCCGCCGTAGAAGGTGACGGGAGCGACCGGTACGCTTTTGCTGACCTGGGCGTTCAGGGCCCATCCGCCGGCGTCCACGACCCCGTCCTGATCGGCTCCCGAGACGGTGAGCGACTGCCAGGTGCCCTGCACGGCAAGGGCCACGGGCGAGAGGGGAATGTACTGGCTGATGCTGTGCCGCACCGACAGGCCAGTCAGCGAGACCGACCCGTAGTTGCTAATTGTTGTTTCGGGCAGGTAGCGCACCTGGGCGTCGGTGCCAGCGATCGATCCCACGCCCACCTGTGGAATGGCGAGGGGCGCAATGGACGTGTTCAGGAGAGAGGGAGGCAACGAGATCTCTTCAACTTGCTGACCGGTCTCCTCGTCGACAACCGCCGCGGTTCCGGGCGACTCGTTTTCTCCAAAGGCCGTTGGAAGGTCTGTGTTTGGGTACTCAATAGTCAGAGTGCGCCCGTTGGCCTGGATCTCGTCGTTTTCGAGGCGAAAGGAGTCGGCAGAGCCGGAGGTAAACGCCCCCATGGCAGACACGCCCACGTAGATATCAACCCCAGGCACGAGGCCGAGGCCGCCGACCTTGGCCGTCCGAAAGAGACCGGCATTCATGCCGGCGCCCAGCGCATCGGTCACCGGCTGCGTGTAGTTGTCGGCGTAGGTCGAACCGATGCTGCCCAAGGCCTCATTCAGATCGTCCGATTGGGCATGGGCGGAGAGGGGAAGCACGACGGCCACGAGGAAGCAGCACGCCAGGGAGCCGGAGAGGAAGCGTCGCATGGGCGAAGGAACGATTGGGAAGAGAGCATCGCGAAAAGTTGAGGGGTAGAGCCACAAACACCAAGCCATTGTCGGGTTTGCATCGGGATCTCACGAGGCCGAGGGGGGCTGGGGCGTATATTCTACGAGCCGATCCCAGTTGTGAGGCGCCGTGAGCAGGCTGACGGTTACGAACACGGTCACGTTTGCGACGAGGCCGTAGACGCCCTCGTGAAGCGGAAGCGGCCGGAGGTCCGGGGCGATCAGAAACAGGGTGTTTACGCTTATGCCCGCCACGAGGCCGGCGAATGCGCCGGCGCCCGTGGCCCGGGGCCAGTAGAAGGCGGCAAAGACGAGCGGAAAAATTTGTGCGACGCCTCCGTAGGCCCCAAGCAAAAGCGCCACAATGCCGACGTCCGACACCACGGCGAAGTAGTATGCCACGGCGCTGATTGCCACGACCAGCCCCCGGATCCATTGCCGCTGCCGGGCGTCGCTCATGTCTTCGGAGCGGAGCGGCTTGATGCCGTCCCGCAGCCCAATGGACGCGGCGGCGTGCAGGATGGCGTCCCCCGAGGACATTGAGGCGGCCAGGGCCCCGGCGCACACCAGTCCCACCAGGACCGGCGAGAGCTCAAGCTGAGTTAGCAGGTGGGGCACGATGGTATCGGCGGGGGACACGTCGGGGAAGGCCAGCACGCCCGCAAAGCCGATGAGCAGGATGGGGACGAGGAAAAGCTGAAACGTGGGGTACAGCACCACGGTCAGTTTGAGCGTGCGCTCGCTCCGCGCCGTGAACGCTCGCATGAACAGGTGAGGCCACATCGTGAAACCGACCGCCGACACGATGACGGCCGAGCTGTAGCCCGCCCAGCTCCACGCCGATCCGTCCGCCGTAAGGCCTGGGCCCTCCAGCATTGCCCCCTGGTCGCTTGCCGCAATGGCCTCAAACATGGGCTGGATGCCACCGTGCAGTTCCTGCGGCAGATAGAGCCCCAGAAACCACGCCACAGCCATCATAAAGACCCCCTGAAGCGTGTTCGTCCAGCCGATGGCCATCATGCCACTGGCAAACACGTAAATTAGCACCACGCCGTACGCCGCGAGAGCGCCCAGCCACTCCGGCACGTGGCCGTCCGAGACGGTGGAGAGGAGAAACGCCGCCCCCTTCATTTGTAGTGTGAGATACGGAATGAACGCCGCCACACTCAGCACGGCCAGCACCACCGAGAGGGCTCGGCTGTCGTAGCGGTGGGCCAGCATTTCGGCCTGGGTGACAAAGCCCAGGCGCTCGCCCACCCGTCGGGCCCGCGGCCCCAGAAAGTAGAACGGCACCATCCCCACCGTGCCGTAGGCGATGATGTAGAAGGCCGCGGCCCCACGCGAATAGGCCCAGCCCGGGGCCCCCAGGAAGGCGAACGACGAGAAGACCGAGGCCCCCAGCACGAAGTACAGCACCACGACGCCCAGCGTGCGGTCGCCGGCTACGTATCCGTCCACGGTGGCTGACGCCCGGGTGCCCGACCAGAGCCCCACGCCCAGCGCCAGCACGAGGTAGCCCCCGCAAATCAATAGGATGATGATCCAGTCGGCCATGGCGGCTCAGTCGTCCGATCCGGTGTCGTGACGATAGAGCACCACGAGCGCCCCAAACATGACGACGAGCCAGCCGACCACCCAGGCAAACGAGAAGGGGAGCCCGAGCACGTACGGCCGAATCCCGCTCACGGCCGGATACACGGGCCAGATGAGCGCCAGGGTCGTGGCGACGAAGACAGCAAGCACGCCCTGTCGCGTCCGGTCCTGGCTCAGACCCGGGACGACCGGACCGGTGGGAATGTCATCGAGATCGGACACGGAACGAAATCCGAAGGAGAAGAGAGCGAGAAGAGGGCTACTGTAACGTCAACCGTCAATGTTTGGGTAAAGTCTCCGTAGCTTGATGCGTGCATCTTCGGTTCGGAACCGCCAGTTTGCCGCTGCGCCTTCTTCGTTGCGCTGTTTTGACCAAACTGCCGTTTCTTTCTCCATGACCTCCTTCTCCGGAATCCGTCGAGAGAGGCACTGGCGGGCCATCGCGCTGTTTTCGATCTCGGCCATGTTCAGCCACGAGCCGTGTTCTGGCGTATAGTGAATTTCGAGACGCTGGGCTAACCGACAAGCCTCCTCTGGAGCGAACGCCTCGTAGAAGCTCGACAGGCCGTGCGTGTTCAGATTATCCATTACCAAAATGACTTTGTCGGCATACTGCCCCAGCAACACAGGATAGTGCCTATCGAGGAGACGTTTCATGCAGTGGGCCCAGTCAATTTTGGTCCGCCGCTCTCTGGTCATGACCGTTCGCCAGCCCGCCAGCGGCTCGAAGAACATAAATAGGTTGACCACTCCCTCGCGCTTGTAATGGTAGTCGTGGCGTTTTGGCCTGCCGGATTCCATCGGAAGCGGCTCGCGCACCTCTCTGATCAGCTGGCGCGGCATCTCATCCATGCAGACCACCGGGCGTTTTGGGTCGTGAGGACGCTTGTAGACGGAGAGCACATCTTCCATCTTCGCCACGAAGTTTGCGCTTTGCTCCGGTGGGATCACCCATTGCTGGTTCCTGTGAGGCTTGAGTCGGTTTTTTTAAGCGTTTGTCGCACCGTTTCGTGGGAGAGGTCCTCGACCACGTTCAGCTCGACCATCTCATCGGCCAGAAGTCGCAGGCTCCACTGGCTCCGGCCCTCTGGGGCCTCTGAACAGGCCAATTGGATGAGCTTTGCTTCCTGCTCTCCGTCGAGCTTGCGGTCGTATTCGCGGTCGGGGGACTTGCGCTCGACACAGCCAGTGAGACCGCGTTCGCAGAAGCGCCGTCGGATCCCTGCGACCGTGCCTTCAGCCACCTCCAGCGCTTCGGCGGTACGGTCATCGGTCCAAGCCGGACCTTCCGGTCCTTCATCCACCTTCAGCAAAACGCGAACGCGAGTCTGCTCGGCCGCCGAGCGCTCCCCACGCCCGAGGCGTTCGAGGAGATCGGATCGCTGCTTGTCGGTCAGTTCAACGCGGTATTTCTTGTTGGGCATGGGTCCTTGGAGAGATCATTCGAGGGGCAGCTCCCAGCAATCTACCACGCGAAGACCACAGATTCACGCCTGACAGCACACTAGTTTGATAAATCGAATCGATAGCCGACATTTATAAGTCCGATGAGGTCTATAAGTCCGATGAGGTCGACCGGGTAGTTTCGTCCCGTGGTCCGGAGCCCATCTAGA
>JBKHEM010000096.1:0-8411 GCA_046540815.1 Salinivenus sp.
ACGCCGGGCCTGGAGCGCATGGAAGCGCTGATGGACGGGATGGGCCGCCCGCACGAGGCGTTCCGGGCCGTGCACGTGGCCGGGACGAACGGAAAGGGCTCGGTCTGCTCGATGATTGCATCGATCGCCACCGCGGCGGGCCTGCGGACGGGACTGCACACCTCCCCCCACCTCACGCACGTCACGCAGCGGATGCGGATCGACGGCGTGCCCGCCCCCACCGACTGGCTCGCCGACACGATCGACGCCCACTGGGACCTGATCGACCGGGTGGAGCCCAGCTTCTTCGAACTCACCGTGGCGCTCACCTTCCGCTACTTCGCGGAGCAGAATGTCGATCTGGCGGTGATTGAGGTCGGCCTCGGCGGGCGGCTCGACGCGACGAACGTCCTGCGCCCCGCCCTGTCCGTCACCACGAACATCGACCTCGACCACACCGACATTTTGGGCGACACGCTCGGCGCCATCGCTCGTGAGAAGGCCGGCATCTTCAAGCCGGGCACCCCCGCCCTCTCCGCCGTGATGCAGGACGAGGCGCGCACCGCCATCGCAGACGTGGCGTCCGCCGTGGGAGCAGACCTCCATGAGCTTCGGGACGAGGTGACGTGGCAGGCCACACAGGCCGACCTCACCGGCAGCCTGCTGTCCGTGGAGACACCCCGCCGCCGCTACGACGACCTCCGCGTCTCCCTGCCCGGCCGCCACCAGCAAACCAACGCCGCCCTCGCCCTGCGGGCCGCCGAGTTGGTCCTTCCGGCGGTCCAGACCGACGCCGCTCCGATCTACGACGGCCTCCGCGACGTACAGGGCCACACCGGATTTCGAGGACGGCTGGAGGTGCTCCGGGAAACCCCGCTCGTCCTGGTTGACGTAGCGCACAATGCCCCCGGCATCCGCGCGACGCTCGACACTGTGGCGTCCGCGGTGGACGAGCGCGGCGGCACGTTCCACGTCTGCCTCAACGCCGTGCGCGGCAAGGGCCTCGACGACACGGCCCGGATGCTGGCCGACTGCGGCGCCGTGGTCACGCCCATTCCCATCCACACGGACCGGGCCCTCCCGCCCGACGAAATTGGCGAGCGGCTCCGCGCGCAGGGCGTCACGACCCGTCCTCCGCAGCCGCTGGCCGACGCGCTCAACGCCTTCGTTCGTACCGCCGCCCCCGAGGACATCCTGCTCCTCATCGGCTCGCACAAGCTGGTGGAGGTGCTGCCCGAGGGCTGGGCGTAACGCCTCCGACAAGGAGAGGGCGATGCCCCCACGCCGCGGACACTCTCCAGCGCTCAGGCGTGTAGCCGACCCTGTCGTTCTTTCTGCGCCTCCTGCTCCCGTCCGATGCTGTTTCCCACCGACGACGCGTCGACCCCGACGTTCGGCACCCGCATCCTGCTTTTTACCGGGAAGGGCGGCGTGGGCAAGACCACCTGTGCCGCCGCCACCGCCCAGCGGGCTGCGCGGCAGGGCAAGAAAACACTCATCTTGTCGTCGGACCCCGCCCACAGCCTCGCCGACGCGCTCGACGAGGACCTCGGCCCCGAGGCGCAAGAAATTGAGGAGCGCCTCTTCGCCCAGGAGGTCGACCTCTACTACTCGATGACGAAGTACTGGGGCAACATGCGCGAGCTGATGCTTACGGTCTTCCGCTGGCAGGGCGTCGAGCAGATCGCGGCAGAAGAGATGGCCGCCCTGCCCGGCATGAACGAGGGCTCGGTGCTGCTGTGGCTGGAGCAGGCCCTCCGCGAAGAGGACTACGACTGCATCGTCGTCGACAGCGCCCCCACCGGCGAAACGCTCACGCTCCTCACCCTCCCCCAGGTCACGCAGTGGTGGCTCGCCAAGGCCTTTCCCTTCCAGAAGCTGGCCGTAAAATCCTTCGGCTTTGGCGTGCGCAAGACGACCGGCATTCCACTGGACAAGGGCTACGAGGAGCTGGAGGTCATCTTCGAGAAGCTGGAGCGCGTCCGCGACGTGCTGGCCACGCCGGAGACCACCTCAATCCGTCTTGTCATGAACCCTGAGAAGATGGTCATTGAGGAGGCCCGGCGCGCTTACACCTATCTCCAGCTTTACGGCTACGCCGTGGACAGCGTGGTGGTGAACCGCGTGCTGCCGGAGGACCAGGTGCCTGAGAATTCGTTCTTCGAGGGGTACGTGCGGTCGCAGCGCGAATACCTGCAGGAGATTGAGAACAGCTTCGGCCCGCTCCCCATCCTGCGCGTGCCGCACCTGGGCGAAGAGGTCTTCGGAGCGGAGCGGCTTGCTCGCATCGCCGACGCGATGTACGACGACGGCGACCCGACCGCTGTGCTCTACGATGAACCCACCTTCAAGGTGACTGAGGAGGGCGACAACTACCTTCTGCACCTGCGCCTGCCGTTCGTTGAGGACGAGGACGTGAGCGTGCGCCAGACCGGCGATCAGCTGGTGGTACAGATCGCGAATCAGCGTCGCAACTATCTCCTCCCCAACTTCCTCAGTTACTACACGCTCACCGAACACACCCTGCGCGACGACTGGCTGCGCGTCACCTTTTCCCCGGAGCCCACTGCCGCGTAGCTCGCCCGCCGAACCCGCTCCGGGCCTCCGCGTTGGGCCGCTACTGCTCTCGTTTGTGCTCTCGCCTGTCAGTCGTTCTCTTTCCATGTTCATCCCCAGCGCCCTGCTGAAGCAACTCTACACCTTCGGCAGCCTCGAGAATACCGACCGGGGCGTCGAGTTTGCCCTCAAGAACCGCCTCAAAGACGCAACGCTCACGGAGCTTCTCGACGTGACGATCGACGGGGAGTCCGTGCCCCGCGGGCAGATTCACCTGTTTATGGGCGACGGCGACACGTACGCCGCCGACACGCTGGGGAACGGCACGTCCCTCGACTTTCCGCTGCGGCGCTCGCTGCACATTCGGGCCCGCCGTCCGTCGCTGGATCCCGGCAAGCACAAAATCGAGCTGACCTTCCGCGCCCAGCCGTTCGGCAGGCTGAGCTTTGCGGTCGAGGACTCGATTTCGGAACAGGATGACGAGATTCCCCGCATCCCGCGCGAGAAGGACGACGACTACAGCGAGGCCATCATCGAGGAGCGGCAGCAGTTCGTGGAGGACTACAGCGGCGCCGACCTGGAGCACACCCCGCAGTACTCGTTTGACCCGCACACCACGAAGGGCAACATCGAAAACTTCACCGGCGTCGCCCAGATCCCCCTCGGCTTCGCCGGGCCCCTCACGGTGAACGGCGAGCACGCGCAGGACGACGTCCTCATTCCCCTCGCCACGTCCGAGGGCACGCTCGTCGCCTCGTACAACCGCGGCATCAAGGCCTGCAACCTGAGCGGCGGCGTGAAGTCGACCATCGTGAACGACTGCATGCAGCGGGCGCCCGTGTTCGTTTTCCGCGACGCCCGCGAAGCGCGCGACTTCACGCACTGGGTGGACGCGCACACCGACGACATCCGAGAGGAGGCCGAGGCCACCTCCAGCGTCGCCAAGATGCTTTTCGTGGACCAGTACCAGTCGAATAAATTCGCGTACCTGCGCTTCAACTACGAAACGGGCGACGCGGCGGGGCAGAACATGGTGGGCCGCGCCACCTTTGCCGCCTGCGGCTGGATCATGGACCAGTACCCGGACCCGATCCAGCACTTCTACCTGGAGTCGAACTTCGCCACCGACAAGAAGGCCTCGCAGGTAAACGTGATGAAGACGCGCGGCAAGCGCGTGACGGCCGAGGCCACGATCGATCGTGATGTGTTGATCCAGCATATGCGGGTGGAGCCCGAGAGCCTGCACTATCACTGGAACGTATCGACCGTGGGCGCCTTCCTCTCCGGCGCCAACAACAACGGCGCGCACTCCCCGAACGCCATCACGGCCATGTTTATCGCCACCGGACAGGACGTGGCCAACGTCGCCGAGTCGTCGGCCGGGGTGCTCTACACGGAGTTGACCGACGAGGGGGACTTGCACATTTCGCTCACGATCCCGTCGCTCATCGTGGCGACGTACGGCGGCGGGACGGGCCTGCCGACGCAGCGGGAGTGCCTGGAGGTGATGGGGTGCTACGGGAAGGGAAAGGTCGAGAAGTTTGCCGAGATTGTGGCGGGGGCGGCCCTGGCCGGCGAGCTGTCGCTGGGCGCCGCCATCTCGTCATCCGACTGGGTGTCGAGCCACGAATCGTACGGACGGAATCGGTAATTGCGTATGGGAGTGTGGGCGAGGGGCGTCCGCTCGTCGCCCCCCAAACTCCCATACCAGACCTCTTCGGTATATGCTTGCCATCCTTGAGGGAATCATTCCGGTCCTCTACGCCGTCGCCATCGTGGTGCTGACGGCCTACGGGGGCAACCTGCTGTGGCTCGCCCTCTTCCACGCCACCGACGAGCAGCTCCGCCGCGGCCCGGTCCCCGACCCGGACGCCCTCCCCGAGCCCACCGACGACTGGCCCGTCGTCACCGTGCAACTCCCCCTCTACAACGAAGCCGAAGTGGCCCGGCGCCTCATCGACGCCTGCGTGGCTCTCGACTATCCCCGCGTGAAGCTGGAAATTCAGGTGCTCGACGACTCGACCGACGCGACGACCGAGCGGGTGGCCGAGCGCGTGTCGCACTGGCAGGATCAAGGCGTCAACATCACCCACATCCAGCGCGACGACCGCACCGGCTACAAGGCCGGCGCCCTCGCCAACGGCCTCCGGCACGCCCGCGGCGACTACATCGCCATCTTCGACGCCGACTTTGTGCCGAACGCCGACTTTCTGCGCCGCATGGTGCCGCGCTTCTTTGACAACGACCGCCTGGGAATGGTGCAGGCGCGGTGGGGCCACCTCAACCAGGACGACTCGCTGCTCACGCAGGTGCAGGCCTTCGGACTCGACGCCCACTTTGCCCTCGAACAGCACGTGCGCGAGCGGGCCGACTGCTTCATGAACTTCAACGGCACGGCGGGCGTCTGGCGCCGCGCGTGCATCGAGGACGCCGGCGGGTGGGAGCACGACACGCTCACGGAGGACCTCGACCTCAGCTACCGCGCACAGCTCCGCGGCTGGGACTTTACCTACGTGCCGCTGGTGGAGGTGCCCGCGGAGTTGCCGCCGGACATGAACGCCCTCCGCTCCCAACAATTTCGGTGGGCAAAGGGGGGTGTAGAAACGACCCTCAAGCTGTGCGGGCGGCTCTGGGAGTCCGCGGAGTCGCTTCGGACGAAGCTCCAGGGGACCTTCCATCTGTCGGCCCACCTGGCGTTTCCATTTATCCTGCTGGCGGCCCTCACGCATGCCCCCCTCCTGCTCCTCAAGGGGCTCGGCCACGGCCCCGGCCAGCTGTACTTTGCCGCCATGGGCTTCGGGCTGTTCGGCTTTGCCGGGTTCTTCCTGGCGCAGCTTTTTGCCCAGCGCGAACTGTACCCCGACTGGCGGCGGCGCCTGCGCCTCTTTCCGGTCTTTATGGCAGGAACCATCGGGCTCTCGATCAGCAACACCAACGCCTGCTGGCAGGCCCTCCGCGGCACCGACACAGCATTTTTGCGGACCCCCAAGTACGGGGCCGACGCCGGCGACGGATGGTGGGAAAGTCGCTACGCCATCGCCGAGCTGCCCCAGGTTGTGTGGTGGGAGGCCCTGCTGGCCGTCTACTGCACCGCCGGCCTCGGCGTGGTGGTGGGCCTCGGGGAGTGGGCCGCCGTGCCGTTCCAGGCCCTCTTTGCCGCCGGATTTGCCCTGGTGACCGTCTCCAACTTCCGGCAGGTTGTCGCCGTGCGCCAGGCGGCCCCGTCCCCCGCCTCGTCCTCCTGACTCTGCCCGCCCTTTCAATCGGACGCCGCACCCCATAGCTTTTCGTTCCCGTTCTCGCTCGTCGTCCCCTCCTGTCATGACCGCCCCGGATCTCCAGGACGCCCTCAACGCCCTCCAGCGCCGCGACCTCGACACGGCCATTGCGACGCTGGAGGACACGGTGGACACAATGCCGGCCCACCCGACGGCTCACGTGCTGCTGGCCCGGGCCTACGAAACGCGCGATCGGTGGAGCGACGCCCTCACGCACTGGGCGCAGGCGCAACGGCTGGTTCCCAACAGCCCCGTGGCTCGCGAGGGCAAGACGCGCGTGCTCCGCAAAATGGAGACGAACGACCCGCCGCAGGACGTTCCTCGCCTGCTCGATGTCGTGAGTGCGTCCGACCTGGGCCTCGATCCGTCGAGAACGCCGTCTGAGGAACAGGATGCGCCCTCGGATGCGTCGGAGGCCCCCGACGACCTCGCCAAACTGCGACAGCACGCCGAAACGGAGGCCCGCCGCGGGGGGGCCCGCTCCGGCCTTGCGGACGCCCCGGACCTGCCCGCCTCCGACGATACACCGGAGGACCGTGTGGCGGACCTGGAGGCGGAAGCGCCGGACGACGACCTCGACCGCCTCATTGACGAGTTGGAGTCGGCCCGCATCGACCCCGACCCCGACGCCGCCGACGCCCCGGCCCCCGACCTCGACGATGAGGAGGCCGACGATCTCGTTTCCGAAACGCTGGCCCGCATCTACAAACAGCAGGGGCAGTACGGCGAGGCCGCCCGCGTCTACGACAAACTCGCCGAGCAGCAGCCCGACCGGTCGGAGGAGTTTCGGCAGGAGGCCGCGGAGATGCGATCCCGGGCAGAGGACGAGGACGGGCCCAACGCCGACGCGTAAGCCAACCGCCGCTGTCATGGACGCCCTCTCTTCCCTTCGCACCGACGCTCCCTCTCGCGTCGTCGGCCTCATGTCGGGCACCTCGCTCGACGGCGTGGACGCGGTGGTAGCCACCGTCGAGGGACACGGCTCCGCCCTCTCCGTCACGCAGGAGGCGTTCACGCACACGCCGTACCCCGAGGCCCTCCGCGAACAGATTCACGAGGCCGCAACGAATGCCGCCTCCGTGCGGGACGTGGCTCGCCTCCACGTCCGCCTCGCCCACGCGTATGCCGACGCGGTCGACGCTGTCCTGGCGGAGGCCGGCCAGACTCGCGACGCGCTCGACCTCGTCGGCTGCCACGGGCAGACGGTGCAGCACCTTCCCGAGCCGTCCGACTGCGCGGGCGAACCCGTGCGGTCCTCTCTGCAACTCGGCAACCCGTCGACCCTCGCCACCAAACTGGGCGTGCCCGTCGTGGGCGACTTCCGCGCTGCCGACCTGGCCCTCAGCGGACAGGGCGCCCCGCTCGTTCCGTATTTCGACTACGCCTGCTTCACCGACCCGGACGAGCCGCGCGGCCTGCTCAACCTGGGCGGCATCGCCAACCTCACGGTGCTTCCCGCCGCTACAGACCGCGATGCCGTGCGCGCCTTCGACACCGGCCCCGGCAACATGGTGCTCGACGCCCTCGCCCGGCGCCTCTTCGACGCCCCGATGGACCGGAACGGTCGGCGCGCCGCCCAGGGCACGCCCGACCACGACCTTCTGGCCGACCTCCTGTCGCTGGACTACTTCCACCGCCCACCGCCCAAGTCGACCGGCCGCGCCGACTTCGGCCCCGACTTTGTCGACGACCTGCTTGGCGCGGCGCAATCGCGCGGCCTAAGCCCCGAGGACACGATGGCGACCGCTACGCTCCTCACCGCTGGGTCCGTCTATCAGGCGTACGCCCGCTACATCCGCCCCGACCGGAGGGAGGAAGTGGTCTCCGGGCCGCGGCCCGAGCAGTCGATCGAGCGGGTCATCGTGAGCGGCGGGGGCGTGCACAACGACACGCTGATGGACATGCTGGCCGACGCCTTCGCTCCGATCCCGGTGGAGTCGATCGCCGAGCACGGCGTGGCCCCGGACGCGAAGGAGGCGCTCTGCTTTGCCGTCCTCGCGCACGAGACGGTGCACGGCGTGCCCACCAGCCTGCCCTCCGTGACGGGGGCCGAGCGGGCGGCGGTGCTGGGCTCGGTGAGCGTGCCGACGGGCGCCTGATCTTCCGAGCGTCTTGTCGGTTGTAATTTGCAGCGTAGGTAGCTTTATGACACGCACCGTGCCATGGCGTCCCGCAGATCGATGTCCATCCAACGACTGGACCGCTCTCCGCCCGGGGATCTCCCGGACCGCACGTCTCCCGCTGAGCGTCTTGCCATGGTGTGGCCCTTGACGAAAGCGGCCTGGGCGTTCGCCGCGGCGGGAAAGAAGACCCGATCCGAACCGTCCGATGCTCAATCCCGACTATCACGACATATTGTCCGCGTTCAACGACGCGGCCGCTGAGTATCTCGTTGTCGATGCGTACGCCATGGCCGCCCATGGACACCCGCGGGCAACCGGAGATCTTGACCTCTGGATCCGTCGCTCCCCACAAAACGCCACGCGTGTGTATCGCGCCGTCGACGAGTTCGGAGCGCCTCTCCATGAGGTCGACGAGCATGACTTCGCGACGCCGGAGCTCGTCTTTCAGATTGGAGTTGAGCCCCGTCGGGTCAAC
>JBKHEM010000097.1:0-8396 GCA_046540815.1 Salinivenus sp.
GCCTCCAATCCCGGCGGTCCGTCCGAGTCCGGTGCGTCCGCTGCCGACACGACGGAGGCGCGGGATACGACGGCCGACGAAACGACGCCCTCCGAGGACACGAGCCAGACCGATGAGGCCGCGTCCGACGCCCGCTCCTCGGACGCTCGATGGACCCTTGTCGTAGCCTCCCGAGGGACCCAGGCCGACGCCGAGGAAAATGCCGAGACCTATCGATCTCGCTTCTCGGACGAGGACCTGTCCGTCGACATTCGCACGGACGAGACGAACAACACGACCCGGCATCGGGTGGTCGTCGGTACGTTTGCATCACGTCAAGACGCCCTAGAGGCCATGGAGGAGCACCAGTCCCGGCTTCCAGATGGCGTATGGCTCCTCCGTCTCCCGTAACCGCTTCAGATTTTCGCAGTGACTGTGTCTACTTCCCTCCTTCCCACTATGCTGCTCCAGTCCCAGTCCGTCCCCGACACGGCCCAGGCCGCCGCCGACTCCGCCGAGGCCGCCGCGCAGGCCGCGGAGGCCACCTCCGTTTTGGATGTGCTCATCCTCGGTGGATGGGTCATGGTTCCGCTCCTGTTGCTCTCGCTCCTCACCATCTACCTGTTCATCGAGCGGCTCATCACCATCCGACAGGCCGCCTCCAATCCGCAGACGATCACCGATCGTGTGCGGGACTTTGTGCGGAACGGGGACGTGGACGGCGCCGTCGCGTACTGTGAGCGAAAAGATGTCCCCATCACCCGCATTCTGAAGCAGGGCCTGGAGCGGCTGGGGCGCCCCATCTCCGAGATTCAAGACGCCGTGCAGGCCGCCGGAAAGCACGAGACGTTTGAGCTGGAAAAGCGAACCAACCTGCTGGCCAGCATTGCCGGCATCGCTCCCATGCTCGGCTTCTTTGGGACCGTCCTGGGCATGATACGCGCCTTTCAGGAGATCCAAAATTTGCAAGGGAATGTAAATCCGAGTGTCCTGGCCGGCGGCATCTGGGAAGCCCTGGTGACGACCGCCACAGGCCTTCTGGTCGGCATCCTGGCCCTGTTTGCCTACAACTTCCTGATCGGTCGCATCCGGCGGCTCACGAACGACATGGAGCGGTCCGCCACGGACTTCATCGACCTGCTCCAAGAGCCCGTTTCGGCGGATCAGCGCAGCGAGCCCGTGGGATAGCGTCCGGAGTCCCCTCCCGCCCCTTTCCAGAGCCGACCCCTTGCCTGCCGTATGCCCCTCGACTTCTCCCCGTCCCGCGAGCCGATGACGTCCTTCAGCCTGGCCGGCATGACGGACGTTGTGCTGCTGCTCCTGATTTTCTTTCTTCTGACCTCCAGTTTCGTCCCCCAGATGGGCATCCAGGTGGAACTGCCCCAGGTCGACAGCTCCTCCCCGCTGGAAGAGCAGTCCATCACGGTCTCCCTGACGGATGAAGGCTCCTACTACGTCAACGGAGACCCCGTCCCCGGCGCACGACTGCTAGATGAAATCCGGGCGGCGCGCACCTCACAGCAGTACCTCATTCTACGAGCAGACGAAGGAGCCACCATCGGCCAGTTTGCCTCGGTCGCCTCCGCGGCCCGAGCGCTCGACCTCCGCATTCTCGTGGCCACCGAGCGCTCGGACGGCCCCAGCTAGCATCGCCCCGCGCCCCTCATCCGTTCCACCAGTCCCGATCAAGCGATCGGTACTGAATGGCTTCGGACAGGTGCCGGGGGCGGATGTCGCGGTCGTCTTCCAGGTCGGCCACCGTACGGGCCACCTTCAAAATGCGAGCGTAGGCCCGTGCGCTCAGCCCCAACCGGTCCGTGGCGGTGCGGAGGAGGTTCTTTCCGGCGTCGTCGATCTGGCAGTGGGTCTGAACCGCTCGGGCGCCCATCTGCGCGTTGCAGTGCACCTCCGTCCCGTCGAACCGCGCCTCCTGCCGCGTTCGGGCCTGCACGACCCGCTTGCGGACCGCCGCAGACGGCTCCCCGTCCCGATCCGCACTCATTTCGTCAAAGTCGACCGGCGCCACCTCAACGTGCAGGTCAATGCGGTCCATGAGCGGGCCGCTAATCTTGCTGAGGTAGCGCTGCACCTGCGCCGGGGTGCAGACGCACTCGCGGTTCGGGTCGTTCAGATGCCCGCACGGGCACGGGTTCATGGACGCCACCAGCATGAACCGGGCCGGGTATGTCACCGTCGACTGCGCCCGACTGATGGTGATGCGCCCCTCCTCCATCGGCTGCCGGAGCACCTCCAGCACCCGTCGTTGAAATTCCGGGAGTTCGTCGAGAAACAGGACCCCATTGTGCGCCAGTGAGATTTCGCCGGGGGACGGGTGTGCGCCGCCCCCGCAGAGGCCCGCATCGGAAATGGTGTGGTGGGGCGCCCGGAACGGACGGGTGGCGAGCAGTCCGTGCTCGGGGTCCAGATCCCCACTGACGGAGTGAATTTTGGTTGTCTCCAGGGCCTCCTCAGACGACAGGGGCGGCAAGATGGTCGGCACCCGGCGGGCCAGCATCGTTTTTCCCGAGCCCGGCGGGCCCACCATGAGTGCATTGTGCCCACCGGCCGCGGCGACCTCCAGCGCCCGCTTTACGTTTTCTTGTCCCCGGACCTCACGAAAATCGACCGGGTGCTGGCGGGCCTGCTCGTAGAGCGATGCCATGTCGTTCTCGTAGGGTGCCGGGGCGCCATTTGCGCGGGGGCCGCGCAGAATCTCGAAGGCGTCCGTAACGGTCTCTACGGGGTACACCGTCAGGTCCTCCACCACCGCGGCTTCTGGGGCATTCTGGGCGGGCACAATGACCCCATCGCACCCCTCCTCGTGCGCCTTGATGGCCATCGGCAACACGCCCTTTACGGGCCGCACGGTCCCGTCCAGGGCCAGTTCGCCCGTCAGCCAAAAGCAGTCCAGTAAATCTTCTCGCACCTGCTCCGTGCTTGCGGCCACCCAGCCAACGGCCATGGGGAGGTCAAACGCCGCACTCTCCTTCGGGACGTCGGCGGGGGCGAGGTTAATCGTGATCCGGCCCCATTCGACGGGAATCCCGTTGTTTTCGAGGGCCGCCCGAACGCGGTCAAAGCTTTCCCGCACGGCCGCCCGCGGGAGCCCAACGACGGAGAGGCCACGCATCCCAGAGGCCACGTTGGTTTCGATCTCGACGGGCAGGGCCTCGACGCCGTGGGTGGTGCCACTCCAGACTTGGCTGAGCATAAGACGACCGCAGACGGGAAGACGGGACAGCAGGAGCCGTCCTGTAGACACGCGCCTGCCGTCGAGTCTAACGTCGTCCCACACCAGGGGGGCCTGATCTTCTAAATGCCCTTGCTCAGGCGGGCCGCTCCTCCGCTCTCGCCTGGACAGACTGGGCCCCGTCGCCCGTCACCTGGTCGGCCAAAAAGGCCTCGATGCGGTCGTGGGCGTGGCGTGCGTCGTGGTACCCAATGTCGAGTAGACGGTCGATGTACGACGGGGCAAATAGGAGCACGCTCAGCCAGTCCGGGCTTTGCGTCTCATCGACCCCTAGGCCCGTGGTCAGAAACTGAAAGGCACTTGGGATTCGATCTTGATAGTCCCGGGCCAGTCGGGCGAGATCCACAGAGGGGCGCAACTGCAGGATGTCCACCGGGTGCATGCCGTGCCGTTTCCGCGGGGGCAGTTCTCGAAGCAGCGCATTCATGCGCTTCAGGGCCTCGGCGTCTTGATCCATCGCATCCACAAAAATGGAGTTCATCAACACCCCGAAAATTTGTGCGGTGGGCGGATAGCCCGCCCCCGCCACCCGTTCCGCCTCCGCTTTTGTGTGGCGATACCGGGTTGAGATCGCCAAGATGTGATCGGCGCCCAAATTCACGGCAGGGGCCAGGGGCGCGGACAGCCGAATGCCCCCGTCCCCGTACCAGTAGTCCCCGATTTGTACAGCGGGGAACACGAGGGGAATGGCCGTGGAGGCCATGACGTGATCGATCGTTAATTGAGTCTGCACCCCCACGCGGTCGTGACGCTCCCAGGCGTCCACATCGTCCCCCTCGACCCACGTGACGGTTTGACCGGTGGCGTACCGCGTGGCGATAACCGCCAGGGCCTGGAGGCGCCCATCGTCGAGGTTCGCCTCCACGCCTGTGAGGTCCCCGGATGGGACGTCGAATCGGCGGCGCAGGTACTTGGCAAGCGGGGTGGTGTCGAGGAGGCCGTGGGTCCGACGGATGGTCTCGGTATCCAACCCGTCGTCGGGCGGGGGCGGCCATTGCCATGCCATCAGTCCCCAGAGCATTCCAAAGCCCGACTCCACAGTCACGATCTGGTCGAGCTCCAGCCCCTCCCAGCTCTCCACCAGGTGTTCAGTTGCCTGCTTAAGCGTACCCGTGTGATTCCCGAGCTGGGCGGTGTTAATGGCGCCCGCCGAAACGCCCGACAGTACGGGAAAATACGTGCCCGGAAAGGTCTCCGCCACGTACCGCAGCACGCCCGCCTGATACGCCGATCGGGCCCCGCCGCCGTTCAGAACAAGTGCGTACGTCGGTTCGTCGGAGGAGCCCCCGGGCAGAACGGCCTCTAATCCCAGGGTCTGAAGGGCGTCTCGGAACACGGGTGGGCTGGTGCTTTCAGAACAACTGCTGTCGCGAAAGGTCACCGCCACCGGAGACAACCGCAACCGGACCGACGATCTTTCCCTGACGCTCCGAAAACCGCCCCCGCCCGCTCGTCCGTTTACCGCCGGCAAAGCATCGCTTATTTCCGTGAAGCGCCTTCTGTTCGTCTTTCTGGACGGGATCGGCATTGGAGCCCCCGGGAGGCAGAATCCGCTGGACACTGCGGCGCATGATGCGTTCAGTCACGTGGCCGGTGGACAGCCGTGGGTTGACCCGTTTTCTGAGCACAGCACGTCCCAGCACTGCGTGCGGGGGCTCGACGCTACACTTGAGGTCGACGGACTCCCCCAGAGCGGAACGGGCCAGGGCACTCTGCTAACCGGACACAATTGTGCGGCCCTCGTGGGCCGTCATTTTGGGCCCTACCCCCACTCCAACACCCACGAGGTGTTGGATCGGGCCGGGCTTTTCCGCAAAGTAAAGGCGCTCGGGCTTCCCCCTCCCACCTTCGCCAACGCGTTTCCCCCTCAGTATTTCGACGCGGACCGCCGGCGATGGGAAAGTGTGACGACGCGATGCGTCCGGGCCGCCGGGCTTGGGCTCCGCGACATTCACGCCCTTCGGGCCGACCGCGCCCTCGCCGCAGACCTTACCGGTGCGTCGTGGCGCACCCAACTCCACTTGTCCGTTCCCCGGCGCGACGAGGCGGACGCCGCTCGGGTCCTCGCCGAACTCGCCCGTCAGCACAGCCTCACATTTTTCGAGTATTTCCGGACCGACAAGGTGGGCCATCGACGCATCGATACGCCGCCCCACGCCCTCCTGGCACAGCTCAACCGCTTCCTTCATGCGCTCCTGGATTCGCTGCCCCCCTCCGAGGACACGCTGCTCATCACAAGCGATCACGGGAACCTCGAAGAGGCAGCCCACACCCAGCACACCCGAAACCCGGTCCCCCTGATTGTTCGTGGCTGGGCCGCCCCCTACTTCGCCGACGCCACGTCGCTGGCCGACGTGACCCCCGCCATCGTCCAAGCGCTCCGTACAGAAAACCGGAAGGCCCGCCCTCAACGCGAGGACGACCGGGAGGCCTCGGGCTGAGCCGCCCCGGTCAGTTCCTCCACCAGTGCCTCGGCCCCGTACACCACCTCAAGGGCTTCCTGAATGCCGCGCACGTCCACAGAGATGGCACGCGCCTGCTTTGAGCGATAGAGAAACCGGTTCGGCAGTGCCTCCATGTTGCTATCGAAAACCACCCCCACCACCTCCAGATCGCGGTTCAGGAGTGGAGAGCCGGAGCTCCCGCCCGAAATGTCATTCGTCGACACCAGGTTGAGCGGGGTGTCGAGCGCGAGCGAGTCCGGGGCCGGCTCCCATCGTTCGGGCAAGTCCCAGGCGCTCCCCTCCCGCGAACGATGCTTGTCGTAGAGGCCATCGAAGGTTGTGAATGCGGAAATGGAATCGCTGGACTGCTGATACCCCTTTACGATTCCGTCGGAAATCCGGAGTGAGAAGGTTGCGTCCGGCGGAATGGACGCCCCATAGACCGCCCGGCGGGCCTCGGAGAGACGACGGTTCAACGTCTCCTCTGAATTCCGCAGGTCATTCATCTGTCGGTTTACATTCAGAAAGAGGGGCCCCAGCGCCTGAATGACTCGGACCGACGCGTCCCCACTTCTGAGGTATCCCTCATCAAGAAGCTCCATGAACGACGTGGAGTCCATAAGGGCACTGTTCTCCACCAATCGAGTCGCCACCTCGGGGATCGAACGGTCCTTCAGGACCCGCTCGACGGTTGGGTGATCCGACCCGTAGGCCCGCCGAACGTCTCGGAGCTGCGCGATGATCATCGAGCGCTCCAATGCGGACGGCCAGTTTTCGATCGACTCGGCATCCGAGCGGATGCTTTCAATCTGTTCCGGATTGCCGCCCCGGGTTCGCAGAAAGTCGTAGTAGTAACCATGCAGGGCGCGGGTCAAGACGCGGGATCCCAGTTGCACGCTCCCCATCGTGGTAAACGCCTTTTCTCGATCCGCCTGTGCGCGTTTCGATTGCTGAAGACGGTCAATTTCCTGTACGGACCGCGCCACCGACTGAAGCGAATCGATGGACTGGAGCGTGTCCTGGAGGGTGCGCACCGCCTGGGCCCGCCGTGCAATAAGGTAGGGATCGCGGAGGCCCCGCAACTGTCCCTCGAGGCTCTTGACCGTATTTCGGATGGAGAAATACGTGTTCTGAAGATCGTACGCCTCGGCCGAGTCGGGATGCTCCTCGATGTACGTGTCCATGATCTCACTTCGGGAGCGAAGCACGTCCAGCCGGCCGGGCAGCCGATGATCGCGTTCATATTCAAACTGCGACACCATGTCGAGCCGACTGCTCGACCCCGGATTCCCCGCGGCAAATACAGCGTCTCCAGCCTGCGCCCCCTCCGGCTCCCAGGAAAAGTGATGGTTCGTCTGTAGGGGCTCGCCTTCCTGGTTGTACACGCGGAAGAAGGCCACGTCCAGGGTGTGTCGGGGGTAAGTGAAATTGTCCGGCTCCCCTCCGAAAAAGCCCAGGGCCTGTTCGGGCACCATCACCAGCCGCACGTCTTCGTGCCGTACATACGTGTATGCCGCATACTGTGCGCCCCGATAGAGGGAGACAATGTCCACTCGCCGCCGTTCATCCTCCTCTTTTGCCTCAGCCGTCAGTTCGTCCTCTAGCTGCTGGACTCGCTGGCGGCGCTGCTGCCCCCGCTGGTCGCCACTTTCAATCAATTCGTCCGTTACCTGATCGGTGACGTCCTCAATGTCCACGAGCTGATCCACGTGCAGGGACCGCGAGCGCTTCTCCTGAGACGGCGACGGTGCGTAAAATCCATCCCGAAAATAGTGCCTCCCTGAATCGGGAAGGGCCGTGACGTACTCTCGAGCGCAGTGATGATTCGTCATGACCAGCCCCTGCGGGGACACGAACGAGGCGGAGCAGTTGTCCCCGAATCGAAGCGAGGCCCGCATGACCTGGGTCCGCCACTCCTCGTCCGGCACCAGGCCGTACTCCTCCTCAAAATACTCCGTCGGAAGCTCGTTAAGAAGCCACATCTTCCCCCGATCGAACCGGCGGACCGTGGCCGTGTCGTACTCGCTCGGCACCGGTACGAGCGGCGCAGCCGAATCTGACGTGGTCGGAGTCGCATCGGCCGTCGACTCGGGGCGATCAGTCACCGGTACCGAGTCTCGAGAGGTTCCACACCCGAGAAGGCCAAGGAAGCCCACCAGGAGAGCCAGGCACAAAATCAGAACCGGACGGTGCATCAAAGGATTCTGCATTCGGGCAGCGGAAATCAATCAGACGAAGCCGAAAATCGGGCGATAATACAGGTCCAGGCCGTTGGGCCGGGAGACTATCGGTCTCCTCCAGGGAGAAAAGGTTCCAGGCGCCAGCACACGTCGTCGTGCCGGTGGGGGACGAGAAATCAATGGGTCAAAACGATAAAGACGGACGAGCCCCCTCCGTCTTTAATTTCCTCTTCTCTATCTCCGTGAACAGGACGAGTCGCCCCCCACCGCACGCCGGCCCCAAACGGGGAGTATGCACCTTAAGTGGCCTGGCGTCGGACAAGCAGCGTTACGACAAGCGTATGTGAGAGGGATTGTATCGCCGCCCTGGGAGACAGATCCCTGGAACTTTCGCTCGACTCTCCAATTCGGCAGATCGGTCGTTGTATGGTGGGCGGCCGCTAAGCGAGCGTGGCGGAATTGGTAGACGCGCGAGACTTAGGATCTCGTGGGGGTCCTCCCCCGTGGGGGTTCGAGTCCCCCCGCTCGCACAGCTCGACGCCC
>JBKHEM010000098.1:0-8392 GCA_046540815.1 Salinivenus sp.
TCCTTCAAAACGCTACGGGAAGAGCACCGTGTCGATGCCGTGGATGACCCCGTTGTCGACCTCTACATCCGGAATCGTCACGCTGGCCTCCTCGTCGGTTGGGTTGAGGGTCACGGCGTCTCCATCCCGCACAACTGTCACGTCCGAGCCTTCGAGCGTCGTCACAGCCGTCTCGGACTCGGGCACGTCCGCCGCAAGAAAGACACTGTCGAGGACGTGGTACTGTAGCACGTCGGCGGCGTTGGACGGCAGTTCGTCGCTCTCAATTTCCCCATTCCCATTGTCGTCGAAAGCCTCCAAGAGCGCGTCGTTGGTGGGTACGAAAAGGGTGCGACTGCCGGTGCGAAGGGAATCTTCAAGGTCGACTTCCTTCACGAGACGGGCAAAGATTGAGAACTGGGGCGTCAGGGTCGCGCGGTCCACCGCGTCGGCCAGCAAGCCATCCACCACGTGCACGAGGCCGTTCGAGGCATTGGCGTCGGCATTCGTGACCGCGGCCCGGTTGACGGACGTGACAACGTTGTCTTCAGCACTTTCCCCTTCGTCCACCTCAACAACCAGGTCGCTGCCCGCGAGGGGCGTGAGCGACTGCCCGTCGCTGAGCGACGAGGAGGGCTGTTCGCCATCCACCAGGTGATGCTGGATCACCTTCTCCGCCACCTCTGGATTAAGGGAAGGATCAATCTCCGGCTCAAAGGCGCTGTTTAATGGGGCAAACAACGTGCGTTCCTCGTCCGCCTCCAGTGCGCCCGACAGACCCACCTGCTGAACGACACCATTCAGTGTACTGAAGCCCTGCACCTCGGCCACGTAGTCTCCAATCGAGGGGGTCACTTGTTCCGAATCGCCCAGGTCCTCGCTGTCGCACCCCAAAAACACGAGGGCAACGACGAGCAGTCCGAGGCCAAAGCGACTCCAGCGAAAACGAAGAATAGAAGTATCGGTCATCATAAGAGAAATCGTCTCAATGCAAAATCGGCGGGGGGACTCCGGAGGGCATCGGGCGGGCCGGAGGAAACGACCTCCGGCCCTCCAACGCACGAGCTACAGCGTAATCGTGAGCCGGCTGTAGACGAACCGGCCGTTGAATCCGATGGGAGAGGCCCGGTTGTAGGGCAGGATAATGTCGAACGTCCCCTGCGTGGGCGGGAGGTCCGGGTAGTTGTCGAAGAGGTTGCGCGCCCCAATCGCAAGGTTGACCTGATCGTCGAAGGCCCGGTACCCAATTTCACCTCCAAATGTGTACTCCGGGCTCAGCGTGTAATCCTGATCCGGATCATTGAACGGCACCAGAATTTCTCCGTACCGCGAGCCGTTCAGGGTCAGATCCACAGGCCCCGCCGTGAGCGTCGTGCTGAGCTTGCTCGTCGTGGAGGGGGTCTCCTCCGTCAATCCTTTTTGGGCTACGCGCCCAAAGATCTGCTCGTCGAACTCATCGCTGAGTTCTTCCGGGTTTCGCGGCCCGCCCACGACCTCGCTCTGCGTCCAGTTAAAGGCGCCGCGAAGCTGCAGCTGCACGCCCTCGGCCAGGAGCACTGCGTACTTCGAGGTGATATCAACGCCCTGCGTCTCGGTGTCGATGGCATTCGTGAAGAAGCTGGCCGTCTGAGCCCCCGTTTCGCTCAGCAGGTCCCGAATTCTCTGCTGCGCTTCGTCGCTCAGGTTTTCTCCAACGCCGATGTCTCCAGAGAGAATGATCCGGTCGTCAATCCGAATGTTGAAATAGTCGGCTGAGATCTGGAACTGCTCAAGAGGCTTCAGAATGAGGCCTCCGCTGATATTGACCGACGTTTCCTCCTTCAGGTCTTGCACCCCAAACCGCTCGGCGATGGCACCTGTGGTGCGGAAGATGCCCGTCTCAAAGGGCACATTGTCGATAAAGGTGGTGGACACCTTCGAGAAGTACTTCTGGGCCTGGTTGGGCGCCCGGAAGCCCGTCTGGGCCGTGCCGCGGAAGGCCACCTGCTCAATGGGTTCGAAGCGCAGGGCCAGCTTGCCGTTGAGGGTGGAGCCGAAGTCGCTGTAATTCTCAAACCGCCCGGCGACGTTCACGAGCAGAGGATCGAACACATCGGCTTCCATGTCCACGTAGGTGCCGACGTTCGTTCGCGTTTCGTTCACCTCTTGCTCCGGCCGAAAGCCGGGAAAGACCTGCGATCCTTGGGCCGGCACGCTGCCGTCCTGGGCAATCTCCCACGGTCCCAATCCCCAAGAGGCCTCCTCGCCCGCGTCGATCTCGTAGGTATCGGCCCGCAAGACCGCCCCGGCCGCCACGTTGAGCGGCGAGGCAAAGCCCACCTCGTAGGTCCGATCAAAGTCCGCCTGGAGGTGCGACTCCCGCAGCTTCACCGACCCGGCGTAGAACTCGGTCTGGTTGTTGTCCAGGGAGGGTCCGTAGCTGGCGTTCAGGGAGTTCGTGATGTTGTACTGGAAGTCGTTGCGCCCGGTCTGGGCGTTGACGTCGTAGTTCCAGTCGCCCACCATTCCCCGAAGGCCCACCGACACGGAATAGTCGTTGATTGGGTTGTCGAAGTTGGGCAGGAACCCTTCCGGGTAAATCTGTTCCCAGTTCCGGGCGTCAGACTCCGTACGGTAAAACCCCTGCCCCTTGCCCCTCCGATAGCTGTATCCGCCGAAGGCGTACACCTCGGTCGGCTGGTCGGCGTCCACATTTGCGATGGGATAGGCGCCGTTGAGCCACATCAGATAATTCTCGGATCGGCCGTCGCCCCAGTGGAAGGCCGGCTGCTCCACCGTGTCGTTTTTGTCCACAATCTCAAAGAGGCCGTCGCCGTCCACGTCTTCGATTTCGTCGGCACTGCCCTTGCCCAGGTTGTAGCTGGCCGGGCCGGCCCGGTTGGTGGGCGTCCGGAGGCGATACTCGCCAAAGAAGTTGAGAAAGCCTCCCTCCTCGCCCAGTTCAACGCCAAAGGAGGGACGGACGCTGTACGTCGTTCCGTCATTCGGATACGGATCGGTGATGTACCCCCCAAGTCGGGTCTCGACGGTCGGCTCAAGAGGCTCTTCTTTCATCCGGACGTTGACAACACCAGCAATGGCGTCTGATCCGTACTGGGACGAGGCCCCGTCCCGGAGCACCTCCATCCGCTCAATGGCGTTGGCCGGAAGGGCGTTGAGGTCAATGGGGCTCGATCCGCCCTGCACGCCGCCGCCCAGCCGATTGACGAGGGCTGTCTTGTGCCGCCGCTTGCCGTTGATCAGCACGAGGGACTGGTCCGGACTCAGGCCCCGCATCGTAAACGACCGGAGGGCGTCCATGCCGTCCGAAAGGGTGTTCTGCGGAAAGTTGACTGACGGCGAGATTTGTTCAAGGATGCGCCCGGTTTCGAAGGCCCCGGCATTTGCGATTTCTTCGGCCCCATACACATCAACCGGCACGGCCATGTCCTCGGCGGCCACGTCGCGAGCGCGCGATCCAACGGTGACGGTCACCCCCTCGCCCTGCAACGCCTCCTGGCGCAGTTCGTAGTCCTGCTCCACGGTCGCGCCGGCCTCGATGGTGACCTCTTGCTCAGTCGCCTCGTAGCCCACGAACGAGACGCGTACGGTGTACGAACCGGGATCAATGCCTGTAATTCGGTACGAGCCGTCCGCTCCTACCGAGGTGCCGCTCTCCGTGTCGAGCAGCACGACGTTGGCTCCCGGCAGCGGCTCCCCCTCCGTGTCGGTCACCGTTCCGGTGAGGGTGCCCGTCTGCTGGGCCCCGGCAGGGGCTACCGCCAGGAGCATCCCAACAAGACTCGCGAAAAGGATCGTCAGAGCGTAGCGTATCGTCATCGGGGGCAGGGGGATTGTGACACATCGAATGAAGCAGAAGTCGCGGCCCGGCGGGGGTGGGTCCACACGGGCTCAGCCACGGCCTGCGCAAACACAACGGGGACGTCCATCGGCCCGTGACGTTCGAGACATCTCAGGCTATGGCGCGTGGTGAGGGGCGACTCTGTGAAAGCCCAAAGTATAGCCCGACCGCGACAATGTGAAGTAAGAATGTGTACGTTTAGAAAATTGTTTGATTTCGGAAGCGATTCCAAACCCGGAAACCCATGACTTCGGACAGCAGTTGCCCCTGTTCCCTCTCATTGGTCCGCCTTCGTGCATGTCTGCTGCGTCCGCCTCGTCGTTCCGGCTATGTGCCGCGGCCGCCAGCGCGTCCCCGGTCGCCTTCCTGTGCCGGCTGCTTCGGGACTCGTTGGCCGATCCGGCCCGGCCCGGCCCCCGCCACACCCTCCTGGCGGTGTGCCCCAACTCCGAGGCCGTCGCCCGTGCGGCCCTGCAGGCCGCGCAGGAGGCCCGGGCGCCCCTCCTCTTCGCCGCCACCTTGAATCAGGTGGATCGCGACGGCGGATACACCGGCTGGACGCCCGCCGCCTTTGCCCAGTTTGTCGATGCCGAATCGACGCGCCTGGGCCTCGACGTTCCCGTCTTTCTCGGCCTCGACCACGGGGGGCCGTGGAAGAAAGATGCCCACGTCCGAGACGACCTCGACTACGATGCCGCCCTGACGGAAACGAAGCACTCCATCACGGCCTGCATCGAGGCGGGCTACGACCTGCTCCATCTCGACCCGACCACCGACCGCGGATCCTCCACGGTTCACGTCCCGATCGACCGTCTCGTCGAGCGCACGATCGGCCTCATGCGCCACGCCGAAGAGACGCGCCGATCTGTCGACCGTGGCCCGGTGGCCTTCGAGGTGGGCGTTGAGGAGACCGACGGTCTCAACAGCGAGGCCCGGTTCCGGTCGTTCTGCAAGCACCTCGCCGGAGCGCTCAGTGACACCGCCCTCCCCCGCCCGTCCTTCGTCGTGGGCGACGTGGGCACGGCGCTCGCCTCGCCCGCCTTCGACGCGGACCGTGCCCGCCGACTCGCCACGACGGCGGAGGAGCACCTAGGCGCTTTACTCAAAGGTCACTACACCGACGACGTGACCGCGCCCGAGCGCTATCCGATCAACGGCGTCGGGGGCGCCAACGTGGGGCCGGGCCTCTCGGCCGTTGAGGCGGAGGCGGTGCGGGACCTGGCGGCGCTGGAAGCGCGCCTCGGTGCATCCTCTGACATGCTCACCGCTCTGCAGACGGCCGTGGTGGAGAGCAATCGCTGGCGCAAGTGGCTCCGGCCGGACGAACAGGGCCACGCCTTCGAGGCCCTTCCCGACGAGCGGCAGCGCTGGCTCATAAACACAGGCAGCCGCTACGTATGGACAGTCCCCGCCGTGAAACGGGCCCGGGCGTCCCTTTACGAAAACGTGGCGGCGTATCGCGACGCCGAGGCGTATGTTCAGTGGAAGCTCAAAACCGCCGTAATGCGCTACCTCCACGCGTTTAACCTCGTCGGCCTCGCCGATCAGCTAAAGGAAACCCGCTCGGACGACGGGCTATGATTCGACATCACACTGAACGCCAAGCCGGGGTTGTATGAGTCACAAGAGTGCCCACGCTCCTACATTCGCCTCCTGGAGCTATCGCTTCATGGCCAACGTCACCCCGTCGGCCAGGGGGAGGAGACTCAAGTCCACGCGGTCGTCGTCGTGCATCTTTTCGTTGAGGCGCTGGATGGCCCGCACACTCTCGTCCTCAATGTCCGGGTCGGTCACGCGACCGTTCCGAAACATGTTGTCGAGCGCCACCACGCCGCCGGGCCGCAGCAAGCGCAGGGACTGCTCGTAGTACGTGTCGTACGTTTCTTTGTCCGCGTCAATAAACGCGAAGTCGAACGTGCCGGCGTGCCCCTCGTCAAGAAGCGCATCGAGCGTCTCCGTCGCGGGCGCGAGGCGAAGGTCGATGCGATCGGCAACGCCTGCATCTTGCCAGTGGCGACGGGCCACCGTCGTATACTCTTCGCTCACGTCACACGCCACCACCTCGCCGTTGGGGGGAAGCACCTGTGCCACGGCCAGCGCGCTGTAGCCGGTGAACACACCCACCTCCAGCGTGCGCCGGGCCCCGATGAGACGAACGAGAAACTGGAAAAACTGGGCCTGCTCCGGCGCAATCTGCATCTGCGACTGCGGATGCGCGGCGGTCTCCTCGCGCACCCGCCGCATGGCGTCCGACTCGCGGAGCGACACGGACAGGAGGTACTCGTGAAGTTCGTCGGAGAGGCCGATGGATGATGTCGACATGATCGGACGCCGGTTGTGAACGGGATAAATGCGTGGCCTGACGATCCAAACACGGAACGGCTCCTCGAACGTTCGGCTCCGAACGTTTTGCCCCCCGGAAGGTACAGGGGAGACACCGCCCGGAGCAGCGCGGGCGGCCGCCCCAACACACACGCCCCCATTCGCCGATGCCTCCCCCGCAAATCCTCTGGGTCGACGACGAGATCGACCTGCTCAAATCCCACGTCATGTTTCTGGAAGACAAGGGGTACGACGTGGAGACGGCCCCCAACGGCGCCGACGCCGTGGACCTGGTCCGCGAGCGCCCGTTCGACGCCGTCTTGCTCGACGAACAGATGCCGGGCATGGAGGGGCTGGAGGTGCTCGAATCGATCAAGGCCGAGCGGCCCGAGACGCCCGTGGTCCTCGTCACGAAGAGCGAGGCCGAGGACCTCATGGAACGGGCCCTGGGCAGCCAGATCGACGACTACCTCACCAAGCCCGTCAACCCGAGCCAAATTCTGCTGACTTGCAAGCGTCTGCTGGAGCAGCCGAAGCTCCGCCAGGAAACCCTTTCCCAGGAGTACCTGCAGTCGTTCAACAAAATCTCGCAACTGCTGCGCGAGCCCCTTTCGCACGCGAAGTGGACGGAGCTCTACCGCGCGCTGGTGCGCTACGACCTGGAGCTGGAGGGCGACGAGGGGGCCCGGCAGATCTTCCAGGATCAGTTCGAAGAAGCCAACGGTGCGTTCGGTGCATTCGTCGAGCAACACTACGCCGACTGGATCGCCCGTGCTGACGCCCCCCCGGACGCCGATCGTCCTCTCCTCTCCCACGAGCTGATTCCCGAGCACGTCCTTCCGAAGATGGGCGGCCGCCCGGTCGTGTTTTTCGTAATCGACTGCCTCCGCTACGACCAGTGGCGCACGTTCGAGGAGCTGCTGCGCCCGCACTTTACGATCGACACGGACTTCTACTACAGCATTCTCCCCACCGCCACCCCCTACTCGCGAAACGCCATCTTTAGCGGCCTGCTGCCCGTCGACCTCGTGGATCGCTTCCCCGGCGCGTGGACGACCGACGAGGAAAGCGAACACAGCCGCAACCAGTACGAGGAGGAGCTGCTGCACGCCCAGCTCGACCGCCTCGGCCAGGGCAGCGCCAGCGTTCGCTACGACAAGGTCATTACCGGCGAGGAGGGGCAGTCCTTTGCCGAGGAGGCCACCAACCTCACGCAGCACGACCTGAGCGCCGTCGTCGTCAACTTTGTCGACATCCTTGCCCACAGCCGCTCCGACTCCGACGTGCTCAAGGAGCTGGCCCCGGACGAGGAGGCGTACCGCGCCCTCACGCGGACGTGGTTCGAGCACTCGTGGCTCTACGACGCCTTCCAGACGCTGGCCGATGCCGACTGCACGATCGTCCTGACCACCGACCACGGCGCCATTCGCAGCCTGCGCTCCAGCAAGGTGATTGGCGACCGTGAGACCTCCACCGCCCTGCGCTACAAGTACGGGCGCAACCTGAAGTGCGACGAGGAAGAGGCCATCTTCGTGCGCGAACCGGAAACGTTTGGCCTGCCCAGCTACAACATGAACACGAACTTTATCTTCGCCAGGGAGGACTACTACTTCGTGTACCCCACGAACTTCCACCACTACGAAAACCTGTACCGCGATACGCTGCAGCACGGCGGCGCCTCGATGCAGGAGATGATCCTCCCCATCGCCACGCTCACGCCCCGGTAGCAGCGTGGAGAGCATGGGGGAACGGGCGCAGTTCCCATTCGGCCCTGCTCCAACTCAATGCGGACTGCACCATGTCCAATGTCAAACGTTCTACCGCCGAGGCGCTCTTTCCCGTCACGACCGACTCGGAAGCGGAGACGCGGAGGCTGGGCGCCCAACTCGCCGAGCGGCTCCCCTCGGGCGCCGTCGTCGCCCTCTACGGCGATCTTGGGACGGGGAAGACGCACCTCGTGAAGGGCCTCGCGGAGGGTCTTGGCCTCGACCCGGCGACGGTGCGGAGTCCCACGTTCACCATTCTCCACACCTACGACGACGAGCGCCCCCTCCACCACTTCGACGCCTATCGCGTGCAGACGCCCGATGAGTTCGTGGAACTGGGCTTCGAGGACTACGTCCACGGCCCCGGCCTCACCGTGATCGAGTGGGCCGACCGTGTGGAGTCTCTGCTGCCTTCCGACACGCTGCGGCTCACCCTCACGCACGTCGCCCCCCAGCAACGCCGCATCGCCCTCCGCTCCGACGA
>JBKHEM010000099.1:0-8379 GCA_046540815.1 Salinivenus sp.
CTGGCAGTTTGGGGACGACGTGTCGCAGCTGGACATGACGGGAACCCTCTCCAACTCCTTTCGCCGCAGTGGTGTAGGTGAGGACTGGCACCTCACGGAAGACGACTTTCAGGTCCACGAAACTGACCACCGCGCCACCATGGCCACGGTGCTCATGGTGGATCTTTCTCACTCCATGGTGCTCTACGGCGAAGATCGAATCACGCCCGCCCGGCGGGTGGCGATGGGGCTGGCCGAGCTCATTATGACGAAGTACCCGAACGACACGCTCGACATTGTCGCGTTTGGGAATGACGCATGGGAAATTGAGGTGGAGGACCTGCCCTACCTGAACGTAGGGCCCTATCACACGAACACGCGCGCCGGGCTGCAGCGAGCCCGCAACATCCTCCACCGCCGCAACAACCGGAACAAGCAGATCTTCATGATCACGGATGGAAAGCCCAGCTGTCACATCGAAAACGGGCAGATGTACCGCAACGCCTACGGGCTGGACCAAAAGATTGTAAACAAGGTGCTCGACGAGGCCGTGATCTGCCGACGGCAGGACATTACGATTACGACCTTTATGATTGCTCGCGATCCCGGGCTCCAGGACTTCGTCCGCAAGCTCACGGAGGCCAACCGCGGGCGCGCCTACTACGCCCAGCTCGACGATCTCGGCTCCTTTCTCTTCGAGGACTACGTCCGAAACCGCCGCAAGCACGTGCGTTGAACGGAGGGCGCGCTCTTCCTTCTCGTTCCCGCCCGCCCATGCCCGGACGCGTCCCGTTTCGCCCCAAGCAGAGCCTCGGCCAGAACTTTTTGCAGGACCCCAACATGGCCGAGAAGATTGTGCGGACCCTGCAGGCCCCGCCCGAGGCTCCCGTCGTGGAAATTGGGGCGGGAACCGGGGAGTTAACCGGCCGCCTGGCGGAGCAGTACAGCCGACTCACCGCCATTGAGATCGACGAGCGGGCCGTCAAGGTCCTCCGACGGAAGCACCCGGCGGTGGACGTGCGAGAGGAGGATGTGCGCTCCACCGACTGGTCCGCCCTCGCCGATGAAGCGGGCGAGCCGCTGTACGTCATCAGCAACACGCCGTATCACCTAACCACCGAGATCCTGTTCGCCCTTTTGGAACGCCGGGAGCACGTGGCGGAGGCGGTGCTCACGATGCAAAAGCAGGTCGCCGAGCGACTGGTGGCCGCCCCCCGAACGAAGGCCTACGGGGTGCTTAGTGTTCTCCTTCAGCTCTTTGCGGCGCCCACAATGGCGTTTACGGTGCCGCCGCAGGTCTTCTCCCCGCAGCCCGACGTGTCGAGCGCCGTGGTGCGCGTCACCTTTTCCGACGCGGATGCGCCCGACGACCTCACCCTCGACGACGTGCGGCCGTACGTACGAGCGGCGTTTCAGCAGCGCCGCAAGATGCTCCGGAACAGCCTGAGCGCGTGGGTCAAGGACCAGGGCGTGGATCTTCCTCACGGCTGGAATCGAAAGCGAGCCGAGGCCCTGTCTCCCGAGGATTTCGCCGAAGTGGCCCGGCACCTCAATGCGCGAACCGAGCGGGTCGAGCACCCGTAGCGAACAAGCGGTCCACGGGATCCGTGTTCGTTCGCTCCGTCGCCCACTGCGTCCCCTTCCCCCGCCGGCATGTCGAAAAAGTCGCCTCCGGAGTCCATTTCTCCCGCCTCCGGCCCCGATGAGGCCCGGCCCGGCGGGGCCCTGGAGCTCGACGATTCGGTTGTGGAAGACATTGTCACGCTCCTCCACGAGGAGCAGCGTGGGATGGTGCTCAACCTGATGGCCGACCTTCACCCGGCCGATGTGGCGCTGCTCCTCCGTCGCCTTCCCACACAGGAGGCGCGGCACCTCTTCCGCTGGCTGCCCCCCACCCTCGCAAGCGGCACCCTCGCTGAGAGCGACGAGGCGCAGCGAAGCACACTCCTCGAGGGACTGTCCGACGCCGAGCTTACACGCCTCCTTGACGCCCTTGACACCGACGACGCGGTCGATGTTCTGGCCGACCTCCCGGACGAGGTGGTCCTGCAGGTGCTCCCGGACCTGGAAGACACCGAGGACCTGACGGAGCTTCTGGAGTACGGTGAGGAAACGGCAGGGGGGCTCATGGCCCGGGAGTACGTCGCCATCTCGCCCAAAGATACGCTGCGGGAAGCTACCAACACGGTGCGCCGGTACGCCGACGACATCGACGAGATTTACACAGCGTACGTGGTGGACGACGAGGGCCTGCTGGTGGGCATCGTGTCCCTCAAGCAGCTGTTGCTGTCCCCCGCCACCGTCCGCGTGCGGGAGGTCATGGAGACCGATTTTGTCTCGGTGGCCGTCGGAGTGGATCAGGAGCAGGTGGGCCAGATCGTGCAGCGGTACGATCTGGTCTCGGTGCCCGTCGTGGACGATCAGGGACGGATGATGGGGCGCATCACGATCGACGACGTGGTCGACGTGATTCGGGACGAGGCCGAGGAGGACATGCAACTGATGAGTGGCCTCACCGGGGACGAGGAGGCTGCCGATACGGTGGCCGACGTGAGCCGGGGCCGGTTGCCCTGGCTGATCGTCGGCCTCGTGGGCTCGGGCCTCTCCGGCACGGTCATCGGGGCGTTCGAGGCCACGCTGGAGCAGGCCGTGGTGCTGGCCACCTTTATTCCCATCGTCACGGCCATGGGGGGGAACGCGGCCGTTCAGAGCGCAGCGATTGCCGTGCAGGGGCTCGGCTCCGGGGAGCTGTGGATGTCGGACGCCTTCGCGCGCATCGGAAAAGAGATGGCCGTGGCGTTCCTGAACGGGCTGGTGGTGGCCGCCCTCCTGTGCGGGACCGTGGCGGCCCTGGGCATGGGAAACGTCGGCATGCTGGTGGCCACCCTCGGCTTAACGATGCTCGCCGTGAGCCTCGTGGCAACGACCAACGGCGCACTGATTCCGTTTGCGCTTACGTGGCTCGGCATCGATCCGGCCAGCGCCATGGGGCCCTTCGTCACGACCCTGAACGACATCCTTGGCCTGGCCATCTATTTCGCGATTGCCACGACGCTGTACCTGTAGCGCACTAGGGCAGCGCCTCCTCTACGGCCTTGAACAATCGATTCACGCGACGCTGATTCACCCCGAGGTCACTGTAGCCCACCCGACTGGCACTGCGGACGTATAACGTACTTCCGTTCTCGCGGGGCTCTACCGCCACGTCCACGTCGTCCTTGAACAGAAAGGCCACGCGGACGACCGCCGAGGCCCGCCGCTCCTCCGGGCGGATCTGGAGCTCTACGGGCCCCAGGGCCTCGAGGGCGATCTGTGCGGCCTCAAACAGATCCTCCGGGGCGGCCGCATACGAGCGCGCCGTTCGTTCACAGTTCGGTGTTTCGGGACACGGAGGAAGGGGCGAGTCGGTGGACGGCGCGACGTCAGGGGAAGACATACAGCCAAGGACGGGAGCCGAAAGTAGAACGAGGGCGCACAGCCGGCGCACGGAGGGCGGGTGCACGGGCTACGGCTGGGCGTTTCCTGATTGGGAAGCCGCGTCGGCAGTGTTTTGCTGCAAGTCCTTGGTCTCGTTGTACTTCGAGGGGCATTTTACGAGAATGCTCTCGGCCTGAAAGACGGACTCGTCGGCGTATCCTTCCACGACCACCTGCTCGGCCTCCTCAAAGTTGGCTGGCTTCGTGTCTTCGTAGCGCACTTTGCGAACGGTGCCCGACTCGTCGCGCATGTAGAAGGTGAAGACATTTTCGGCCCGGTCGTATTCCGTCGGTCGGTCCTCTTCCCAGGTCCCCACGACGTGCGCGCGGGCCTCACTGGCCGACGCTTGCTCGAAGTCCATGTAGCCTCCCACTTGACTCCCAAAGTTAAAGAGGAGCACGCCCGCAAAGCCGATCATGGCCACGAGGCCAACGAGGGTTTTTTTCTTCATGGGTGGAGGAGGGAGGGAGAAATCAAAACCATATGGCTTACGCCGGGTCTTCTGGAATGTCCTGGTCGAGCCGCCGTTCCAGCCGGTCAATGCGCCGATCCGTCCGGTAGAGGATTGTGACCACACCGAGCCAGATGATGAGCACCACCGCGAGGACAACATAGATTTTGCCATCGGGCAGCATCACCCGCTCCAGGCCCTCTAACGGCTGTGCGTCCGACTGTTCGGTCCACGTGGTGTCGTAGGCGGTGCTCGAGTCGGGCCGCTCCTGTTGAGGACGGAGGGGAGGGGCGGGGTCCGATGCCGAGAGGGGATGGACTGTCATCGCGCTCGCAAAGAAATCAAAAGGACACCGAGGGACGGCCGTCTACTACAATTCGGGTTCGTTCCGGAGGCGCTCCCGAATCCAGGATAGCCGAACGCGCTGCGTGTAGAGGACCCAAAACAGCCCCAAAAAGCCGATCACCGCCGGGTAAAACACCCAGCGCATCGACGGGGCAAGGTCGGTTTGGCTGAAAGCCGGGCTGCCTTCTCCGCCGGGGTGCAGGCTGGGCAGCTGGCGAGGCAGGATGTAAAGCAGAAACGGCATGGTGACCACGGCAAACAGGTTGTAGACGGCCGCCACGCGGCCCCGGGTGTCAGGATCGTCCACACTGTCGCGCAGGACGAAATACCCGCCGTAGATTAGAAGGAGCACCGCCGCCATGGACTGCTTGGGGTCGAAGTTCCACCACTGGCCGCTGTCCACGTACCACGTGAAGCGGGCCCACACCATGCCCGTCACAATGCCCAAGAGGCCGAACAGCAGGGAGAGCCAGGCGGCCTCACGGGCCCGCACATCCCGCAGGCGGTGGCCGGTCTGCAGGTAGCGGAACGAGTGGTAGGCTGAGATTACAGTCCCCATCATGAGTGCAAACCACATGGGGACGTGAAAATACAGGTTGCGGGCCGACTGCTCCAGGATGTCCAGCTGCGGAATGCGTCCGAGAAAGCCCGCAACGATGATTCCTGAGAGGAGGGCCACCACAAGCGCCCGCACCGTGCGGTAGGTCGTATGATTAAAGGACACGAGGCTAAAAGGGATCGCGGAAAAGGCGCCGAAGGTAGAAGGACCCGTTCTTAGATATCGAACCGTCCCGAGACGAAGAGATCCTGTTTTGTCGTTGATTTTGTTACAAAACCGACCCGGTTCCGATTCTGGAACAGAGAGTTCGAGAGGGGGAAAGCAGAATTATTCTTCCCAGACGTAATCAAACAGGACGGTCGCGGCGGAGAGGGAGGCGCCCACGAAGCCAACGAGCGTAAGCAACTCGTCCTGAGCCTGCGTCCAGGGCAGTCCCCGGATCGCCTTTCGGGTGGCGCCGACGCTGGCGACGAGGAGGGGGGTGAGGAGGGGGAGGAGAAGCACCGGGAGGAGGGCTCCCCGGCGGGCCGCCCGGGCCACCAGGGCGCCGAGGAGCGTGGTGGCCACCGCGAGGCCCAAAACGCCCAGTCCCAGGGCTAGGGCCAGGAGTCCGGGGCGCTCGACCGACACGTCGAGCAGAAGCAGAAGGGCTCCTGTGGTGACGACGCCCAGGCTCCCGACAAGTACTAGATTGAACAACAGCTTGCCGGCAAACACCATGCTCGGTCGGGTATTGAGGCGGAGCAGCAGTGCGGTGCCGTCGCGCTCCTCGGCCCCGAAGGAGCGCCCTAGGCCCACCGCCGCCGCAAACAAAATGACCATCCAGAGGAAGGCCGCCTGGATCCGTGTGGCGATCGGCTGCGGCCCCACGGCGAAGAGAATGAGAAGAAGAGCGCCAAGGGCAAACAACAGGAGAGCGTTGACGGCGTAGCGCGTGCGGAGTTCAATCCGCACGTCCTTCCGAAACACAGCCCAAGATCCGGCGAGCCAGTCCATGAATGAAATGGGAGGGAAGCAGAGAGGCGGATGCGGCGAGAGACAAGACTACATCAGAGGATTCCGAAGATAGAGAATCGAAGATGGAAAATCGACCGTCTATCCTCTATTCTCGGAGTCCTTCCGCAATCCTTCAGGTGACGTGTGGACTCAATTCCATTTCCATGACCGATACTTCAACTGAGACGTCAGAAGATACCATCCTGGGAGCGCTCCTCGGCACCGCCGTCGGCGACGCGCTGGGCATGCCTGTCGAAGGCCTGAGCCACCAGAACGTGCGGACCTATTATAAGGGCATCAAGGAATACCGCGACGACGACCAGCGCGGGGACCTCACCGCGGGGCAGTGGACCGACGACACGCAACTGACCTTTGCGCTCGTCCGCGCAATGACTGCGGCCACCCCGAGCGACTGGCCGGCGGCCGTGGCACGGGAATATGTGGCACTCCGCGATCAGGCACGCCGATGGGGTCCCACGACCACGGCCGCCGTGGATCGTCTTGCTGACGGGGCGCCTCCGACCGACGCGGGGGGCGAAGACCGGCCCACGGATGGTGCCGCCATGCGGGCGGCGCCCCTCGGGGCCTGGTGGGCCATCACGGATGCTTCTCGAGAAACGGCCTTTGAGACCGTCCGGGCCATGCTGGGGGTCACGCACAGGCATCCCGTGGCCCTGGTGGCGGGATGGGGGCAAGTAGCAGCGGTCCGTCACCTTCTAACCCGGACTCTCGACTCCTTCGACCAAACAGAGTTCTGGGCGATGCTCCTGGGCGCGACCACGGACGCGGAGGCGCAGCTGGGAGCCGAGCCCCGGGTCTCCGATCGGCTCCGGCGGCTGGAGGAACAGCTCGACGCGTTTCCGCTGGACCTCCGGGATGCCTGTGACGGGGTCAGCGTGCGGGCGGAGGACGCGTGGCCGTTTGCCTGTGCCATGGTGGCCCGCCGGCCGCAGCTCCTCGAAAATACGCTGCTGTCCGGCATCAACGTGGGGGGCGATGCCGACACGACCGGCGCCATGATGGGGGCACTACTCGGGGCACTCCACGGATGGGAAGCCTTTCCGGCGGAATGGAAGGAGGGCCTGGAAGCGGTGGATCGGCTTCAGTCCGAGGCCAGGGCGTTTGCTGATGTCCTTCTGTGAAGGCGTCTGGACGCATGGAAGAGAGAAGGAAAGAGGAAGGCACGTCCGTTCCTCCGTACGTCCACCTCTTTAGGAGGCTTTCGCCCGCTCGGCAGCCGTTACGAGGTTGGGGTCTTTCGGGACGAAGGTCGGCTCCGCGTCGGTCGGGGGGGCAAATTCGCCCACAAAATCAATCTCCGTCTCCAGTCGGTAGCCCGTTTCGCGTTCCACGACCGTCTGCACGTGCTCGATGAGCGCGCAGAGGTCGGCGGCGGTTGCGTTGTCTGCATTAATAAAGATGTTGGCGTGGCGGTGCGTGACCATTGCACCGCCAATGCGCGCGCCTTTAAGGCCACACTCGTCAATGAGGCGACCGGCACCGATCCCTTCAATCTTTTTAAAGATGGAGCCTACGCTCGGCTCTGTGTCGAGGGGGGGATGCCGTTCGGCCCGCCACTGCAGGTTGGCGTCCATAATCGCGCGCATCCGGGCCTCATCTCCAGGCGTGAGTTGAAAGGTGGCCGCGAGCACGATGTCCTCTCGGTCGTGCAGGATGGAGTAGTCGTAGCCGAAGTCGAAGTAGTCGACCCCCACCGTTTCACGGGCTCCATCCTCCATGAGAAGGTCTGCCGAGTGGACGACCTCTTCCAGAAACATGGTGCGTTCGCGCTCCGGAGGCGGGGAGAGAAAGTGGAGGTTCTGCCACAGCGCCCCGCCCACGGTGGAGGGGATGCCCACGTAGTGCTCCAATCCAGAAAATCCGGCCGAGACAGACTGCTCGATGAGGTCGGGATAGACGATCGCCCCGCTCTCCGCCCAGAGGCGTCCAGTAGAGGCATCGAGCTCCGTATGACGGGCCTGATTATGAACCACGAGGCCCCGCACGCCCCGATCGCCCACGATGACGTTCGCCCCCGTGCCGAGCAGAACGGACGGAAGGTCGTATTCGCGGACGACGCGGAGCACCTGCGCCAGCTCGTCCGCGGACTGCACCGCGACGTACCAGTCGGCCGGCCCGCCGAGCCGGAAGGTGGTGTGGGGGGCCAGCGGAACGTCTTGCCGGAGGGGCGCCTCCGATGCAGCTTCGAGGGCACGACGGGCCGGAGGGCCGAGTGGAGTCGGCATACTGGATGGAGACTGAAGGCGGAAGAAGAACGCAGGCAAGGGATCCAAGTAACGTCCAGGCGTCGGAGGGCTGTTTTCGGGAGAATGTGAAGAGTTTGCAGTCTCTGGGGTGAGAGGGCCGAAGAGTGGCTCTGAGGCCGTCTACAGCATAGAGATGGCTTGACAGTGTCGTCCCCTGTAGATAATATCTGTGTGCTCTCAAAGATTAAATGCGGGTAACATAGGGGCTAATCCCTGCAAGCAGTGAAAGAAGTATCCGCACCCCCACCGGGAAGTATCCGCACCCCCACCGGAAGGTGTAAGCAGTTTGAGTGACGCCAAAGTCT
>JBKHEM010000100.1:0-8243 GCA_046540815.1 Salinivenus sp.
CATCGTTCGGTCATTGGCAATGTGGAATACGGACTGGAGGTCGCTGGTGTCACCAAGGACGAGCGCCGCGAGAAGGCCCGCCGGTCCCTGGAGCTCGTGGGCCTTGACGGCTATGAGGAAAGCCAGACCAACGAACTTAGCGGCGGCATGCAGCAACGCGTCGGCTTGGCCCGAGCCCTCGTGAACGACCCGGAGATCCTTCTGATGGACGAGGCCTTCAGTGCCCTTGATCCTCTAATCCGGGCTGACATGCAGAACGAGCTGCTGGAGCTGCAGGAGCAGTGGGACCCGGCCTGTACGATTCTCTTCATCACCCACGACCTCGACGAGGCGCTGAAGATGGGCGACCGGATCGCCATCATGAAGGATGGAAGGATCGCCCAGATCGGCACGCCAACCGAAATCCTCACCGACCCCGCCGACGAGTACGTGCGCTCCTTCGTCGAGAACGTGGACCGGACGAAGATCGTCCCCGCCCGCACCGTGATGCGGGACCTCCGCGAGGGAGAGACGATCAACGCCGATGGGCCCTCGGTTTCCCTCCACACCCCCATCGCCGAGTTGCTCCCGACCTTGATGGATGCGGACGGCCCAATCGCTGTGCGCGACAGCGATGGCACCCTGCAGGGTGTGGTGAGTCCGTCGGCCGTTATGGAGGAAGTCGTACGAAACGCCGACGGCGTTCGCCGACGGGACGCCCGCGCCGGCCGCGTCGACGCAGATGAAGACCCGGAAGCGGCCATCGCCTGAGCCCCCCTTCCCCTCCTACACTGACGTTCTCCCGGACGATCTTTCGACCTGCTTATGCGACTGGACCTTGGCGACGCTTTCGCGGCCCTCATCGAATGGCTTCAGAACAACTTCGAGCCGCTGTTTGACGCCGTCACCGTCACCATCGGAACGACGATTGAGGTGCTGGAACAGGCCCTCTTGTTCTTCCCAAGTTGGGTCATGATTGCGCTCCTTACGGCGCTGGCGTGGTGGGTGGCCTCCCGCGGCGTCGGCCTGTTTTCCCTCATTGGCCTCACGCTGCTCGAAGACGTTGAGTTCACCCTCCTGGGCCTCGAAATCGCCTTCGGCATGGGGCTCTGGGAGTTCACCATGCAGACCCTGGCCCTGGTGGCGACAGCGACGCTTATTGCGCTGCTCATCGGGATTCCCGTAGGCATCTGGGCCGCCAAGAACGACGTGGTGGACGCCATCGTCCGCCCCATCCTCGACTTTATGCAGACGATGCCGGCCTTCGTATACCTCATCCCGGCCGTCGTGCTCTTTGGGTTGGGCGCTGTGCCCGGCGTCATCGCCACCTTCATTTTCGCCACGCCCCCCTGCGTGCGCCTCACCAACCTCGGGATCCGCCAAGTCTCGGAGGAGGCCGTCGAAGCGGCCAAATCCTTTGGCTCCACCCCCTCTCAGATGCTCTTCAAGGTCGAGCTTCCCATGGCCCTCCCCACCATTCTGGCGGGGATTAACCAGACGGTGCTTCTTGCTCTCTCGATGGTCGTCATCGCCGCCCTCATTGGCGCGGGCGGACTTGGCGACCCGGTGGTTGAGGGCATCCAGCAGCTTCGCATCGGCGTTGGCTTTGAGGGCGGCCTCGCCATCGTCATCCTCGCCATCTTTCTCGACCGTGTGACGCAGGCCGCCGGCGAGAAGGCCGGCTCAAGCCCCACACAGGCCACGGCGTAGCACATGCGCCCCTTGACCTCTGCCCCCGTTGCATCCAGCTTCGCTTTCAAACGACCCTGAACCCAATCCACGAACGCCATGCGACACCTACCCTCATCGCTTCGCTCGCTTACAGCCGGACTCGCGGCTCTCGCCTTTTTGACCGTTGGCCTTGTAGGCTGCGGCGGCTCTGCTGACCAGGGGGAGTCCCGCGAAATGAACATGGTCACCGTCAACTGGATCGAAGGCCTGGCCATGACCTACATGCAGGAGCAAATCCTGGAAAATGAATACGACATGGAGGTCGACGTCCGCGAAGTGCAGGGCGGCGGCATCGCCTTCTCCTCCGTGGCGGAAGGCGAGCGCGACTTCTTCAACGAAGCCTGGCTCCCCACCACCCACGAGGACCCCTGGAACGAGAACAAGGACCAGGCCAAAAAGCTGGGCTACACCTACCGCGGCACCTCGGTCGGCGTGGCCGTGCCCGAGTACGTGGAAGCCGACACGTTCCCCGACCTCATGGACTACCGCGACGACCTGGACGGCACGCTGAACGGCATTGAGTCCGGCGCCGCCATCAATGAGCAGATGGAAAACACCCTGGAGCTCTACGACATGGACGACGCCTTCTCGGTGTCCTCTGCGAGCGGCCCGGCCAACTGGCAGTCCCTCGAAAGCGCCATTGAAGATGAGGAGCCGATTGCCGTGGCGGCCTGGAAGCCGCACTGGAAGTGGAATCGGTTCGACATCAAGTACGTCTCGGGCGCCACCACGGGCGAAAACGTCGACATCTGGGGCGAGCCCGAGGACATCTTCACCATCGTGGGGGACGACTTCATTGAGAAGTATCCCCGCGAGGTCGTCTGCTTCCTACAGGAGTTTGAAGCAAACGACGAGCAGGTCGGCTCCCTCATGGAAGCCTTCAACGAGCGGGACGATACGAGTAAGGAGGAAGCCGCCGCTCAGTGGATCGAGGACAACCAGGATGACGTGGAGCAGTGGCTGGATCAGGCCGAGGAGTGCGCCAACTCCGACGAGGAATTGGAGTACCTTCCGGACGACGCCACGTACTCGTCGGACGAGGCCAGCTAACCCGCCGTTGTCGCGACTCCTCTCGATTGACACCGGTCCCTTCATGCCCCCGATCGCCGCGTGCGATCGGGGGTGTTGTATGGGATCGGGCTGCCCGCTCCCGTCCCGGGTCTCCCCGGCTGGACTCCAACGACATTATTGCGTTCTCTTCCTTCGATTTCCACGCCTAAACCGGATCACCTTCGGTCTGGTGTGTAGCACTACGCCATCCCTTGTACACTCTTTCGCACAACCCCTTTTGCCCATATGAATCGGTACTGTACCGCATTCTTCGCGCTCCTTCTCACTGCCGGACTCGTCCTTCCGGCCCCCGCTCTGGCCGACGACCCCGAACCGGCCGACGATAGCACCGATGCGGTGACGCTTGAGGACCGCAACGACACCGGACTCGACGCCACCACGTCGGCCCCGCAGGACGACCCGACGCTCGACGTGAGCGTCAACGGCTCACTCCGCTTCAACACCCTCTTCCGCTCCTACGGCACCGCGTTCGAAGAAGGCAACGACCGCGTACTTGGCGACGGTGGCTTCACGTTCGATACGTTCCGCATCGGGGCCAGCGGTTCGTACGGTGGGATCATCTTTGACGCCGAGTACGCCTTCTACCCGGAGTCGTTCGGCGGCATGTTCCTCCACCACGGATGGGCCGGGTACGAGTTTAGTGACAGCCGGCAGATTCAGGTGGGCGTGAGCCAGGTGCCCTTCGGCATTCAGCCGTACGCTTCGAGCAGCTGGTTCTTCAACAGCACCTACTACGTGGGTCTGGAGGACGACTACGACGCCGGCATCAAGGCCGTCCTCTCACCCGGCAACTGGGACCTCCAGGGGGCCTATTACATGAACGCCGAGCAGACGGACTTCTTCGCGGGACAGGACTTCTCCCGCTACTCTTACGACGTGGCGCCCGTCAGTGCGGCCAATTACCAGGTCGTGCCCGGCGGCAATGATCTGCGCTCCGACATCACGGAGCAACACCAGTTCAACCTGAAGGTGGGATATACCTTTGATCACGGCGATGCCGGATTCACGAAGATTGGGGTCTCCGGGCAGCGTGGTCAGCTTCAGAACCTGAACTCCGGGGACACGGACTGGCACGCCGCGTACGCCGCTCACTTCCAGGGCCGCTACGGTGGATTTGAGGCCAAGTTGCAGTTTGCCCAGCAGGAGTTGAACCCGCCCCTCACCGAGAGCGAGCAGACGGCGTTCAACAACCAGCCGGACGTCAACTACGACGCGGATGACTTCGTCGTCATGGGTGCGTACGCGTTCCCGCAGCGCGTGGCCGCTGAGCACTCGGTGTACTCATCCAGCCTGGCATACCACATTCCGGTAGATGCCGGCCCCGTGTCGGAGATTAAGCCGTACTACGACTTCAGTCTGGTGACAAAGGACGTGGAGGGCTGGAATGACAATGCCACCCACGACATCGGCTTTCTCACGACGGCCGGTCCGCTCTTCATCTACACGGACCTGAATATCAGTAAGGGCCACCCGTTCAACCACCCCGCAGACAACTTCCCGAGCGTCATGGCGGAGAACAACGACAACAAGTGGCGGACGGCCTTTAACGTGAACATCGGGATCTACTTCTAACAGGATCCCCGGCGCCACGCCAGGCAGGGTTTCTGCCTCGTGTTGCTCCCCTTTTCGAGCGGGAGCATCGGTCGCCCCGGTGCTCCCGCTTTTTTGTTGGGGAGGCGGGCCTCTAAACGGAGACCCCATCGAGATCCGTTCTAAATTTGGCCGTTCGACAAACATCGGCCCCGCCGCACTGGTAGCAGCGAGGGCCGCGTCTGACGATGCGTATCCCTCGATGCTCTCTCCCGTCCTCACCGTCCTCTTTGCCGCCACCCTCACGGCCCTGGCCACCGGACTGGGCGCCCTCCCCTTCCTGTTCGTCTCCCGCATCTCGCGGCGCAATCTGGGTCTTGCAAACGGCGCCGCCGCGGGCCTGATGGTGGCCGCCAGCCTCATGCTGCTGTACGAGGGAGCCGTGGAGGGCATAGGGCGGACGGCCCTGGGCGCGGGGATTGGCGTCGCCGGCATCGCCCTCAGTCGGCACCTGCTGGACGAAAAGACCGAGTTCGCGGTGGGACAGCTCCGCGGGGCCGACGCGCTCCAGGCCCTCATGATTGTGGGCATCATGACGGCCCATTCGTTTAGCGAAGGCATCGGCGTCGGCGTGTCGTACGGCGGAGGCGAGGCCCTGGGCACCTTCATCACCACGGCCATCGCGTTTCACAATGTGCCCGAAGGGCTTGCCATCAGCCTGGTGCTGGTGCCGCGCGGCGTATCGGCCTGGGCGGCCGGGGGCTGGAGCATCGTCTCAAGCCTGCCACAGCCGCTTATGGCCGTTCCGGCGTTCCTCTTCGTGCAGGTCTTTCAGCCCATCCTGCCCGCGGGGCTCGGCTTTGCGGCCGGAGCCATGTTGTGGATGGTATTCAAGGAACTGATTCCGGATGCGCTGGAGGAGGCCCCCGCCCGTCCGGTCGCCGTCACGGCTGGACTCGCTGCGGTGGCGATGCTTATCTTCCAGTTCTGGCTCAAGGGATAGGCGTTCCCTTTCGCGTCCCGTCTCGCTTCCCCCTCCCCGCCCCGATGGCGCTCCGACTCGTCGACATCTACCGTCCCGACGACGGCTCGGCCCTCACCCTTCCCGACGACTCGTACGACCTCCTGGGCCACTGGACGTACACCCTCGACGACAACCAGCGCGTGGACCGCGTGCTGGTAAACGTGGACGAGACGGAGGCGCTCGTCGACTGGGTCGACCGGGCGGTCACCACAGAATACCGCGTCACCCTGCAGTCCGTCGAGGCCACGTTGCCCCGGCCCGAAGCAGACGATGACGAGGAGGCAGAGCGCAAGGACGCGGACGACAACAACTCCTCCAGCGGGCGCGTGAGCCGGGAGGAGCTGTACGAATACGCCCGCACCGCCACGGACGTGGATGCCACCTACTACGCCCTCGTCCTGCTCTCGACGGTCGTCGCCGCGGGCGGCATGCTCCGGGATCAGGTGGCCGTTGTAATCGGGGCAATGATGATTGCACCTCTCATCGGGCCCAATCTCGCCCTGGCCCTCGGCACCACTCTCGGCGACACAACCCTGCTGAGGCGCTCGGTGCGGGCCACCGTCACCGGGGTGGGCGTTGCGTTCGGCACGTCCCTCATTATGGGAATGGTCCTTCCCGTCTCTCCCGACACCGGCGAGGTGGCCGCCCGCACCGTCATTGGCCTGGCAGACGTCGTTCTGGCGACGGCCGCCGGCGCGGCGGGAGCACTGTCCGTCACGCGCGACGGCGACACGGCCCTCGTAGGCGTGATGGTGGCGGTGGCCCTGCTCCCCCCCATCGTGGCCGTGGGCCTGCTACTGGGGGCTGGCCATTTGGCCGGGGCCGGCGCGGCGGGCATTCTGACGGCCACCAACGTGGCGGCGGTCAACCTGGCGGCCGTGTGCACCTTTCTGGCCCAGGGCATCCTGCCGCGGGACTGGCACGAGGTCGAACAGGCCCGCACCTCCACCCGCATTGCCCTGGCACTCTGGGTTGCTCTGGTCGCGATCCTGTCCGCCCTCCTCTGGTGGGTGGCGTGACCCCCAAAAACCAGCTCCTACGGCGCTTCGGCCACCCGGGCCGACGCAGAATTGGAAGGGGACCCCGAGGCATCAGACGAAGCATCGTCGGGAGCCTCGGACGGGAGGCGCGGCTCCGGAAGGTACCGATGCACCAGCACCGCCATGGCCAGCGTGCCCAGCGCTCCCACGATGGCGTTGCTCGTAAACCCGTAGGGCGCGTAGGTCGCACTCGCCACAAAACTGCCAATTCCGAACCCGGCCTGCCCAATGCTAACGGCAAGCCCCATCAACAGACCGCGCTGCCGGGCGGGGACGAGCGCGGTGAGAAGCGACTGGAGCGGGCTGATGCGCACGCCCACCGTCACCATGGCCAGGAAGAAGAGGATGGCCGCCGTGGTAAAGCCCGTGATCACAAATGGGGCCACGACGATGCAGAGGCTAAGAGCCAGGCAGGCCCCCACCACCAGCGGCTTGCGACCCACCCGGTCGGACAGCGTGCCGGCCATGGGCGAGGCCAGCACATTGGCCGATCCTCCAATGGCAAAGAGAAGGGCCACCTCGTAGCCCGAGATGCCAATTGCCGTTTCGAGCCAGGTCGGTAGAAACGCGGTGAAAAGCCCGAGGCCGCCGAACATCAAAAAGTACGATCCGACGGCCCCCAGGACCGCCGACCCCCGAAGGACGTGCCAGTACTTGCGGACGACGCGCCGGGGCGTGAGGGGCTCGTCGTCAAGGGTCGCGTTTGCGCGGGGGACGTAGCGCCAGATGAGGACGGCTGCCCCGCCCATCGTGATGGCAAACATGAGAAACGGCCACCGGTAGCCGAAGCTCGTTGCGAGCACCTTTCCAATGGGAATGCCGGCCACCTGCCCAAAGGCCGTGCCGCTCATCACCCATCCATTCGCCCAGCCACGCTTGTCGTAGGGGAAGTAGTCTCCTACGTACGCCACCGAGCCCCCGCTCAACATGCCCCCGGCCACCCCGGCCAGAAGGCGCATGCTCAAGAGCAGCACGTAGCTGGCCGCCACGGTGTGCAGGGCCAGCGTGACGGCCATCAGGGCCGTGCCGTAGAGCAAAATCTTCTGCCGCCCAATGCGGTCGGAGGCCGGTCCCGTAAGGAGCGCCGAGACGCCCAGCGACAGCGCATACGCCGTCAGCAGCATGCCGCGCCAGAACGTATTCACCCCCAGCGTCTCCCCGATCTCGGGCAGAATCGGCACCATGATAATCAACTGGCTGCTGGCCGAGAACATCATCAGCCAGAGGGCCGCCAGGATCAGGTAGGATTTCGCCGTCTTCGAGTCGGGCACGACGCGAACGTGGGCGTGAACAGTGCAAGTGTGGAGGCTGCTGACGTTGCCATACGGCAGTACTCCCGGGAAGCGGTCAAAGTTGACGAGCAACCGGAAGACTTGCCGAACTACGACCCAAATATTCAGCGAAAACCCTGTGTTCGTTTTCTGCACCAGCGGGCCACACGGACCCGGCCGGGGCCTTTTCGGTCGGCGGCCCCTGCCGTCGCGGGACGGACGCCGGAGGACCCGGCACACGGTAATGCAAGGGTAATGGGGCGGTAATGGCGACGTAACAGCCCATTCGTATGATGGGACACGAACGACCGGTGAGGGCTTGGCAACCAAGTGCCTCCGGCCGTCCAGAACGTGCGCGTGCCCTCCCGAACCGATCGTCGTCCTCCCTATGCTCACTGGGTCCGCTCGTCTGCTTGTCGGGTTGACGTGTCTTCTCTTCACGTCGCTTCTCCTCGGCCTGCCGGTGACGGCCCAGCCGGAACAGGACGCTGAATCCGACGGACGTCTTGTGGGCGTTGTCGTGGACGCTCAGCAGGGCGAGCCCCTCCCCGGCGCCAACGTCACCATCGAAGGCACCTCGATGGGCACCTCCACCAA
>JBKHEM010000101.1:0-8210 GCA_046540815.1 Salinivenus sp.
TCGGATCCGGCACTCCCGACCGACGGCGAAAATCTGTGCATGCAGGCGGCGGGGGCACTGGCCGATGCGTTTGGAATAGAAGACGGGGCGGCGCTGCACCTCGATAAGCGCGTGCCGTACGGGGCGGGCCTTGGCAGCGGCTCCAGCGATGCTGCCGCCACCCTTCGCCTCCTGACGCGCCTCTGGGACCTGCGTCCCGGCCGTGATGAACTCCATCGCATTTCCTGCGCCATCGGGGCCGACGTGCCGTTTTTCCTCAAGGAGACACCGGCTGCGTACGCCACCGGCCGCGGGGACGACCTGACCCCGCTTCGCCGAAACGGGGACCCGTACCGGTTGCCGTGTTCGGTCCTCGTGGCAGTGCCGCCGGTCGAAGTATCCACGCCGGAGGCCTACGGCCGCGTCACGCCGAACGACGCCGACCGACCGCACCTGCCGTCCCTCCTTCGAACCGACGATCTGGCCCGGTGGCGCGCGTCTCTCGTAAATGATTTTGAGGCACCGATTCGCGCAGCCTATTCGGAGGTATCGGCGGCGTTCGACTGGCTTCGAAGCGAGGGAGCGGACTACGTGTCCCTGTCGGGGTCCGGCGGGGCCGTCTACGGGCTCTTCGACGATCCGGAGCGGGCCAAGGCGGTCCGGAGGCGCGGAGCCGAGCGGACCGAACGGGTGCATCTCACCCGACCCGCCGAGTCACGTCCTTCCGACTCGGTGGGATCGTGACGCGAAATTCAAGCGGCCTCGCGAGAAGCCCTCGTGTCTGTCGAAACCCCCCTCTCCAGCGGTGGGTTCAGTATGTTCTGGTTAGCATACTCCCAATGTCCCCTTTCTATGCGCGACGTCGTGATCATTGGCGCCGGGCCGGTGGGGCTCGCCGCTGGCATCGAAGCGAAGCGCCGTGGGCTCAACGCGCTCCTCATTGAAAAGGGCGCCCTCTGCAACTCGTTGATCGGCTACCCCACGCGGATGGAGTTCTTCTCCACCCCCGAGAAACTGGAGATTGGGGGCTACCCGTTCTCGACGCGCGACTACAAGCCGAGCCGCGAAGACGCCCTCGACTACTACCGGCGCGTGGCGGTGGCCGAGGACCTTGACATTCGCCTTTATGAGCCGGTCACCGACCTTCAGGGATCGGATGGCGACTTCACGGTCGTGACCGATCAAAACGCCTATTCGGCTCGCAAGGTCGTGGTGGCCACTGGCTTCTACGACGTGCCGAATCGCATGGGCGTACCGGGCGAAGACCTCGACAAGGTCCGCCACTACTTCAAGGAGCCCTACCCGTACGCCCTCACGGACGTGGCGATTGTGGGTGGGGGCAACTCGGCCGCCAAGGCGGCGCTGGCCTGCTACCGTCACAACGCCAACGTGACGCTCGTGGTGCGCGACGGCGCCCTCGATGACGGAGTGAAGTATTGGATCAAGCCGGACCTGCAGAACCGGATTGAAGAGGGCTCGATCGACGCGTACTTCCACACGACCGTAGAGGCCGTTGAGCCCAAGGCCCTTCATCTCAACACGCCCGACGGCCCGGAGTCAATCGATAATGATTTTGTGCTGGCCATGACGGGCTACCGCCCAAACTACGACCTGCTGGAGCAACTCGGCATTGCCGTGCGCGACGACGCGGCCCGCACGCCGGTCCACGACGAAGAGGGAGAGACCTTCGAGACAAACCGCGACGGCCTCTACCTTGCAGGGACCATTTGCGGAGGGTGCGACACGAGCCGATGGTTCATCGAGAACGGGCGCTTTCACGCAGGGAAAATTATGGATCACGTTGCCGCAACGATCGACGCCGAGCCCGCAGTGGCGTGAAGACGCGGGGCGTGGCGCATGGATTCGTGAAACGGGACGCGGAGTGCGATACGTAAGCTGCAGTCCGACCGACGGTCGGAAGCCGTTCTCACGCCTCCCTCTGCACGCATCCCGCGTCCTCACCCCCACGACTCGCGGAATCAGACCGTGTCGGTCACCTTGAACTGTCGGAGGGTGCGAATCGCGCGGGAATCGCCAGAGAGATCAGCAGCCGCAGCCACAAGATCCTTGAGCTGCGCATCGGTGAGGGGCTGGTCAATGGCGTTGACGTCGTAGGCAATGCCGAGAGCGGGAAAGTCGCGGTGACTGGACTGGAGGTTGCTCGCCCCGGCGTCGTAGACGCTGTCGTCGATGGCCTTCTTGGTCCCGCGCACGTCGCTGTGCACCACGGCCAGAATCCAGTGGGGCGGCTCGGCATTCACGCCGATCGTGTGCCCCTGTCCGAAGACGGTGTCGCGCACAGTGCCCTGCTCGTTCAGGAGGCGGGTGGAGGTGGCCATGCGGGACGCGATGCGGGGCTGGGCCTCCTGGGTGGCGGCGCCAATGTGGGGTGTGGTAAGAACGCGGTCTTCGGTGGCGTACGGATTGGTCCACTCCTCGTCGGCACTGCCGGGCTCCTCGGGGTACACGTCCACCGCCGCGGCGCGCACGTAGCCCTCGGCGATCGCCCGTTTGAGGTCCGCCGGATCGTAGAGGAAACCGCGAGCCGCATTAATGAACGCGCGTGGGCTATTGTCGGGGCGGTCGGCGCCGAGTTGGCAGAAGTGACTGTAGTCGAGCAGGCCCTTGTTCGGCTGTCCTTGCGGATCCTCCGCCGACACGTGCACCGTCACGAAGTCTCCCTTCCGGAAGGCCTCGGACAGGCTGTCGCAGGCCGTCCACCCCAGCGTGGTGCCGACCTCGCGGGCCACCTCCGACCGATCATAGAAGCAAATGTCCATCCCCAGCGCGTCGGCCAGGCGGGCGAGCTGCTTGCCAATGTTACCGAGGCCAATGACCGACAGGGTCTTGTTCATGAGCTCGTACCGCCGCGTGCTGTCCTTTGTCCACTGGTGGCGGCGGCCCGACTCGTTGGCGGTAAAGAGGCGTCGGGCCAGCACAATCATCTCGCCAAGCACCATCTCCACCACCGAGCGCCCGTTGCTAACGGGGTCGTTGAGGACGAGCACGCCGGCGTCGGCGCAGGCCGGCTTGTCGACCGTGTCGTCGCCGATGCAGCAGAGCATGACTGCAGCCAAATTGTCCGACGCCTGCACGATCGGTTCGTCCACGACGAACTTGCTCCGTTTGTAGATCAGGTCGTGCTGTCCGTCGCGCAGCCGCTCGGCCATCGCCTCCTGGTCGTAGCAGTCGGGCTTCGGGACGCGGTCGGGCGTGATGCCCTGCTCGCGGAGGTAATCGTCGAGGCTTGGGTCGGGCTCCTCCAGGATGAGGGCTTTGTCAAACTGTGCGTTCAGGAATCGGGTGTTCGGGTGCGCCATGCGATCGGGAACGAGAATCAGGAAAGGAGTGCCTGTGGTGGTGTCATGCAACTAAGCCCGGGTCGATCGCCAAATGCAGCGGGCGAAGGTAAAGAACGAGCCAAGTCTGTTGTCGAACCGCTTCCACGCTACCCGTTCCCAAGACAGGTGTCTGCAATCCAGTGGCGAACCGGGCCCATGCCCCGTCCGCTCTCCGCAGAGGTGAGCACCGTGGGGCGCTCCATCCCGAGGTCCTCAAGGCAGTCGTCGATGCGCCGCTGGGCCTGAGCGCGGCCGTTCCCCGAGAGCTTGTCGGCTTTCGTGAGGACGATGAGGTGCGGACGGCCGATCCGCTGCAAGGTCTCCATAAGCTCCACGTCGCTGTCCTGTGGCGGGTGGCGGCTGTCAATGAGCTGGACGACGCCCCGGAGGGAATCGCGCTCCGCCAGGTAGCGGTCCTGGAGCCGGGCCCACTGCGCCCGGGCCGACCGTGGGGCCTTGGCGTAGCCGTAGCCGGGGAGGTCGACCAGGTAAAAGCGTCCGTCAATCAGAAAATAATTGAGTTGCTGGGTCTTTCCGGGGGCCTTGCTGGTGTACGCCAGGCGTTTGCGGTGGAGGAGAGCGTTCAAGAGGGAGCTCTTTCCCACGTTGGAGCGCCCGACGAATGCCACCTCGGGCCGGCCGTCGGTTGGAAGCTGCTCCCACTCCGCGGCACCAATCACAAAAGAGGCCTCGTCGAACATCGGCGTAGGGCGTCGGGGCAAAAAAGAGAGGGAGCGCAGGGGGAGTGAGAGCGAGGGCCTGGGGAAAGGAGAAGGCCGACGTGCAGGGTCCCACGGCTCTCATACGCTCAGACTCACATTCCGAGGGTGCACACCGCCGGCCACAGACATGGAGGCCCCATTGGCCGGGACGAACTGCCGCAACCGAGAGCTACCCCATCACCTCCTTCACCGTGTCGCCGATGAGGGCCGGGTTCTTTACGACCGTTGCACCGGCAGCCTCAAGAGCATCAAACTTGGCGTCCGCCGTGCCCGACCCGCCGGAGACGATGGCCCCGGCGTGGCCCATGCGGCGGCCCGGAGGCGCCGTGCGCCCGGCAATGAAGCCGAAGACGGGCGTCTCCATGTGGTCGCGGATGTATTTTGCGGCCTCCTGCTCGTCCGACCCGCCGATTTCGCCAATCAGCACCACGCCCTCGGTGTCCGGGTCCGCCTCAAACATCTCCAGCGCATCGACGAAGCGAGTGCCAATCACCGGATCGCCTCCGATGCCGACGGCCGTGCTCTGGCCGTAGCCGGCCCGCGTGAGCTGGTCGACCGCCTCGTAGGTAAGCGTGCCCGACCGCGAGATCAGGCCGATGGGACCCGGCTCAAAAATCATGGCGGGCATGATGCCGACCTTGGCCTCGCCCGGCGTGATGGCGCCCGGGCAGTTGGGGCCAATCAGGTGGGCCCCCTGCTTCCGCACGTAGTGGTAGGTGGGCTTCATGTCGGCCTGCGGGATCCCCTCCGTAATGCACATGATCACCTCGATTCCGGCGTCAGCGGCCTCCTGGATTGCGTCGGCGGCAAAGGGCGGCGGGACAAAGATGATGGAGGTGTTCGCGTCTTCCTTCTCAACCGCCTCGGCCACGGTGTTGTAGACGGGGCGATCGAGGTGAGTTTGCCCGCCCTTTCCGGGTGTCACGCCGGCCACCACGTTCGTGCCGTACGCAATCATCTGTTCGGCGTGAAACGAGCCTTCCGAGCCGGTCAGGCCCTGAACCACCAGGCGGGTGTCGTCGTCGACGAGAATACTCATGCGTTGGGACAGATTGGATGAGCACGTGCGGCGTGGCGTCGGGACCTTAGGCCAACAGAAGGCCCGGGGGTCACGACAAAATGATGGTACCGCCCAGCGCCCGCAAGAGCAAGATCTTTGCCTATTCCTCGCCCACGAGGACGTCGCCGACCTGCAGGAGGGTGGCTTCATCGAAGTGTGGGCCCAGAAGCTGCAGGCCCACGGGCAGGTCGGGGTTCTCGGGATGGGAGCCAACGGGAACCGAAAGGGCGGGAATCCCCGCCAGGTTGGCCGTGACCGTGTAAATGTCATTCAGGTACATTTCCAGGGGGTCATCCGTTTTCTCGCCGAGACGGAAGGGCGGCGTCGGGGTCGTGGGCGTGACGAGGACATCGACCGTCTCGAAGGCCCGGTCGAAATCGTTTCGGATGAGAGTACGAGCGCGCTGGGCCTTCTCGTAGTAGGCGTCGTAGTAGCCGGCCGAGAGGGCGTAGGTCCCGAGCATGATGCGGCGCTTGACCTCGTCGCCGAAGCCCTCGGTGCGGGTGCGGGTATAGAGGGCGTCGAGAGCGCTCGTTTCGTCGTCGAGTTCGGCCTCCAGTTCGACGACCCGTTCCTCATCGCCCTGTGTGCGCGCGGCGGCGAGTTCGTCCTTAAGTTCGCTGCGCCGCTCTCGAAGTTCGACCTTTGTGTCTTGGAGATCCGCGCGGTAGCCGTAGCGGATGCCGTCGTACCGGGCCAGATTGCTGGAGGCCTCCGCCGTGGCGAGGAGGTAGTACGAGGCAATCCCGTACTCCGTATGGGGGAGCGACACGTCCTCAACGGTGGCGCCGGAATCGGCCAGGCGATCCACCTGTGCTTCGACCACTTCTCGAACATTCGGGTCGAGGCCGTCCGACGCAAAGTATTCTTTTGGAAGACCGACTCGAAGCCCCTCCACCGAACCGGTGAGGGCGTCCGTGTAGTCCGGCACGTCGACGGGGGCACTGGTCGAGTCGTTCGGGTCCTCGCCGGCAATCACGTTCAGGATTGTGGCGGCGTCCCTCACGCTGTTTGTGAGGGGGCCGATCACGTCGAGCGACGAGGCAAAGGCCACGAGGCCGAAGCGGCTGACGCGTCCGTAGGTGGGTTTGAGGCCCACGGTGCCGCAGAACGCCGATGGCTGGCGGACCGATCCGCCCGTGTCGCTGCCAAGGGCGGCGTGGCAGAGGCCTGCGGCGACCGCGGCGGCCGACCCGCCGGAGGACCCCCCGGGCACGCGCTCCGGATCGTGCGGGTTGCGGACGGGGCCGAAGTGCGAGGTTTCGTTCGACGAGCCCATGCCGAACTCGTCGCAGTTCGTCTTGCCAATAAAGACGGCCCCAGCGTCGCGCAACCGCTCGATGACCGTGGCGTCGTACAGGGAAGAGAAGTCCTTCAGCATCTTGGAGCCGCAACTCACCGGATACCCGCGGATGCAGATGTTGTCCTTGATGCCGAGGACGAGGCCGGAGAGGGGGCGGGGGTTGCCGCGCTCCCGCTGACTGTCGAGATAGCGGGCGTGGTTGAGCGCGCCGTCGCGGTCGACGGACGTAAAGGCGTTGAGCGTGTCGTTGTGCTCGTCAATCCGGTCCAAAAACGACGAGACCAGTGCCTCGCAGGTGGTCTCTCCGGATTCGAGGGCACGGTGCGCCTCGGCGAACGTAGGGGATTCCAGGCTGACGGACACGTGCTACACAGATGTGGTGCAAGAGAAAACGGAAAGGAAACGACCCGATCGTCTCTATCGCGGTGGGACCCGTCGGGCCCGTACGGTTACTCTGTGCTGCCCCGGTCGCCGTGTCTCTTCGGCTGTTGCTCTTCCGTTTGCTCGGCAGCCTCGGGTTGTGGCGGGGCGGGTTCTTTTTTGGGCTGCCGGGCCTGCGGGGCGCCCTGTTCCGGGGCCTGTGGCTGATTGATCTGGCGTTTTTGGCCCTCGGCCTCCAGTTCGCGCGAGATTTCGCTCGTGGCATCCTTGAACTCACGGATGCCCTTGCCAATTCCGCGGGCAATCTCGGGAATCCGTTTGGCCCCGAAGATGAGCAGCACCACCGCAAACAAGAGAAGAAGTTCGAGGGGACCGGGCGTACCCATGGCCGAGTGGAAGATCGTTGAAAAAGAATGGACGGGCGAACCCGCGTCGACCCGGCTATGACGGCAGCCGTAGCCGCCGGAGTATCGTCACGGATGGCTCAAACGATGCGGTGGAGACGGGGGTTCCGTTTGAGGCCGAGGCGGCGGCCTCACCAATAGCGCACACGGGGTGCGAAACAGCACGACGGGGCGGAATGTTGAGGCGAAAAATCTCAACGAGATTCAGGGAAAAAAGGCAATACGATCCCGGAGTGCCCTCGCTGCACAGGTTGTCGAATCAAGCCCATCTCTACCCATGCCGTCTGCCTCGTCTCCGGACACGACCGAACTTACCCGGGAGGCCATTGCCTCCTGGCCCAAGGCCGAGCTGCACTGCCATCTCGACGGCTCGATGCGGCTGGGCACCATGCTCGACATTGCGCGGGAGGAGGGAAAGAGCGAAATCCTACCGGCCGACAGCGTAGAGGGGATGCGCGAGGAGCTTCGGGAGGTGGAGCGCTCGGACACCCTGGAGGCCTATTTGTCCTGGTTCCAGTACACCATTCCGCTCCTTCAAACGCCCGGAGCCCTGCGCCGCGCCACCTACGAACTGGCCGAAGACAACGCGAAAGAGAACGTACAGTACCTGGAGGTGCGCTACTCGCCCATTCTCCATACGGAGGAAGGGCTCTCGCTGGAGGCCGTGAACGATGCGGTGCTCGATGGGCTGACGCAGGCCGAAAGCGACTTCAACATCACCACTTCGCTCACTATCTGTGGCCTGCGCGATCGGTACGAGAGCGCCTCGATGCGATTGGCGGAACTGGCGGTGGAGTACCGGCATCAGGGCATTGTGGCGTTTGACCTGGCGGGGGGCGAGGCGGGGAATCCTCCGAAGGGTCACCTCCACGCCTTCTACCACGCGCGCAACAACCTGCTCAACCTGACGATTCACGCCGGAGAGGCTTGGGGGCCGGATTCCATCCGACAGGCGCTGTTCTACTGCGGCGCCCACCGTATCGGGCACGGCATCTCGTTGCGGAAGGACCCGGAGCTCAT
>JBKHEM010000102.1:0-8025 GCA_046540815.1 Salinivenus sp.
GGGCGAACCGAACCTGAGTCCCGCCAAACCGCACTCCGGCGCCCAGAAAGAGCAGATGGACGAGTCGAAACTCTCGGAGGCCATCGACAAAGCCAAGGAGGCGATCTCCTGAGCCCCCTCCCCTCGCGGGAGACCCGTCCCGTAGCGGGGGAGCGCTGTTCGAAGTACCCGAATGACTATACTCCCAACGTCCAGACCTTCATCCCATGAGTAAATCCCTCTTCCCCTCCCCGCCCGAGCGTTCGTCGAGATCGATCAACGTCGGCAACGCCGAACGAATGGGCTCGCTGGCCGGCGGCGCGCTCCTGGTATACCTCGGCCTTCGCAAGTTCAGCCTGACGCGCTTTGCCCTTGCCGCCACCGGGGGAGCGATGCTGTATCGAGGCTTGACCGGCTACTGTCCGGTCAACGAGGAGCTCGGGCGCGACACTTCAGCCTCGGGGCAGCAGAGCGCCCCCATCGAAATTGAGACGAGCCTCACCGTGGAGCAGCCCCGCGAGGCGGTGTACGCCTTCTGGCGCCAGCTCGAAAACCTGCCGCGATTCATGGAGCATCTATCGACGGTCCAGGACCTCGGCGGCGGACGCTCGCACTGGGCGGCCCACGTCCCCGGCGGATTCGGCCACATCGAGTGGGACGCGGAGATTGAGGACGAAGAGGAGGGACGGCGACTCGCCTGGCACTCCGTGGAGGGGGCCGACATCGCCAATACCGGAGAGGTCCGGTTCAAGGACGCCCCCGGAGGCCGCGGAACCGAGATCCACGCCAAAATTGCGTACCGCCCGCCCGCCGGGGAGATCGGCCAGGCCGCGGCCCGGCTCTTCAACCCCGCCTTCGGGCAAATGGTGAAAGAGGACGTGCGTCGCTTTAAGCACGTCGCAGAGGCCGGAGAGATTCCCACGGTCGACGGCCAACCGGTAGGCGGAGAGTCCGCCTGAATCCAATGAGGCGGGACCGTTCCCCTACGTCGACCGACCACGGTCCCGTACTGCTCTTCTCTCAACGCGCCCCTGCGCATGAAGGACCGAAACCTGAGAACGTACCTCAACGACCACCGGGCGGGCGCCGAGGCCGGTCTTCAGCTGGCCAAGGACAGCCGCGACCACAACCCGACCGGCCCCCTTCACGAGTTTCTGTCGGCGCTGGTGACAGAGATCGAAGAGGACGTCGAGCAGCTCGAACGTCTCCATGGCCGATTGCACAGCGCGGAAAACCCTCTGAAGAAGACGTCGGCGTGGCTTTTCAGCAAAGTGAGCAGGCTGAAGCTGGAAACCGCTCTCCTGGAGTACTCCGATCTGACCCGCCTGGAAGAGCTCGAGGCATTGATGCTGGGCGTTCGGGGAAAACTGGCTCTCTGGAATGTGCTCGAGGCGGCGTGCGGGCCCGATCCTCGGTTTGAGCACGTGGATTTCGACGAGCTTCAACGACGGGCCCAGCGTCAGCTCGAGGGCCTGAAAAAACACCACCTTGAGGCCGCTCGCCACGCGTTCAACGAGGACGTCGAAGCGGTGTGACGAACGGGGGCCCGAACCCAGAAGACGTGGGAGTGCGGAGTCCAGGCAGCACACGTGTTCTTATCACATCAACCACAGCGATCAACCATGAAAGCAGTCTGCTGGCAGGGGACCAATGACGTGACGGTCGAGTCCGTCCCGGACCCGACGCTGTTAAACCCACACGACGCCATCGTCGACATTTCCCTCACCGCCATCTGCGGCTCCGACCTGCACCTCTACGACGGGTACATCCCCACGATGGAGGCAGGCGACATCCTCGGCCACGAATTTATGGGCGAGATTGTCGAGGTCGGCGACGAGGTCGAGAGCCTGGACGTGGGCGATCGCGTCGTGGTGCCGTTCACCATTTCGTGCGGCCACTGTCATTACTGCAACACGGCGCAGCACAGCCTCTGCGACAACTCGAACCCGAATGCCTACATGGCCGAGAACATGTACGGCTATTCGCCGGCCGGCCTCTTCGGATACTCGCACATGCTGGGCGGCTACGCCGGGGGCCAGGCCGAGTATGCTCGGGTGCCCTACGCCGACGTGGGCCCGATGAAGGTCCCCGAGGGGCTCTCCGACGAGCAGGTCCTCTTCCTCTCCGACATCTTTCCCACGGGGTATCAGGCCGCGGCCGAGTGCGACCTCGAGGGCGGAGAGGTCGTGGCCGTGTGGGGGTGCGGGCCGGTCGGGCTCTTCGCCATCAAAAGTGCCGACCTCCTCGGCGCCGAGCGCGTAATCGCCATCGACCGGATTCCCGAGCGGCTGGACATGGCGGAGAATCAGACCGGGGCGGAAGTGCTCAACTACGAGCACGAGGACGTCTTCGACGCACTCAAGAGCATGACCGCGGGTCGGGGCCCGGACGCGTGTATCGACGCCGTCGGCATGGAAGCCCACGGGTTCGGCATTGCCGGCCTGTTCGACAAGGCCAAGCAGACCGTTCGCCTCCAGACCGACCGGCCGACGGCCCTCCGACAGGCCATCCAGTCCTGTGGAAAAGGAGGAACTGTCTCGATCCCCGGCGTCTACGGGGGCGTGATTGACAAGCTCAACATCGGAGCGGCGTTCAACAAGGGCCTCACGCTCAAAATGGGCCAGACGCACGTGCAAAAGTATATGCCGCAGCTGATGGAGCACGTCCAAGAAGGAGATCTCGACCTGTCCTTTCCCATCACTCATCGTCTCGATTTGCGCGAGGCACCATCTGCCTATGACATGTTCAAGCACAAACGGGACGGGTGTGTCAAAGTGGTTCTCGAACCGTAAGGAGGGCGCTCTGCCAAAGAACACGAGAGGACTGCTCTGGGCTACCGGCGCCTGTGCGGCGGGGCTCGGTCTCTGGCTCTGGCGGCGGGAAACGCCGAGCTTCGACGGGGCGTCCGTCCTCATCACGGGCGGCTCGCGCGGCCTGGGACTGGCGCTGGCGCGCCGCTTTGCCCGAGAGGACGCTCGGTTGACGCTCCTGGCCCGCGACGGGGACGAGCTCGAACGCGCCCGGGCGGAGCTGGCGGCGACGGGGGCCGACGTGCTCGTCTACGAATGCGACGTGGGGGTTCCCGAGCAGGTCGAATCTGCCGTTCAATTCGTCCTCGAGAAGCGCGGGCGGGTCGACGTGCTCGTCAACAACGCCGGCGTCATCCAGGTCGGACCGGTCGAGACCATGACGCCGGCCGATTTTAAAGAGGCCCTGGACGTGCACACCTGGGGGCCGCTCCGCCTGATGCGAGCCGTCATTCCACACATGAAGGCGCAGGGCGAAGGCCGAATTGTCAACATCTCCTCCATCGGCGGACTAGTGGCCGTGCCGCACCTGCTTCCCTACGTGGTCAGCAAGTTCGCCCTCACCGGGCTGTCCGACGGTATGCGTGCGGAGCTGGCCAAAGACAACATCCAGGTCACCACGGTCTGTCCCGGCCTCATGCGCACCGGCTCGCACGTGAACGCCCTCTTCAGAGGAAAGCACCGACAGGAGTTTACCTGGTTCGCGCTTTCGTCGGGCACCCCCCTGTCGTCGACGAGTGCTCCACAGGCAGCGCGCCAGATCGTCGAGGCCTGCCGGCGGGGCGCATCGCGTCTCATCATCACCCCGCAGGCGCGGCTTCTCCAAGGTCTCAATGCGCTCGCGCCCGGCCTCACGGCCACGGTGTTAAATACGATCGCGCGGCTGCTGCCCAGTCCCGACGGAGAAGACGATCAACAGCGACACCCCGGCTGGGCCAGTGCAACGTCGCTCGCCCCCTCCCTCCTCACCCGGCTGGCCGACAGGGCCGCTCGTCGCAATAACGAACTGGACGACGAGACAGCGGCCGTCTATCACGACCGCCACGGATAGGAGCGTCCGCCGCGCGCGTCACTGTCCTCTACCCAACAGCGCAACGTGCATGGAGATCGACCGCCAGTCCATTCGCACACGCCCCCCGGGCCACCCCTCATGCACCAGACCTGGGGAACGCTCCTCTTCATGCACTGGCCCGTGCTCGAAGCGGCTCTTCAGCCCCCTCCCCGACGGCCTGCTCGACCCGCTCACCTGGCCGCTCGTCGCCGTGGCACTCGTCATCCTGCTCGTGATCCGCCCGCTGGTCGGTATCATGGGATTTATCGGGTTCGATCACCCCCTGGCGCTAACGCCTCTTTATCACCACTTTCGGCATTCGCGGCATCGGCTCGCTGTACGCCCCCCGTACGCCATGAACGAGGCGGAATTTACCGGTGCCGGGCAGCTCTGGGCCCTCGTGGGACTCATAATCCTTATCTCCATCATCGGCCACGCCATTACGGCGGCCCCGCTGACCGAAAAGCTGAATGCACTGCGGGAGCCGTCCTAAGGCGCTTCGCTGCAATTCTGTTACATCTATCGTGACCGACGTCAAAGATGTCCTATGTCCGTAAACGGACGGTGAAGGAGCGAACCCCCCGCCCAATTTGGGATTTGCCCAGGACATCTGCCATCCCTCCCCAACTCCGGCTCACAATCCATAACGTTCATTCAACGCCCAGCAGCTCTACCTATCCATGTCCTACACCAACGACAAGCCCAAAGAAGTTCCCCCTCAGCACCAGGAAAAACAGCCCGGCAGTGAGCAGGAAATGAGCCCCGAGCCAGACACCATTTACCCCGACTACCGCGGCAGTCGCAAGCTCGAAGGGAAGACGGCGATCATCACCGGCGGCGACAGCGGCATCGGACGGGCCGCGGCCGTCATGTTTGCCCGCGAAGGCGCCGACGTGTCGATCGTCTACCTCGACGAGCACGACGACGCCGAAGAAACGAGGGACCGGATCGAGCAGGAAGATCAGCAGTGTGTGCTGATCGACGGCGACGTGGGCGACAAATCCTTCTGCGGGCGGGCCGTGGAGGAGACCGTGGATGCCTTCGGCGATCTCAACGTGGTCGTCAACAACGCCGCCGTGCAGTTTTACCGCGAGCAGGTCGAGTCCATTTCGGAAGAACAGCTCGACCGCACGTTTCGCACGAACATCTACTCCATGTTCTTCCTCGTCCAGGCCGCACGCCCGCACCTCAGCGAAGGGGACTCCATCATTAACACCACCTCCATCACGGCGTTTCGGGGCAAGGCCACGCTGCTGGACTACTCCTCAACCAAGGGGGCCATCCTGTCGTACACGCGCTCTCTCGCGGGAAACCTGGTCGAGGACGGCATCCGCGTGAACGCCGTAGCTCCCGGTCCCATCTGGACCCCCCTCATCCCGGCCTCCTTCCCGGACGAGTACGTAGACGACTTTGGAAAAAGTAGCCCGATGGGCCGGCCGGGACAGCCCGAAGAAGTGGGGCCGTGCTACGTGTTCTTGGCGTCCAAGGACGCTTCGTACATGACGGGACAAACCCTCCACCCGAACGGGGGCGAAATTGTCGGAGGGTAAGACGCTTTAATCAGTTCTGAGAGCCTGCACTCAAACAGAACTGGAAGGGCTGCAAATGGCTCTGTTTGGTCGGGGCTCTTGCCACGAGAGGTCCCTTTGACCAGTTTCGCCGGGAGCTCCAAAATCAGTTCCTGTCTCCGAATCGGGACCGGGCTCGTCCCCAGCTGCGGGTCGGGTCGCTCGTAACGAAGGGACGCTCCTCGGGCCGAACGAAGCGAGGTCATGCCTACGGTGCGCAAGCTCCTCCGGCAACGGTCGAGGCAGCACCTCAAAGAATGAGGGCTGACGGATCGGTGCGCTCGTCTCAATCCCCATAGACAACACGCCAATCCTCAACATGGATGGGCCCCGTTTCGCGAGGAAGATCTGTCTCCGCCGGAAGTCACGCGATCGGATTAGCCATCGAAGTTGCGAGAGGAAAGGGCCTATCCTTCTCTTGCATTGCGCTAAGGATTTTCCGCGTGCCGGAGAACAGGAAAGTAAAACCACAAAAACCCACTCGCTACGACGAGAAACGCAAGGAAGAGTCGTCCGGTCTCTCCGAATGAAATCCCAGGATCGACGCCGATTTCCGGAAGGAGCAAGAGCCCCCCAATGAGAGCTAAGAATCCAAAGACAAGAAACCCAGCATATTCGTAAAAGAGAGTCACAATGTAGTTGCTCAGTGTCGTGTACGAGGTCGGTTAGAGTCCAGAAAGAAGGTGTCCACAGCCCCACGAGAATGGTGGATTTTCTGCTGTCGTGAAACCAGAGGCACGGAAGAGGTCGAGCGCTCGAATTCTAGCGGTAAACCCCCCTTATCGTTCATGTCTGCATCCAATGCTGAACCGCCCCAAAAGACTCACCGATAACGCAAAATATACAAACAAGAAAGAATGTGAAAGGAAGACATTCTTGTATGTCACTATCGTGAAAATGGAAGAGAAGATAGGGACATTGCGAGTAGGATGGTCGTTTGTATTGCCCAATACCAAGAAGACCAACAAAACGACTCGATGCTGCCCGGTCGCGGAATACCGCTCGCGGGGATGCCCCTCGACATACGGGATCAGCTACCAAACTACCACCCGTCCCTAAAAACGACAGCACACGCTATGACTACTACATCAGGTCAAAGCCAAACGGAACGTAAAGAGACCAAAAGAGGTGGCTCCTCCAATCAAAAGGAAAAATCGACTCGTTCCATGGCCTCAGAAGCTGACCAGGACACGCAAGAAGAGGCCAGCCGCCTCGCAGACAGAGCCAAAAACCGACTCGCTGACCAGGCTGAGCGACAGAAAGCGCAAGCCTCTGATCAACTGGACGACATCAGTGAAGCCCTGCATGAAGCATCGGGCACGTTGCACGAGAGAGACAAAGACTCCATAGCGAGCCTAACGGAAGGAGCAGCTCACCAGATTGAACAGCTCTCCCACTACCTGCGCGATCGATCCGTCAACGAGATGCTCTCCGGAGCCAAGCGGTTCGCCCGTCGCCAACCGAGTATATTCCTGGGAGGTGCGGCCGTCCTCGGATTCTTCGGATCCCGGTTCTTCCGAAGCTCGGAACCCGACCATCATAGTCCCCAACACGGTCGGAGGCACCGACATGATAAGCGCGATGGTCGACGCGAACGCAGATATGAACGCGCTGACAATCGATAAGCTTCAACTTTGCGTCTCACCGCGGGGCATCGATGAGAAGGAATCCCGCAACACAAGGTAGTGAGCCCTGCTTCACCCGCTCGATAAGAATCCTGAGCCCCCAGAGCAGAGCCCGTAATCATTCATTACGTGCACCCCAATCGACGCCATGGAACCAGGCAAGGACCAGCACTCCCCACATTCCGACCCCGACACACGGACGTCCCAAAACCAGTCCGTTGCTCCTCACTTGCAGAACGGACGCTCACTGGGCAGCCTGTTTCGGAGTTTGGCACGGGATCTCCAGACGCTCGTGAGAGAGCAAGTCCGACTTGCAAAAGTGGAGATAAGCGAGATCACGTCGGAGGTGAGTCGAAGCCTGGTCCGTTCCGGGACCGGTGGACTCGTTGCGTACGGTGGGGGTCTCTTCATTTTGGCGGGAATGGCTCTCCTGCTTGGTCAAGTGCTTCCCCTCTGGCTAAGCTTTTCTCTCGTGGGTCTGGTTGTGTTCGGCGTAGGCTACGTCCTGTTTCGCAGCGGTGCCGACAGCTTACAGCGGATGGACTACTCCCTTGATCGTACTACTCAAACATTACAGCAGGACAAACAATGGATACAAAACGAGGCAGAACAGGTGAAGAGAGATCCGAGTCACCTCGGAAGCAACCGGTAGAGTCCGATAAAAGCCCTATCGATCCTGCGCAGACCTCCGAGGCTCCCCCCTCGGATACGACGCACCGGCAGCCCTCTTCCCCCTCAGAAAATCCAGAGGGGGCCGAAAATCGAATCCGGGATGCTCGAGAGCGGATGAGCGAGACGCTTGACGAGATCGAGCACCGGATGTCCCCCGACCACATAAAGCATGAATCCAAAGAATTCATGTACGAAACGGTGGATGAACTGAAAAGAGAATATCACCCTCAACGAATCGCTAAAAAAGTAGGCAAAAACATGAAAAATACTATCAGTGAACATCCGATCTCGTCTATTATCGCTGGTCTATCCCTTGGCTACCT
>JBKHEM010000103.1:0-8020 GCA_046540815.1 Salinivenus sp.
CGTCGGCCACAGCGGCGGCTCGGTGGGCGGCACCACGCGCTTTGTCCTCTATCCGGAGCAGCACGTGGTTGTGGCGCTGATTAGCAACCGGGGCGGGGTTGATTACGACGCGGCCGAAGAGCGCATTGCGCACTTCTTTCTTCGTGCAGGTCAATAAGGGACCGGGCCAAAGGACACGCTAGGCCCTGGGACGTGTATGGATCCTCTAGAGTGGAACTCGTCGTTGGCGTCCCTGGGGGGACGTTTCTTTTCTTGGGGGCGCGCGCTCGTTGTACAACCCGTTCCGTCCCATGCCCGACGCCACCGACCCCGAGACCTCGATCCCAGAGATTCAAGATTCAGGATCCGTCGCGCCGGAGTCCGATGATGCCGACGACGGCGTCCCGTGGTGGCGGCGATGGGTCGTTGCTGCGATCGTGCTCGGGGGCCTCGGCGTGGCCGTCTACTTTGCCGGCGACATCCCGGAGACGGAGGCCGGGCACTACGGCTTTTGGTCGGTCCTCCCGCCCCTCATTGCCATCGTCCTGGCGTTTTGGCTGCGGGAGGTGGTGAGTGCCCTCTTTATCGGAATTGCGGCCGGTGGGCTGATCGCCGGAGACGTGAACATCATTGACGCCTTTCTCCTCCCGGCCATCGGCACGGAGGACTTTGCGCTCATCCTGCTGGTGTACCTCTGGGCCCTGGGGGGGCTCATCGGCCTCTGGACGCGCACCGGCGGGGCACTTCGCTTTGCCAAATGGGCGGGGGAGAAGGCGGTGCGTGGGCCCCGGACGGCCAAGCTCTTTACCTGGTTCATGGGCCTGGTCTTCCACCAGGGCGGCACCATCTCGACCGTGCTCACCGGCGCCACCACCCGCCCCCTCGCCGATGAGCACAAGGTCTCGCACGAAGAGCTGTCGTACGTCGTCGACTCTACCGCCTCGCCCGCCGCCACGCTCATTCCGTTCAACGTGTGGCCCATTTACGTGGGGGGGCTCGTGGCGGGCACGATCCCGCTGTTTGAGACCTCACAGGACGGCATTCAGTTCTTCTTTTCAGCCCTCCCGTTCAACTTCTACGCGATCTTTGCGGTCCTTTCGACCCTGCTGTTTGCGCTGGAATGGTGGCCGGCCCTCCCCAGCCGAAAGATGAAAGACGCGATGGAGCGCGCCCGCACCACCGGCAAGCTCGATCGCGACGACGCCACGCCGCTCACCTCCCGCGAGTTGACGGAGATGGACGTGCCGGACGACTACACGCCGGGCCTGATCGACTTCATGGCCCCCATCGGCACGCTGCTGGGCGTGGCCATCATTCCGTACATCGTCACCTACTTCGTGCTTGGCTGGACGGGCGGCGAGAACCCCGATCCGATGCTGCTGATCGCCGAGGCCTTTGTGCTGGCCGTGCTGGTGGGCATGGGGCTTTCCCTCTTTAAAGGCATGGAGTTCGCCGAGGTAATCGACGGCTTTGTGGATGGGTGCAAGGGCGTTACCATTGGGGCCATCATTCTGGCGCTGGCTGTGTCGCTAAAAGAGGTGGCCGATGCCGTAGGGACGGCCGACTACGTGGTGGCCACGATGGGCGACGTGATTACCCCCGTCATCCTGCCGGGCCTGCTCGTAGTGCTCTGCCTAATCATTGCCTTCTCGACGGGCACCTCGTGGGGCACCTACGCGGTCGTCTTTCCGGTGGCCATGCCGCTGGCCTGGGACGTACTGCCGGAGCCGTTCTTTATCACGCTCTGCTTCTCGGCGGTTATCGGCGGCGCCGTGTACGGCGATCAGTGCTCGCCCATCTCCGACACCACGGTGCTCTCGTCGCTGGCCACGGGCTCCGATCTGATGGACCACGTCAACACGCAATTGCCGCTGGCGAGCGTGGCGGGCGGCCTCGCCATCGTGGCCTACACGGTCCTGGCGTTTTTTGCGCTTTAGCCGGGCGGGGGCAAGGAGAACGAAGGAATTTACCCCATGCGAACAAACCGTCGGGCCGGAAAGCGTGTAGAGCATATGGATGTGGGTCGTCTCGCGCCCGCACGCCCGACCGCCACTCCCCTATACGAATTCCCCCTCCCGACACATGGATCACAAAGAAGGACAGTACAAAGTACGCGACCTCGGCCTGGCCGACGAGGGCCGAAAGCGCATCGAATGGGCCGAGAGCCGCATGCCCGTCCTCATGGAGCTCCGCGAGGAGTTTTCAGACTCGAAGCCGTTCGAGGGCTACAAGATTAGCGGCTGCCTGCACGTGACGAAGGAGACGGCTGTGCTCGTCGAAACCCTGCAGGCCTGCGGCGCCGAGGTGGCCTGGAGCGGCTGCAACCCCCTCTCTACGCAGGACGACATCGCCGCCGCGCTCGCCAAGGGCGGCACCGAAATCTACGCCTGGCACGGCCTCGACACCGATGACTTCTACTGGTGCATCGAGCGCACGATCGACACGCCGCCGCACCTCACGCTCGACGACGGCGCCGACCTCATCTTCACCGTCCACTCCGACCACCCGGAGATGGCCGACCACATCATCGGCGGCTCCGAAGAGACGACGACGGGCGTGCACCGCCTCCGCGCCATGGATAAGGACGGCGAACTCCAGTACCCGGTCTATGCCGTCAACGACGCCGAAACGAAGTGGGACTTCGACAACGTCTACGGCACGGGCCAGAGCACGATCGACGGCATTTTGCGCGCCACCAGTACGCTCATTGCCGGGAAGAACTTCGTGATCGCCGGCTACGGTCACTGCGGCCGCGGCGTCGCCACCCGGGCAAAGGGCATGGGCGCCAACACGATCGTCACCGAGGTGCGCCCGGCCAAGGCCCTCAAGGCCACGCTCGACGGGCACCAGGTGATGAGCATGGACGAGGCCGCCGAGAAGGGCGACATCTTTGTGACGGCCACCGGCATGCGGGACGTCATCCGCGGGCGCCACTTCCTGAAGATGAAGGACGGGGCGATCGTCGCCAACACGGGCCACTACGACGTGGAGCTCAACCTCGAAGAGCTGGCGGAGCTGTCCACCGACACCCGCGAGGTGCGCGACAACAACCGCGAGTACGTGCTCGAAAACGGCAAGAAGGTGTTCGTCCTGGCCGATGGACGGCTCGTGAACCTGGCCGCTGCGGAGGGACATCCGAGCGAGGTCATGGATATGAGCTTTGCCAACCAGTTCCGCGCCCACCTCGACCTCGTGCAGCGTCACGAATCCGGGGAACTGCTGGAGGACAAGGTCTACGATATCCCGCAAGAGATGGACGACGAGATTGCGGAGGTGAAGCTTCGGACGATGGGCATCGAGATCGATACCCTTTCGGAAAAGCAGGAGCACTACGCCACGGACTACTCGGCCGGCACCTGAGTCGATTTTTGATTCTGGATGTTGGACGGGGGATTGGTCCCCGGCCATCACTATTCTGCGCCGTTCCGGAGCGATCCGGGGCGGCGTTTTTCTTTTGGGGGAGAACAGCCCTATGCGGCGAACGGGAGGGGGCGGCTTCAGTATGAAACGTGTTCGCATCACAACAGCCGACCGCTATGCCCAGTGTCCAGCGTCAGCTCACGGAGCATCAGGAGCGGTGGCGGGAAATTGTCACCGACCCAACCCTTCGGGACCTCCCGTACAAGGTTGAAACCAACCGTCGAGGCCAGATCGTCCTGAGTCCACACACGAATCACCACTCCGACCTTCAGACGGCCCTCTTTCATCTCCTCCAGCAGCACGCCCCCGACGGGCACATTTCGGTTGAATACGCCCTGGCCACGCCCCGCGAGGTGAAGGCCTCCGACGTGGTCTGGATGAGCCCGACTCGGCGAGAAAAAATGCGGGAGACTGGGGATCCGTCTACGCTGGCCCCGGAAATCTGTGTGGAGGTGATGAGCGAGTCAAACACCGAAGAAGAGATACAGGAAAAGCGGGCCCTCTACCGAGAAATCGGTGACGATGGGGAGATTCGGTTTTTCAGGGACGAGGAGACCGAGCGGTCCGAGATTGCGCCGGAGTGCCCCACACAGGCCAACGTGTAGCGCAGCCACCAGCACACGATACGGTTCACGTACGTCACCACCATGCACCGCTGGATTCTACTTGGAGCCGTAGGGGGACTCGTGGCCGGGGTCTTGTCCGGCCTAATCGAAGGGGTGTTCGAGGGAAGCATCCGATTGGCCCAGATGGGGGAAGAAATGCTTCTCTGGAGCATTGGGCTTGCCTTTGGGGCCGGGGCGGCGTATCTCCCGACCCACTGGGCCGCTCGTGGCGTAGTGGGCGGGCTCGTCTTTGGGGGCGTGCGGGCCGCGCTGACGGCGGGCCTGGCGTTGTCGCCGGACGCCTGGCCGGTGGTCCTGGGAGGCGAAGTGGCGGGGGGACTGGTCGGCGGTCTATTGCTTGCGTACCTGTGGGAGTCTCCAGCCGAGGCGCCCTCGAACTCCGAATAATGAACGTGTCCGCAGTTGTCCGATCACCATTCCCTTCCCCCCAACCATGACTGACCTCCGCTACCTCCCCGACCACGACGACGTCACGGCGTTTACGGCCACCGTCGACTCCGCCACGGACGACTACATTGTGCTCGACGGGACCTACTTCTATCCCGAAGGCGGCGGCCAGCCCGCTGATCGGGGCCGCCTCCAGTGGGACGGGGGCGCGGCGACCGTGACCGACGTGCAGAAGTCCCATGGCGACGTGCGGCACTACATCGATGAGGTCGAGGGCTCGCTTCCCGACGAGGGCGATGAGGTGGACGGCCAAATCGATGCGGAGCGCCGCACGAAACTCCGCCGCATGCACACCGCGCAGCACGTGGTGTCGAAGGTCGTACTCGACCTGTTTGACGCCCAGACGGCGGGCAACCAGATTCACGTCGACCGCTCGCGGATCGACTTCGAGCCCGCCGATTTTTCCACGAACGAGGTAAACGCCATCGAGGCGCGAGCGAATGCGGTGCTTGATCAGGACCTGCCGGTCCGGAAGGTGGAGATGCCGCGGGCCGAGGCCGAGAGGAAGACGCCAGACGGACGAGGGTTGCTCGACCTGATTCCCGATCACGTCGACCCGCTGCGCATGGTGGCCATCGGAGACTTTGATCTTTGTCCGTGCGGCGGCACGCACGTCGACCGGCTCAGCGAGGTGGGCCGCATTCGCATCACCAATCGCACCTCCAAGGGGGCGGACGTGGATCGGATCGAGTTTGTGCTCGAAGGGTAGCTCGACTCGTCGTTGCTCTCCATCTCCCTCGCCATGTCCATGTCCGTCACTGCGACTGCGCCGGGCAGTATCACCACCATCTTTGCGCCGCGCGACGGCGAGGCCTCGCTGGGCGTAAGCTTTGCGACGGCCGACGGGGCGCAGGTGACCGTTGCCCCCGCTGCAGAAACGGGGGTATTTTTGGACGGGGAGCGGGCCTCCATTGCGCCCGTGGCGGGCGTGCTTCGGCGATTGGGGGCGACGGCCGAGGTGCGGGTGGAGACCCAGGTGCCCATCGGGTGCGGGTTCGGGGTGAGCGGGGCGGCGACGCTCGCGACGGCGCTTGCCGTCAACGACATGGCGGGCCTGGGCCACTCGCGAGACGAACTTGTGCAGGCCTCGCACCGGGCGGAGGTGGAGGCGGGCACCGGACTCGGGGACGTGTTCATTCAGGCCCAGGGCGGACTGGTGTGGGACTGCGGGGAGGGCCTGCAACGGGTGCCCTGCACCGAACCGCTGGGCTACGCGAGCTTCGGCAACATCGCGACGGCCGATGTGCTGGGGGACGAAGCGGCCGTCCGCACGGTCAAACGGGTCGGAGAGAACGCACTCACGGACCTGGATCCGGCGGCGGGACTCCGGCCGCTTTTTGAGGCGTCCTGGGCCTTCGCCAAACGGACGGGGCTCGCCACGGAACGGGTGGAGCAGGTCGTCTCGGCAGTGCGGGCCAACGGAGGCGCAGCCACGATGGCCATGGTGGGAGAGACCGTCGTCTCCGTCGGGCATGCCGACGCCCTTGACGAGACGACGCACACCACAAACGCGGGGGCACAGGTCCGATAGGGAGTGCGAACCGGGGTGATCTCCAGGACGTTAGAGCAGCCCGTTCTTTTCACCGGTTGCCCCGTATTATGTCCTCCTTTGAAGATCGAGTGATCGAACGCCTGGGCCTTTCCGACCTCGACCGCCGCATCGCCGGCTGGATGTCCCGAAACGGGCACTTCATCCTCCGAATGGGGCTGGGCATCGTGTTCGTCTGGTTCGGGCTGCTCAAGCCCCTTGGGATGAGTCCGGCTGAGGACTTGATTCGGCGCACGGTGTACTTTCTCCCCCCAGACGTCTTTCTCCCGATTCTGGGCTGGTGGGAAGTGCTCATCGGCGTGGGGCTTCTCTACCGTCCCCTCAACCGCACCGCGATTTTCCTTCTCTTTCTGCAGATGCCGGGCACGCTGCTGCCCCTGGTGCTGCTGCCGGACGTGTGCTTTACGCAGATCCCGTGGGGGCTGACGCTGGAGGGCCAGTACATCATCAAAAACGCCGTCCTCATCGGCGCGGCCCTGGTGGTGGGCGGCACGGTCCGCGAGAGACAACCGCCGGACGCGCGGCTGTAGGGGGCGCGGGAGAGCAGACAATTCCGACCCCAGGGTCGGAGCGCAAGCGTCTCAAATCCCCGATCCAAAACCCCCAATCCAAAATCCCCAATTGCTACACGTCCCACGTCAGGATGTCCTGCTCGGACTTGTCGGCGTCCTCCCACTCCTCGGCATTTTCGATCGGGCCGGTCTTCTCGGTGATGTTGTAGCCCATCTCGCGCCACTGATTGGCCAGGTACTCATTCCACTGGATGTAGTGTTCGTACTCCTCGGGCAGCTGGTCGTCCGGATAGATGGCCTCGACGGGGCAGACCGGCACGCAAGCGTTGCAGTCGATGCACTCGTCGGGCTGGATGGCCAGGAAGTTCGGGCCTTCGTAGAAGCAGTCGACCGGACAAACCTCGACGCAGTCGGTGTACTTGCAGTTGATGCAGGGCTCGGTGACGACGTACGGCATACAGTAGAGGGAAATGAAGCAGTCGGGGGCGACGCGCCGGACGAGTCCCCGGCGTAGGTGTGTGGTAGTACGGTTTCGGTGTGCGGTTCCTCTCGTCGCCAGAAGGAACGAGATCCTCAGGAAAGGATCGCGGAACGAGACAGCGGTCCGTCAAGTGGGGTGGGCGGGCGAGCTATTCGTCGGAACCACCGTGGGCCGAGGAGCGGGATCCGTCCTGGTCGAAGAGATCCGGATTGGGCCCGGAGGCGGAGCGGTCGAAGTGGTCGTAGGCCCGCTGCAGGGCCACGCGGCCCCGGGGCGTTCGCTCCATGAAGCCCTCCTGGATGAGGTAGGGCTCGTAGACCTCTTCCAGGGTGCCGGCTTCCTCCCCGACCGACACGGCCAGATTGTTGAGACCGGTGGGGCCGCCGTCGAAATTGTCGATGAGCGTGAGGAGGATGCGCGTGTCCATGTCGTCAAGACCGGCCTCGTCCACGTCGAGCGCGTTGAGGGCGCGGTCGGCGATGGCCTGCGTGATGCGGCCGTCGCCCTCTACCTCGGCAAAGTCGCGCGTGCGGCGCAGCAGGCGGTTCGCCACGCGGGGGGTGCCTCGGCTGCGGCGGGCGATCTCGTAGGCACCCTCGTCGGTCGTCTGCACCGACAGGATGCGGGCCGAGCGCTGCGTGATCTCGGCCAGGAGGTTGGCCGTGTAGTAGTCGTAGCGGAAGTCGATCCCGAAGCGGGCGCGGAGGGGGGCGGTAAGCAGGCCCTTCCGCGTGGTGGCGCCCACGAGCGTGAACGGGGGCAGGTCGATCTGCACGGTGCGGGCGTTCGGCCCCGAGTCAATCACGATGTCGATGCGGTAGTCCTCCATCGCCGAGTAGAGATACTCCTCGACGACCGTGCTGAGGCGGTGAATCTCATCGATGAACAGGATGTCGCCCTCCTCCAGATTTGTGAGCACCCCCGCAATGTCGGCCGGCTTCTCCAGCACGGGGCCGCTGGAGGTGCGGATGCGCGCCGCCATCTCGTTGGCGATGATGTGCGCAAG
>JBKHEM010000104.1:0-7970 GCA_046540815.1 Salinivenus sp.
CACGCCGCGGGGGAACAGGGTTTTTGCTCGTCGGAGGCCGGTTCGTCCGGTAGACACGAGCGCTGCACAGGCAGGGGCTACGAGGTAGGCCTGAATCAGCGCCTGGGGGCGCTCAACAATCCTGAGGGTCGGCTGGGAGCGGAGGAAACGGAGGACCCACTCGAAAAGAAGGACGAGCCCGAGAACGACGATGAGGTAGCCGACGGTAAGAGAGAGGCCTTCGTAGGCGGTGAGGGTTAGGCGGCCCACCAGTCCGTTGAGGACGATGTTGCCGAGCGTAAAGGACAGGAGGGACGAACGCCCGAATGCCAGGAGGGGAGAGGAAGGGGTGAGCCGTGCCTCCCGAAGCGGGAAGAGGTGGAAGAACAGGAGGCAGAGCCCCGTTGCCTGCAGCAGTCCGATGGCGTAATAGCCCACGTGGTACGAGTTGCGAAAGGCATAGTAATCGAGATAGGAGTGTACTACGGTTTGCGCTCCCATCGTCCAGATTAGAATGCCCGTGACGGACCCGCAGGCGAGCAGCACCATCCCGATGTGCCTGTGTACGGACCGCATCAGTGAAGCGCCCCGCCGCAGGCCGGCGCCCACCCACATCCCGGCCCCGATGAACGTGAGGCTGTACGGAACCATCTGGGTCAGTAATGAGAGCAACCCGCCGAAGCGTCCGACGGGGAGCGTCGCCAGTCCGTTGAGGAGGGGACTCAGCAGCCACACCCCGAGGCAGAGGGCCAGTGTGCGTTTCAGTCCCAGGCGCTTCCGAACCGCGAGCAGCGGAACGGCCACGACGAGGGCGACTGTGTAGTATTTGAGAATGTTGCCGTGGTGGGCTCCTAAGATAAAGACCCCAGCCTGAAGGGCGTGGGTCCAGCCAAACAGTCCGAAGCACAGGCCTGCGAGGACGGTTGCCAGATATCCGGCATAGCACTGCAGGCTGCGCCACAGCAGGTGTGGAACCACGGACGGCAGGCCGTTCGATTCGGCCCGGCGGGCGTACACCAGTTCCAGCATCATGCCGAACAGGAAAATAAACGTCGGGGCCGCGGCTCGGGTGAGCCCCCGAAGCGTCACGAACTCTGCCTGAGACAGGCGGGCGGGAACGTCAAAGTCGTTGAGGGCGTGGGCCGCGAGAGCCAGCGCAATGGCGAGGCTGCGCAGCACATCGATGAAGATAAACCGGCGGGAGGAAGATGAGGACATTGGGGCGGAGCCGCCGGTCAGGGAGTGGGGGGAGGGGCAGACGAGTGGAGAGAGGCATACAGCCCTTCGTGCTGGTCCAGAAAGCGGGCCATCGTGTGGTGGCGACGGACGTGAGCATGCCCGGCCCGTCCGAGGCGGGCGGCTGCGTCAAGATCAGTGCAGAGATGGCGCAGGGCGTCCGTGAGTGCCGGGACGTCGTTGGGCGGGACGAGGGTGGAGAACGAGGAATGAGCGTATTCCGGGAGCCCCCCGACGCGTGAGGCCACCACGGGCCGTCCCCACGCGGCCGCTTCGAGGGGCACGAGGCCCGCAGGCTCGTGCCAGACCGACGGAACGACCACGGCGCGCGCAGACCGAAAGAGCCGCTCCAGGGCCGGGCCGTCCGTCCATCCGTGAAAGGTCACTACGTCCTGCAGTCCCAGCGTGCCTACCTGCTCGACGAGGGCGGCCTCGTGATCTCCGGTCCCGGCAATGTCGAGGTGGACGGGCTCATCAAGGGCCGCGACGGATCGGAGGAGCCAGTCGACTCCCTTCTCGGGCACGAGGCGCCCCAGGAAAAGAAGGTGCGGGGGGGCGTCCGCCGACAGTGGAGGCGGCGTCGAAGGCCCCGATGGAGCGGGAGAAAGCACGACCTGAATGTTTTCTTCCGGGTAGCCGAGGGTCACCATCTCCTCTTTCACGTACTGACTGACCGCCACCGTGGGACGCCCGGGCAGCACGCGCTTGTTGTCGAGCAAGCGCTCGAAGTTTTCCCACACCTTGTGGGGCCGCCGACTGCCACACCCGTCCACGTAGTGTCCGAACAGACACCCCGACAGGCTTGCGACGCGGGGGCACGGCGTCCCGGTCCGCTTCAGGTAGCGGGAGCCACTGGGACACGCTGCGCCGTTGTCGTGCACCGTGCGGATGGTCGGGAGGGTCGAGGGGGGCGGCTCCGACACCGTCGTGTGGAGGTGAAGGACGTCCACGCCGCGTCGGCGCGCCTCCGCGTACAACGACGAAATGTCGGGAAGGCGGACGCGATGCGCAGTTGAGGCGTCGCCCTGAAGTCCGAATAGGGTGTTTGGGTGGCCCCGGCCGTCGAGGCCGTCCACCAGGCGGGATACGTACGTTTCAATGCCCCCTTTCCCGTCCAAGTCCCGGACGAAATGTCCGATGTGCATGAGCGCTAGGCGAATGTGGGGGAGACAGGACGAATCGGGTGCCGTCGGAGATGGGACAAGCGCTCGTGGAGGGCGTCAACGCTCCCGGTGGGCACGATGTAGCCGTTCTCGCCTTCGGTCACGTATTCCTTCATCCCGGTGTCTTCGGTCACGATCACGGGGACGCCGCAGGCCATCGCCTCTGCGGGGGCGTATCCGAAACCGTCCTCGTACGATGGGTGGACAAACACATCGGCCGCGTGGAGGGCGGGGAGGGGATCGCCCGGGGCCATCCGCAGACGCGGCTCTCGGTCCAGCCACGACTGCATGTACGCTTTCATGTGTCGGGTGGCCCAGCCGCCGACGATTGTGAGCTCGGCGGGGTCCGGCAGGCGGGAAAACGCTTCGAGCAGAACGGGAATTCCTTTGGTTATGTCGACGCGTCCCACGTACACGACGCGGAAAATATCGTCGTCCGGTCGTGAAGAGGGCGGGACAAAGCGAGGGGCGGGCGTGAGGTCGGTGCGCTCCAGCTTCGATTCGGGGACACCGGCGTCGAGGAACGACTGACGAGTGTACTCGGAATGGACAAAAATGCGATCTGCTCGCTCATACTCGGCAAGCGTTTTGCGCCGGTGCCAGTCGTTTAGCCACGAGTCGTCGTGGGACCACTGACGCGCGGCCTGGTCGTGCAGGCGGCGGACGTTGTCGACGTGACTGTTCACGGCGACGAGTTCGAGCTCCTTGAATCCAAGTGCGTCGGCCCGTTCAAAGCTGTGAAGCGCCTGGCCCACAAATCCCATGAACCGTTCGGCCGGCTCATCGAGCGTGGATGCCGCGCGTCGGTCGAAGAGGTCGTTCTTCAGGTAGGAGGACCACCCGGTGCTGTATCGGAGGGGGGTCCACTGGTAGAGACGCTGATACACCGCGTCGCTGACCTTGCGTCCTGCAGGGCCGTCGTCGGGATTGGGGCGGGAGTTCAGGTAGTACGCAAGCCCGACCGTGGCTTTCGTTTCTTCGACCAGGTGGGCGAAGTGCTGGCCGACGCCCCCCCGGCCATACGCAGATTGACAACTAAGTACGCGCATATGAACGGCGGTGAGTTGGAAGAACCTTTAAGATCGTCATTAGACCGACGAAAGGGACGCGCCAATGCTGACAACAAGCAATGGAGGTTTGGCTGAAGGCCCCCCTGTCGTAGGAGGAGGCCCTGATTTCGGAGACCTACCGCCAGGCACGGGCCAGTTCACGGAAGCGAGTGCGAAGCGAGCGAAGCGCAGCCCACAGTCGGGCCCGCGTCCGACTAAACATGGGAGAGAGAACGGAGAAGTGGCGATCGTAGCGATACCGATGCCACTGGAGCGTCCAGTAGGCCCGTTTAACGGCGAGCGACAGAAAACCACGCCATGAGAGTGACGGGCGCAAGAGCGGATAATCAAATTCGATCATTTCCGCCCTGCAGATCCGCTCGATAATCGCGATCTCCTCGTCCGTCAGCTGTTTGCGCCACTTGGCGATCATCTCAGTGGAGATTGGTTGGGTCGCCGTCTGATTGTACGATGCGGCTGCTTCGTTAACCATGAAGCGGTCGGCGTCCTGGTGAAAGCGAAGCATCGACGGCTCATACGGCGCCTCGATGAAGTCGCAGATCGACTGAAGGGTGCTCTGCGGGTCCGCCACGAGGTCTTCGTACCGAACCTCGATTCGCTGCGGGACGGGAACGGCCTGCGCAAGCCAATCACGTCCGTGCGTCATGATTTTGTGCCGGTTGAGGGCGTTAAACGCGACATCGTTCCCAAAGAACGACACCCGTTGCATGGAGGCCACGCCTCCCCGTGGGTCGCGAACAACGTGGATGAACCGGGCGTCGGGAAACATCTCGATCAGGATGTTCGCGTGGTAAATGTTGCCCGGTGTTTTTTCCCCCCAGCGAGATTTGCCTCTGAGCCGAGCCCACTGTTCCAACAACACCTGATAGGGGCGTCGGAGATCGTGGGGCCCATCGAGAATCTCCTCCCGGACAAGCGTGAAATCCAGGTCGGGAACGACGGCCTTGTTCGTTGCGAGGAAGCGATCCACAAGGGACGCGTACTCGGATGGAGATAGGGCAGGTGTCGCCCAGTTCTCGTACGAAAGTTCAGCGCCGGTGAAGCCGTAAAAGTAGTTGATTTCGTCAGGAATGGCAATCTCCGAGTGGGCGTTCAGCAGAAGCCGAAGCAGCGTGGTCCCGGAGCGGTTGGCCCCAACGATGAAAATAGGAGCAGTAGACATCTGGTCGGCTCTGTTAGGAGGCCTCGCGTTGGGGGCGAGCGAAGAGATCGGGGCGCCACCGATGGAATCGAGCCCGGAGCCCGGCGAAAAAGGAATAGGCGACTTCATATCCCCGCTGATTTCGGTGCTGCCAGCTTTTCCAGTGCCAGTACGCTGCTTTTAGGAAGATTCGAGCGTAGACGGAGGAGGAGGGGCGGGTCGATCGCTCGTACCCAAGGCGGTCCATTTCCTCCGTGCAGATCGACTCGACGATTTCGACCTCGAATGTAGAGAGCCGCTCTTTCCACTTCGACAGGCTCTTTTCATTGACCGGCCCCCGGATGGAGGGGGTGCGAATGGTGGAGGGCATATGTTCGGCCGCCGTTTCGTAAAAGCGGAGCATGCTCGGCTCATAGGCTTCCTCCAGAAATTGGCAGATCGTTCGGAGCGTCGCGTCGGGAGCGGAGACCAGGTCTTCGTATCTAATCGTGCACTGTTGGTCGGAAGACAGCGTCTGCTGAAGGAGGGTTTCTCCTGCCCGAATAGATCGTCGCCAGTTCAGAGCGTTGAAAACAGTCTCGCCGGAATAGTACTCGATGGAATTCATCGACTGGGTCACGGCCCGGGGGTCCCGAACCACGTGGATAAATTTGGCGCCGGGAAACATGTCGTTGAGGACATCCACGTAGAACAGGTTGTGGGGCGTTTTTTCGCCCCATCGCGGTTTGTTGAGCGTGCGACTCCAGTATTCCATGAGCACGCGGTAGGGGGCCCGGAGTGTACGCTCCTTGTCATCCATCACCAGGGCCTCTAAGGCATCGAGATCCTCGGAAAAGAGGTCGCTTCGGCGCTGCAGGTAGTTGCGAACGAGCGGGCGGTAGGAATCGTCGGGGACCTCATCGCGCCAGGATTGGGGGGTCACCGTTCGCCCAATCGTGTGGAAGTACTTCATTTCCCGCGGAATTCCGAGTCGGGAGTGTGCATTGAGCATTAGCCGCAGGAGCGTCGTTCCCGAGCGGCTGGCCCCAACGATGAAGAACGGAACGGACATGGAGGGATCGGGGGAAGGGGGGAGGGCGCCGTCTGGGGAGCAAGTGTTCACTCCCAGCGGCAAGGGGGCGTATTCTAGAGAATGAGGAACATTCAGGCGGCCGTCACGCTGGCCTTTTGAACCAGCTTCTCGTACTGGGCCATCGCGTCGGGAAAGCGGTTGGAGAGGTCGTGATCGGTCCCATTGTTCTTGTGCCGGGAGGCGCGGTCTGGATCGATTCCTTTGTTGGAGTAGATCGGCGTATGGGCGTATCCGTCGAGCATTTGCTGCTGAAACGGAATTTCAAGGAAGTGCGCGACCCGACGCATGGTGTCTTCAGGACCCTGCACCAGTTCCTCAAACGTGAGGAGGAGCAGATCCGACCCGAGGCGTTGCGACAAGGTGTCGAGAATCTCAATCGCTCGGCACCAGCGATAGGCGGCGGTATCAAAGGATTGCTCGCCCCGTCGCATCACGGAGGAGACCACCGCATTGCCATCCCGGAGAATCCCGATGACTTTGATTGGGGTGTTGGCCTCCAGGTATTCGTTGATCGACCGAGCGGCCTCCGGGTGTCGTTTGAAGTAGCCGTATCGATAGAGCCGGTCGTGGAGGAACGGTCCAAACAGGCGCGCCCAGGCGGGCTTTTTCCGATCCAGTTCAATCTGATTTGGGATGCACAGTTTGTTTCCGACAATGGGCTTGCTGAGGAGCTTCGAGACGGCGTCTCCAAAATCTTCGTTCAGCATGGCAACGTCATCGTGACGGCCAATCATGGCGGTTAGGAGCGTGGTGCCGGATCGCGGTGCGCCGAGAATCAAAAGCGTTGTCTGGGACATGGGAGGACGAGGCGGAAGGGGGAGAGGACTACGTCAACTGAAACTGAAGATCATGGTACTCGGAGAGACGTCCATTGCGGTCCAGAAGCTCGGCGTAGGGCCCCTCTTCTACGATTCGACCTTCTTCGAGGACCACGACCCAGTCGGCGTTTTGGATGGTGCTGAGGCGGTGGGCAATCGCGATCACGGTGCGTCCGTCCATGAGGCGCTCAAGTGAGTCCTGCACGAGACGCTCGGAGACGCTGTCGAGAGAACTCGTGGCCTCGTCGAGAATCAGAATGTTCGGGTCGTTCAGCAGGGCCCGCGCAATGGCGATGCGCTGTCGTTGCCCGCCAGACAGCCTCATTCCCTTGTCCCCGAGGGGCGTGTCGAAGCCGAGCTCCATCTCTTCGATGAATTCGAGGGCATTGGCCTCGGCAGCCACACGCCGAATGTCGGACTCTGTGGCGTCAAGATTTCCGTAGGCGATGTTAGCCGCGACGGTGTCGTTGAAGATGAACGTGTTCTGGCTCACGATCGCGATCTGGTCGCGCAGGGAATACTTGTTGAGCTCACGAAGGTCGGTCCCGTCGAACGTAATGGATCCGTGATCGGGGTCGTAGAAGCGCGGAATGAGGTCGGCCAGGGTGGACTTGCCGGCCCCCGACCCACCAACAAGGGCTGTGGTTTTTCCGGCTTCGAAGCGCACGGTGATGTCCTGTAGAACGGGCTCGTCTGGATCGTACCCGAACGTGACGTTGTGGAACGCAATGGCGTTTTGGAGTGGACGTGCCGTTTGGCGACCGTCGGGCAGGTGGGGCTTGCCGGCGTCGTTGATCAGCGCCGCGACATTGGCGAGTCCCGCCCGGTTTTCGGCCCATTTGCTCCGCAGGCCATTCATTTCGTGGACGATGGGAAGGGCGCGGAAGAGGGAGAACAAGAACGTCAGGACGAACGAGATACCGAGGTCGCCGGACGTAACAAAAAACTGCACCGTCACGACGATAAAGATGATCAGGAGCGTGCCGATCACAGCTTCCGAGAGGGGGCGAATGACGGAGGTGCGTCGGGTCGTTTCCACGACCGACTCGGCCAGGTCATTCACGGCGGACTCAAGTCGGTCGCGCTCAAACGCCTGTCGGTTGTATGCGACAACGGTGCGCACCGCCGAGATGAATTCAGTAATCCGCTCGGTGAACGCGCCGCTGGCCTGCGTGACGACGTTGCCTTGCTTTCGAACCCGCTTAATCAGCGTGGTGAGGCCCAGGGAAAGGGCCGCCAGGATGGCGAGCACGAGAAGGGAGAGCTGCCACGAGATCCAAAACATTAACACCATGTAGACGATCAACAGCGAGCCCCGCGTGACCACGGTAAAGAAGATTCCGAGCGCGGTCGTGGTCCGTCCGATTTCGGTAATGATGCTGTTCAGGATTTGCCCTGAGCGCGTCTTGCTATAGAAGCTGAGAGTGACAGACAGCAGCTGGTCGACGAGGCGCATTCGATGGGCTTCATCGGCGAGAATGGCCGCGGCGT
>JBKHEM010000105.1:0-7943 GCA_046540815.1 Salinivenus sp.
TTGAGCACGTCGGCCAGCCGCACGCCGGACTGCACGAGGCGTTTCTTCAGGGTGTCGAAGTTGCGGTAGGCGTACTCGTAGCCGATCTCCCGGTCCTGCGGCAGGTCGTACACCTGATCGCGGTACGTCATCGATTCGTGGGCCCACTCTTCCGGCGCGGCATCGGCCCACTCGTCGAGCTGGGCATCGTCAACGGTCTCCGTCGAAAAGCGGGCGAGTTCGGTGAAGCTGAGCTGCTTCTGATCGATCATGCCGCTGTCCCATACGCGGTGCAGGTTGGAGGGCTCGCCAAACCAGATCACCGTCTCCTCGTTGCCGCCCCGGTCGTCGCCGGTGCCCACGTGGAGCGGCTGGTGCAGGTCGCCGACGAGGTGGACCAGAAAGCGGACGTACTCGCGCTCTTTCTCGACAGAAAGGGTGTCCGCTTCCAGGGCGCCGATGATCTCTTTCGTCTTGCCCAGGGCGTCGCCGTCCGGGTTCTTGTCCGTCTCGGCGTAGCGCATGCCGTCGGGGATGGTGACCCAGTGCCAGGTGCCGGTGTAGTCGTAGGCGTCGTCGGACCGGATCTCGTCCATCCAGGTGGAGGCCTGCGCCAGCGACTCGCCGCCCAGGAGCTCATCCAGCCGCTCCTGCGCCTCGGGGCTCAGGTGCTGCTCGGCAATGTGGCCGACGACGCGGTGGCCGATCTGTCCCCAGCCGAAGGCCTTCGGGGCGAGGAAGAGGGCGAGGATGAGGAGGGGAATTACTTTTCGCATGTGCACAGCAACGGTCAGTGAGCAGAGAAGAGAAAACCGAATTGTCCTACGGCGAGACGGCCATCGAGGCCTCCAGCGCCCGGTCCACGCGCTCCTTCGTTTCGGCGAGATGCGCCTCAGTGGCGCGGTCGAGTCCCGGAGTGGAAAGGGCACGGTCGAGGGCCGCGGACAGCTCCTCCAGCTCCAGGCGGGCGAGGGAGCGCACGTCCTCGGGCGTGTCAATCTGATCGATGCCGCCCGTCGTAATTGTGATCCAGCTCGTGGTGTTCATCATGAGCTGGACGAGGCGGTCGGTGTAGGTGCGCTGGAGGGGCCGCCGGAACGAGTTGATGGCCTCCGGGTCGCGGCCGGCCGGCCCGAGTTCTTGCCACACGGCCTCGGTGAGGCGACTGAGGAGGGCCTCCGGGCCGTAGCCCTCCCCCTCGGTGCGCGCCTGCGTGTCGATCATGCGCTGCAGCCGCGCCGGGTGCACCAGGTCTTCCAGGAGGCCCGTCTGTATGGTCGACACGCGACGGTGCACGGGGTAGTCGAGCGGCATGTCGGTGTCGGCGCCCCAGTGACGATGCCGGTTCGGCGCCAACTTGTTGAGGCGGTCGGGGTCGAACGCAAAGGCGTCGGGCGCGAAGGCGTTTTCGACGAGCACCTCCACGGCCTCGCGCTGCCGCTCCACGTCGACGGGCTCAAAGGGCGGACGGGCATCGGGGGTGCCCTTGTGGTCGCGCGCCACGTACGAGCCGCCCACGGCCTTCACCACCGGCTGGAGCGTGCGGTATCGCTCGGAGAGAAGGGCCGTCGTGGCCTCGCGGAGGGCGTGATAGTCGTCCCCCTCTGCAATCAGCCGGTCGTCGAGTTTGGGCTCCACCTCGCGGACCAGCTCCGTGCGCGTGTCGGCAAAGGCGACCGGATCGCTGCCCAGCTCCCATGTGTTCGTGAGGGGATCGACGGCGTACGCCCCGAGGCCCGCGTCCTCGTCCGTGCCGTAGCGGTGCATCGGGTCGCTCGACTCCGCGGCAATCTTGTTGAGGCCCGGCTCGGCGGCGGTCGTGGTGTCGGCCAGGGGCGCGTCCCGAACGAGCGGCCCGTCCCCGGACTGCTCGGCAATGGGCTGGTAGCCGTACTGGATCGCCCATTCGTCGTACGTTCCCACGCCGGGGTTCCAGTAGTGGCCCTGCTCCGTCGTGTCCGGCGCCACGTTGACGGGCGCGTAGTCCATCACGGACAGGCTCACGCCGTGCTCTTCGGTGTACGACTCGTCGTGGAGGCGGTCGGCGGGGATTCCGCTGGACGCCTTAAAGTTGTGGCGGAGGCCGAGCGTGTGGCCCACCTCGTGCATCACGAGGTCCTTGATGGCGGCGCCCAGGTACTCCTCGGGCATGGGCGCGCCGGGCTCGAGCGTGCCGCGGCCCAGCAGGAGGGCGCGCTGCAGGCCCATCTGGTGCGCCTTGCCCCGCTCGGCCCGGCACACGCGCTGGGCCAAATGCTCGGGAAACATCTGGCGCAGGGCCTCCGGCGCCCGAAGGTCTTCCACCACCTCGTCCTGGGTCCGCACCCCGGATTCCTCCGAATCCGAGGCGGCCACGGGCCCTTGCCCGCCCGCCTCGGGGGTCAGCTGACTGTAGGTGTTCTGCCAGCCGCGGACAAACGAGGAGGAGATCAGGATGTCGGCGTTCAGGATCTCGCCGGTGCGGGGGTCGGTCTGGGAGGGGCCGATGGCGTAGTCCATCTGGTGGGCGGCGGTCCACTGCACTGTCGAATAGCGAATGTCTTCGGCGCTCCATGAGGAGTCGTCCGGGGCCGTTTTGGCGACCACAGCGTTTTCGTAGCCGGCCTGCTCAAACGCCTCGTTCCACGCCTCGATGCCGTCTTTCACGTACGAGCGGTAGCGCTCCGGCACGCTCCGGTCCACGTAGTAGACGATCGGCTCCTCCGGCTCCACCCGCTCGCCGCGCCGGTAGGCCGCCGTGTCGCTGGGCGCGAGGCGCCAGCGCTGCACGTAGCGGATGTACGGATCGCGCTCCTGGTCCTTCGAAAAGTCCTTGACGGCGTTCTCGAAGTAGCCCACGCGATCGTCGGCCGGGCGGCGGGCCATGGGCTCCTCGGGGAGGGCAAAGATCGAATAGCGCACGCCCACCGGAATGCCGCGGTAGTCGGGCACCGCCTCGCCACCGAGGAGGGGCGGGCTGTTGCCCTGAAACGTGAGCCGGGCGTCGATCTCGGTGTTTTCGGGAAAACTCCGCGCCCGTTCGACATGGCTCTTGTCCGCCTGAAGGGACGGCGACGAGCCCCCAAAATACAGCTTCAACCGCTCCCCCACCTCCGGGTAGTCGGACACCAAAAAGTCCGAGAGGTCCACGAGCAGGTGGTCCGTCGAGTCGTTTTGGCTTACAATGTCGAACGCATGAACGACGGAATGGCCCGTGTTGCCCTCCAGCGACTGCCGCATCGGCCCGGCGTCGGCGCGGAACCGGACGTTGCGGTGCACGAGCTCCACCTTGTGCCCGACCCGCCGAAACTGCATGAGGCGCGTGTCGCTCAGGCGCAGGCCGTCGTGCATGTTGAAGACGCCGAGGCCTTCGCTGATGTGCAGCACGAGCCCAAAGGTCTCGCCCAGCCGGTCCGGATCGATCTCGGCGTACAGCGTGCGGTCCTCTTTCTGATGGAGCGGCAGGAAACCGTCGATTTCTTCCGTGTCCTCCAGGGTCTCGTCCCAGTCCTCGAAGGGGTCATCCTCTTCCGTCTCCGACACCGCAGTCGTGTCGGGCACCGCATCGCTCCCCGGATCGGACGACAGGCCGAGCAGGCCGCAGGACGTGAACAGGAACGCGCAGAGGAGAGCCGGGAGAACGTGACGCATGATGCAGCAACTGGATCCAATAGAACGAAGGCCCCCGCACGCCGTCGCGACGGGACCTGGGTACAATATGACGGTTGGCTTCGACAAAGTGAATTGGGCCGGCGCGCTCTCAGAAGGCTTCACCGAGCGACATGTAGACTTCAATCCCACTTTTGCTATAGGCGAGGTCGAGGCGGCCGTGCACGCCGTCGTCGGTGAGGCGCAACCACCCGCCGACGCCAGCGGCCGCCACTGCGTTTTCTACCAGCGCGGTGCCGACCCGTGGCCCCACCGCCCCGACAGACGCAAAGGCGGCGGCCTTGAATCGCCAGAAGAGGGGCACGCGGTACTCGGCCTGCACGGTCCCGTACACGGTGTCGCGGTAGCGGCCCTCTCGAAACCCGCGCATTCGATCGCTGCCGCCCAGAAGGGGCAGCAGTTGAAAGGGCGCCGTGCCGGCCACCGCCTCGGTGTAGACCTGCACCGCCCCCGTGCCCGGGCCCAGCGACCGGTATGCGCGCCCGTCCGTGGTGAGGCGTCCGAACGTGTGGTCGCTCCCCCACGCCGCGCTGTGCAGCAGGAGCGACGCCTCGGCGTAGGTGCCGCGCCGCGGATCGTAACGGCGGCTGCGTGCGTCCCAGAGCGCCGACGCGCCCACGCCAAGCGTTGTACCGCCGTCCGCTCCTGGCACATGGCCCCGGGCAAGCGGCGTGCCGTCGTCCACGTTCCGCACGGTGCCGGTACGCACGAAGAGGCGCGGCCCCACGCGCAGCTGCGACCGCACCCGACGCTGGGCTGACAGGTCGATGGTGCCGTAGCGGGCCGTGTAGGCCGTCTCGGCCGACGCCGGCGTGTCGCCCCCCACGCCGTAAAACACGTCCGGGTAGTCGCTCGCCAGAAGCTGCCCCTCCACGCGCCACTGCCCGCTGCGCAGGTACAGCTCCGGCTCCACCTCGGCGATGAGCTGGCGGCGCTGGGTGGCGGTAAACGTCGTCGCCACGCTCGACGCCCGTCCGCCGGGACGCGGGGCCCGGTAGTAGCCCACCACGAGCCCGACGGCAATTTCGGTGGTGGGCGAATAGGACGCGTACGGCAGCACGAGCCAGTCGGCCGCGTCGGTCCCCGTCGTGTCGGCGCTCTGCGCATGGGTCGACGGGGCGCAGAGGGTCAGCATGAGGAGAAGTCCCAGCCCCACCAGACCGCCGCTGCAACAGCCCCTACGCTTCGACATGAGACAACCGGCGGGGTAACGAAGAGGAACGACGGACCCTCTCCACGAAGCATCTGGAGGGGCGTTCCGCTACCACGCGCCCGGCACGGGGCGCACGACCCGTCCCTCCTGCTCGGCGTACCGGATGAACGCGTCGAACACGTCGGCTGCGGCCACGGTGCTCGCGTCCCCCACCACCACGGCCTTGCGCCGGGCGCGGGTGAGGGCCACGTTGAAGCGGCGCGGCTCGTTCAGAAAGCCAATCGCGCTCGAGTCGTTGCTGCGGACGAGCGAGACCAGGACCACCTCCTTTTCGCGCCCCTGAAACCCGTCGACGGTATCCACCTCCAGATTCTCTACGTCGAGGGCCCTGTCAATGCGGTCGACCTGATCGTTGTATGGCGAAATGACGGCGATCTGGGACGGATTGACGCCAGCACCGAGCAGCGCCTCGGCAAGCTGCGTCACAAGTTCGGCCTCGCGCGGATTTTCGCGGGAGTGGGAGCCCCGCCGCTGCAGCTCAGGCGCATCGAGCACCGTCGTGTCTACGAAGACGAGCGGGGCCGCAGGGTCCAGAACGTCCCGTTCCGCAGACGGAAGGCGGTCTGCGGTCACGCCGAGGTCGGCCAGCGTGTGGGTGCGCACTCCGTCGGCGGCCTCCAACCGCCCGTCGTAGAAGTGCTGGCTGGAAAAGCCCATGATCGCCTCGTGCATGCGGTACTGCGTGCGCAGCAGGCTGCGGATGGTGCCGGGCGCGTCCGGGTCCGTCTCGTGATGCTTGGCGAGGCGCTCGAAGAGCGTGTGCTGCAGCCCCCTGTGGGCCGCCTCCTCATTTAAAATGGTGGGCGGCAGCTGCTTGTGGTCGCCCACCAGGATCGCCCGGCGGGCGTGCGTCATCGGGATCCAGCAGGAGGGCGCGGTGGCCTGCGTGGCCTCGTCGATGACGAGCGTGTCGAACGTCCGGTCGCCCATCCGGTCGCTCCCGGCGGTCGAGTTGGTGGTACACACCACGTCGGCGGCGTCCAGGATCTCGTCCACGGCGTCTTGCTCTAGCCGCTTGGCCTCCTCGAACAGCTGATCGGCCCGCTCGCGGAGGTCGAGCCACTCGGCCATCTCCTTGATTTTCTTCGCCGGAACGCCTCGCGAGCCACGGCCCTGGTCAGCCAACTCGCGGATCTTTTCGTCCGACATCCCCCGACGCCAGCGGCCCGAGGGGGTGGTGTACTTGTCCTGTTCGTCGAGCACGTCGAACGCCTGGTCCCGGACCTCTTGCGACCGCTGATAGGTCTCGTTTTCCTCGATGCGAGCGTCGAGCGTATGCGCGTGGAGCGCCGGCGTCACGCGGGCCGGATGGCCCAGCCGCACGGCATCGACGCCCTGCCCCGCCAGGAAGCCGAGGAGGGTGTCGACGGCCGTGTTGGAAGCGGCCGTGGCGAGGACCGATTCGTCCCGGGCCACGCACTGCTGAATGAGTTCGACGGCGGTGGTCGTCTTGCCCGTGCCGGGCGGGCCGTGGATCAGGTGCACGTCCTGGGTGCCCAAAGCGGCCCGGACGGCATCTTTCTGGGACTCGTTCAGGGCGGGGGTGTGCCAGCCCTCCACCGACACGGCGGCGGGCGAGGATGGAGTGGCCGCGCCGGTGCACACGTCGCGCAGGTGCTCCAGGGGCCCCTCGGCGGCGGGCAGCCGACCCAACGCGTCCTGCATGCGCTGATACGTGATGTCGTTCACGTAGAGGTCGAGCCGAAGTCCGTCCCCGAGCGCCCAGTCGTCGGGCTTGGGGTCGAAGGCGGCGGTGACGGAGTAGTTCGTGACCTGGGTGACGGTGCCGGTGGGGTTGTCGTCGCGGAGGGGATCTCGCTTCGACACCATCACGAGGTCGCCCACGCGGAGCTCGTGATCGGGCAGCGGCTCTCCCTTCTGCGCCTTCATAAACTTGACGAGGTGCCCGCCCAGGCTCTCGCCCTCATCGCGCGCCCGGAGGTCGAGGAGCGCGCGGCCCCTGGCCTCTCGCTCGCGTCCCGAGAGCTCTTCGATCTCCTGCTCGTGGCGGCGCATCTCCTCCTCCCGCTCCAACTCTACGAGATCGGACAGACGGTCGGCGTACTGTCGGGCCGACTGGTACTGTCGGGCCGACTGCGTCCGGGCGTCGAGGACCGACACCGAGACCGTCGCCCCGCCGACGCGGCCGCCGTCCAGGGCCTCCACGATCCGGTCCGCCACCGCGGCCCGCACCTCCACGGTCGCCGTGCCGTCGTCGATGTCGATGGCCCCGATGGCGTCCGGGTCGACGTTTGCCTCGTTCGCCGCGGCCCCCACGATGTCTCCGGGCCCTTCTCCGTTGAGTCCCTGTACGAGCAGTGTGGTGGTGTCGCTCATGTGCCCCGTGGGTTCGTCCGACAGACCGCGTGCACCACCGTGTACGGTCGGCCAAATTTGAGAGTTGCGAAAGACGGTGTAGACGTGCCGTGAAGGTTTTCGATCAACACCGGTCCACGGACGGGCTGACGCGGAGTGGAACCACGTTAGGCCAACCAGCGCACCGGAACGTCGTCGGCAAGGGTCTCGAACTCCGGATCTCCCGTCAAAAGATCTCCGTCGATCCGCTTCGCCAGCCCCGCGGCAAAGCAGTCAGCGTAGGCGAGTCCGCCCTCGACCTTGAACTGAGCTGCGACGCGGGTCAACGCCCGGTCGGCCGCCACCCATTCAATCGGCAGATCTGCCATCACGGCCTCCACGTCCTCTGCCTTCTCCGCTCCGTACACTCGTTCCGTGATGTAGAGCACTTCGCCCCAGTTGACTACACACCCGTAGAGCGCATGCTCGTCTGCCGCGGCGTCGGCCAATAGCTGGGCAACAGTGTCCCGCCCGGCCTCTTTCTCGAAATACGCCAGCAGGGCGTAGCTATCCAGTACGGTCGTCTTCACGGGCCGTGTCGGCTTTGCGATCCTGGAGCAGTGCATCGGTGGCCTCCCCCTCACCGGACAACAGGCCGGCAAACTGCGCGAAATAGTGGTCGTCGAGGGGGCGGACCTCCACTCCGTCGTCGGTCTCTACAATCACGACCTTCGTCCCCCGATCAAACCCGAGCTTCCGACGCAGGGGGGCCGGAATGACGATCTGCCCTTTCTGAGTGACGGTCGAC
>JBKHEM010000106.1:0-7879 GCA_046540815.1 Salinivenus sp.
CTATAGCTCAGCTGGTAGAGCGCTGGAATCGCACTCCAGAGGTCCGGGGTTCGAATCCCCGTAGCTCCACGGCCCCGACCCCACTTGGACGCCGCTACTGGCGGTCCGGGTGGGGTTTTTTCGTGGGGAGGGGGAGGAAAGGGGCAGCCGTACGGAGCACGCCGGCAGGCGGGAAGAGATTTTGGGGAAGGGAATACGACCATGAAGCAACGAGAGAACACATTCTCAGTCCCTGCGTTACGGGCAACTGTCAATATCTTTCGTCTCCCTCCGCCGCTGGTGTGAGGGAGGGGAGAGAACATCGAACATCAGAAGATCATCAACACACAACCGGAATCATGGTGCAAGGAACCGTTAAGTGGTTCAGTCCCGCCAAGGGATATGGATTCGCAGAACCCGACGAAGGAGAAGACGACGTTTTTCTCCACCACAGCGAGGTCCCCGACGAGGACCTGGAAGAAGGCGATCGCGTTGAATTTGAAATCGAAGAGACCGACAAGGGCTTGAGCGCGATCGGAGTTGAGCGCGTGACCGAGCGCCAGTGGTAATCACGGCCTCGGCGGCTCCGTGTCCGAGGCGGGGTCTGCTCTTTTGACATACGGAAGGCGTCTTCTTCCAACGAGCCGGGCTCCCCGTACAGTGTCCGTCGGAGACACTGCCCTGCCCGCCCGTTGCGGCGGCACAGGCCCTTTGGAGCACGCGAAGGCGGAGGGTCCGGCTCGAAGGCGCCCCCTTCCGATAATTTTTGCCCAGCCAGGCGGCCGTTCCGTCTGGCATTTTGTGTTTTGGGCCCGTCTGGTGAAATTCTGCGACGTATTGTTTTATACATCCTTTCTGATCGGTTATGGACATTCTTGTTGTTGGCGGCACGGGGACCATTGGGCAAGCTGTCGTTGGTGCGCTGGAGACAGACCATCACGTGGTCGCTGCGGGACACACCAGCGGCGACGTTCAGGTGGACCTGGCCGATCCGGCCTCCATTGAACGGCTCTACGACGAAGTGGGACCCGTTGACGCCGTGCTGTCCTGTGCGGGCGAGGCGGCCTTTGGGGCGCTCGACGAACTGGACGACGACGAGTTTGCCCTAAGCCTCTCCAACAAGCTGATGGGACAGGTCAACCTGGTACGCCGGGGGCTCGATGCCGTGCGCGACGACGGGGTCATTACGCTCACGAGCGGCGTGCTGGCCCAGGAGCCGATGGAGGGAAGCGCGGCGATCAGCCTCGTGAATGCAGGGCTGGAGGGCTTCGTGCGGGCGGCGGCCCTGGAGATGCCGCGCGGCGTTCGGGTGAACGTGGTGAGTCCGCCCTGGGTGAGCGAGACGCTGGAAGCGATGGGGGAGGATCCGTCCGGGGGGCTGCCGGCGGCAGATGTCGCAAGGGCCTATGTGGCGAGCCTGGAGGGGGATCAGAATGGAGAGGTGATCGACGCACGAGACCACGCAGAATAACAGGCCGGAGAATCCACTGCGCCTGGGGCTGGAAGCGGAGAAAACAAGGACTGCCGGCCAGCATATTCGTGTGTCCCGTCGATCTTCCTGACGTCCCGAGCTCTTCATGCATCGCTCCCTCGCACCGGTCGACCACCTCGCAGTGGGGTATCTCCTGCTGTCGGGGCTGTGTTTGGTCCCGCAGGTTGGGGACGGGGGCGTCCACGCATGGGTATTGGCCGGGCACTTGGGGGCGGCGGTTGCCATTCTGGGGCTTCGGCGGGTTGACGGGAGCAGATCGCCCCATCGGGCGCTCCGGGAGCTCTATCCCATCCTGCTCCTGTTGGTGTTTTACCTGGAGGTCGACCTGCTGGCCCGGGCGGTCCACGACCCGCCCGGGTACGACGCCCTCGTCCGCTCCTGGGATGCGCTTCTATTCGGCGCCCATCCGCACGTCGTGCTTGCGCAGCACCTGGACGGACGACTGTGGCGAGAGCTGTTTCACGGTCTGTATGTATCGTACTATCTCCTCCTGATTGGGAGCTTTGTAGGGGTGTGGTGGACCGCTCCCGACCAATTTGCCCGGTTCGCCTTCGTCGTAACGGGCATGTTCGTGAGCTTTCTCCTCGTCTTTGTCGCGTTTCCGGTGGCGGGGCCACTCACGGCCCCCGACGTGTCCATCATGACCAACGGTTGGTTTCCGCAGCTGGTGGCCTGGATCTACGTGCCGATTCAGATCAACGGCATCACCACAGGGGCCTTCCCGAGCTCGCACGTGGGCATGAGCGTGGGCATCGCGTGCCTGCTGGCGCCCCGGCGATGGACATGGCGTTGTCTATTGTGGGGGCTCGTGGTGGGCATTTCCGTGTCCACGACCTACGGGCGCTTTCACTATGCCATTGATGCAGTGGCGGGCCTTGCGGCGGGGGTGCTGCTGTACCTGCTCTGGACCGCGCTATACTCCGTTCTCCAAAAGAGAGAAAACGGGTCCGCGGTGCGCTCGGCCCGGGCGGTTCGCTCGCTGTAGGAAGAGGGAGGAATGAAGAGATGGACGAAGAGGGCGCCATCTCCTATACTACGGGCGTGCCCGGGGTGCCGGGCCTCCGCACGTCCTGTTTCCCGATCTCTGCACCGTCATGTCTCATTCTCTGCGCTCCATCGCTCTCGCTGCTGTTCTTACCATCGGGCTCGTCGCGGTCGGATGTGGTCCATCGGACGAGGCCTCGTCTCCCGACTCCGACGCAATTCAGGGGGTGGGCGAGCCTGCCTGGGTCCAGGAGGCTACGATCTACGAGGTCTTCGTCCCCGACGCGTCCGAGGAGGGCACCTTTCAGGGCCTCATTGACCGCCTCGACGAGATCGAGGAAATGGGCATTACGACGCTCTGGCTGATGCCCATTCACCCGATTGGCGAGGAGCGCCGCAAAGACGACATCGGGGCGCTCGGCTCGCCGTACTCCATCCAGGACTTCCGCGCCGTCAATCCCGACTACGGCACGGAGGAGGATTTTAAGGCCCTGGTCGATTCCGTGCACGCCCGCGATATGCACATCATCATCGACCTCGTGGCCAACCACACGGCCTGGGACCACCCTTGGCTGGAGGAGCATCCGGACATGTATACCGACGGGCCCATCGACGGCTTCACGGTGCCGGTCCTTGATGGGGATACGACCGACTGGACCGACGTGGTGGAGCTGGACTACGACAACCCGCGCACCCGACAGGAGATGATCGACATTATGCAGTACTGGGTGCGTGAGTTCGACATTGATGGCTACCGGGCCGACGTGGCGGCGGCGGTGCCGTCGGACTTCTGGGACGCGGCCATCGATTCGGTCGAGGCCGTGAAGCCGGTGATGATGCTGGCGGAGGCGAATGAGCCGGAGATGCACGAGGTGGGCTTCGACCTGACGTACGCCTGGCCCTTCTACGACCGGCTGAAGCGCGTGTGGAGCGAGGAGCGACCGGTCGGAACGCTGGCCAGTCAGGTCGACTCGACCCTCGACGCCTTGCCGGGGGACGGAAAGCGCATGCGCTTTACCACGAACCATGACGAGACGATGTGGGATGCAACGCCGCCAGAGCTGTTTGACGGCATCGAGGGATCCAAGGCAGCCTTTGTGCTCGCCTCCACCATGCCAGGTGCGCCGCTCGTCTACAACGGACAGGAGCTGGGCGTGGCGGACACCGTCTCCTTCTTCGCTCGCACGCCGTACGACTGGGACCAGAGCGCGTCGATTACGGAGTTTTACCAGAACCACCTCTCGCTGTACCGCGACAGTGAGGCCCTGCAGGACGGCGACCTAGAGGTGCTGACCCCCGACGCCGAGGATGTGCTTGTGTATGCGCGCAGCACGGACGACGAGGAGCTCCTCCTCGCGGTCAACGTGCGGGACGAAGAGACGACGGTGGAGGTGCCCTCAGACTACACCGACGCGACGCTCGTGCACGCGACGACCGGCGAGACGTTTTCCGACGACGCCATGGAGCTCGGGCCCTACGGCTATCGCATCTTCTACGTCGAGTAGGGGAAAAGGGAAACGGAATGCTGCGTCGCTCACGGGTTGACTCCATAATCTCGGGCGAACATGGCCGGTCCTGACGATCCGACCGGGGCGGCTGCCCCCGCGACGCCGCTCCGCGACCCGGGCCTCTGGCTGCTCTTCGGCGTGACGGTTGTGGCGGTAGGCAACGTGTCGAGTGTGGCGCCGTCGTTTCCGCTCGTAGTCGAGGCACTTGGCGTGTCGCGCGTTCAGATCGGCTGGGTGGTCACGGCCTACGCGCTGCCGGGCATTGTGAGTGCGCCGGTCGCCGGCGTGCTGGCCGACCGGGCGTGGCTTCCGGACGGATCGACGGGCGTTTGGCTTCTGGACCTGTCGTCGGTACAGCCGTAATCCGCTCCGGAACCCCTACTGCTCCTGCCGGTGGGGCGAGGCGCACGAGGGTTTGCTTCTCCGCAATTCAGCACACCAACCCATGACGCACGCAGGCCTCCGTTGGCTGATTGGGGGACTCTTGGTGCTGGGGCTACTGGGATGGGCCGCGACCCCGGACGTGCTGCGCGTCGGGGCCTTTTCTGAGGCGGACTCCTCGCAGGCCCGTCCCGACGACTGGGAGGCCATTTCGCTTTCGAAGGTGGACACCCGCACGGAGTACGACCTCGTCCAGTCCGACAGCACCACCGTTGTGCGCGCCCGGAGCGACGGGGGGGCGTCGGGAATCGCCACGGAGCGCCGCATCGACCTCACGGAATATCCCGTGCTGGAGTGGCGATGGAAGGTGGAGAATGTCCTGGAAGACGGCAACGCGCGTACCAAGGACGGCGACGACTATCCCGCTCGGCTCTACGTCACGTTCGACTACGACGACATGGGCCTCGGAGACCGAGTCAGGCATCGGGCCCTGCGCGCACTGGGCTACGACGAGATTCCGACGCGGGCGCTCAACTACATCTGGGCGAATCGGGTGGAGCGCGGCGCCGTGCTCGAAAACCCATTCACCGACTGGGTGATGATGGTGGCCGTGCGCAGCGGCTCGACGGACACCGGCACCTGGCAGACCGAGCGTCGCAACGTGCTGGAGGACTACCGGGCGGCCTTCGGCGAAGACCCGCCGCCGGTGAACGGGGTGGCGATTATGACCGACACCGACAATACGGAGGGCGAGGCCACGGCCTACTACGGCGACATCGTCTTCCGAAAAGACGAGGACGTCTCGAAGTAGGTCCCCCCGAGTCTGCCAAGCGGTCCGTTACCGGTCCAGGACCACGCGCAGCCCCGTGACGCGACGCGGCGCCGAGGGGGCGTCGTCCGCCTTCGGATCCTTGAGTGTGAGGGCCGAGCCGTTTTGGGGGGCCAGGCCGTCCTCAGTGGTCGCCCACTCGGCCACGTTGCCGTCCACGTCGTAGACGAGCGGGCCGTCGCCGTCCGGGCCGTGTCCGGGTGGGCGACTGCCGACCCGCATCAGAAGGGCGTCGAGGGGCTGCTGTTCGAGGCGGGCCCGGAGGCGGTCGTACTCGTCGGGGGTTGGCTGGAAGCCGGCCCAGTAGGCCGGTGTGTTCTCTGAAGGGCCGCCTCTCTTCTCCTTCAGCATCTCCAGCTCTCCCTGCGTCGGCAGGCGGTAGTCGCGCCCGGTCTGCTCGCGCAGCCAGTCAACGTAGGCCTCGGCCTGATCGGCGGAGAGGTCGTGGGCGGGATAATCTGCTGCGTCCGTAGCCCCGTCGTAGTCCGCGTCGTAGGCCCGGAACTGGGCCTGCGTCACCTCAAATCGCCCGACCGCGAGCGTGTCGTTGAGCGGCACGGTTTCCGGGACGAGGGTGCCGTTGATGCGCTCGCCGTAGCGGCCGTCGGTGGTGGCGGGGCCGTCCGTCGTCTCCAGCAGAGAAAGAGGCGCGTCGTCCGCCATGAGCCGCTCGGAGACGCGCTCGTCCATGGAGGTTTCGCCGAAGAGATACGTGTCGATCCACTTCAGGTCCTCCTCCACCTTCCGCCGCTGGTGGGACAACTCGCCCAGGCCGTGTGGCTCGCCGGGATAGCTCAGGAAGCGCACCGGCGCGTTGCCGATCTGCTGGAGGGCGCGATAGTACTCCCAGCCCTGCTCGTATGGGACGGCGCGGTCCTCGGTGCCGTGGTGGATGAGCGTGGGCGTCTCGACCTTCGGCATTTCAAAGAGCGGGCTCTTCTCAATGTAGTGCTCCGTGTACTCCCAGGGCGGACCCTTGAAGTAGGAGTTATCGAAGCGGACGCCAAAGGCGCAGTTGCCGTAGTCGGAGGTCCAGTTGACGTCGCCCGCGCCGGGGGCCGCCACCTGGAAGAGCTCCGGATGCTCGATGGTGAGCTGCGTGGTCAGGATCGCGCCGTTCGACCAGCCCATGACGCCGAGGGAGTCCCGATCGACCGTGCCTGCGTTTGCCAGGCTATCGATGCCGCTCACGATGTCGGGAACCTCCAGCTCGTAGTACTTGCCCTTGATCGACTCCACGAAGTCGAGCCCGTGGTGGCCGGAGCCGTGGTAGTTGGGACGGAAGACGAACGCGCCGCGTTGGGCGAGGAGGGGGGCGTAGACGGTCCAGCCGAGGCTCCAGGCGTCGAGGTCCACCCCGCTGGGCCCGCCGTGGATGACCGTCATCATGGGGTAGGCCCGGTCCGGATCGTAGTCGAGCGGGTAGTGCAGGATGCCGTTGACGGTTTCGCCATTGGCCCCTTCCCACTCCACGACCTCGGCCCGGGGAATGGGCAGGTCATCGAGATTCTCGTTGAGCGTGGTGAGCGTCTCGTCGCTCTGAACGGCGCCGTCGCGGTAGGTGCCCACGCGGTAGGCGGGCGGTGTGTCGGCGGTGGAGTGGCTAAAGACGATCGTCTCGCCGTCCGGCCCCGCGGTGAAGGACGACGCGTGCTCCAGGCGATCATCCGGCACGTCCTCGTGCGTCCAGCCGTCGTCCGTCTTTCGATAAAAGCGAGGCTTAAACGTAGGGCCGTCGGCGAGTTGGACGTGCACCCCGCCGTCCACCACGCTAAATCCGCCGTAGCCGACGCCCTTATCGCCCCAATCGAGCGGAAGCTCCCGGTAGTCGCGGGCGTCCAGGTCGTAGTGATAGAGCTTCGTGATGCCCGCGCCCTCGTGCTCCGGATCGGACGAATACGAGTCGGAGGCATAGAAGCCCTCGCTGTCCGCCGTCCACTGGAAGTTGGACGGGTCGAAGTACTGCTCGTCGAAGATTTCGGTCGTCTCGCCGGTGTCCAGATCCAGCAGGAACTGGTGCGGCTGATTGCGCGCGTCGGCGTCGATCGGCGAGTCGGAAAGGCTGTAGACGACGTAGCGGCCGTCCGGAGAGGGCACAAATTCGTCGATCTGGTGCTCGTTGTCGGTCACCCGTGTCACCTCGCCCGTCTCCACGTGCACGGTAAAGAGGCGGACGGGGCGGAAGAGCGTCGTGTCCTCAACGACATCGGCGTCGTCCTCGGCCTCCTCCAGGGCCTCTTCGTAGCGGGTGCTGTTCTCACGCGCCGCAAAGAGGAGGCGCTCGGAATCGAGCCACCGGGCGTCCTGCACGCCGTGCTCCACCGTGGTGACGGCCTCCGGCGCGCCCCCTCGCGGATCGAGTCGCCAAATCTGCGGACCGCTGCTTCCTTCCTTCTCCGTTTCGCGTGACGACAAGAAGGCAATCTGCTCCCCGTTTGGGCTCCACCGGGGAGTGTTGTTGTTGCCGGTGCGGGTCAGCTGGATTGTGGCCGTCGAGTCGCCGCCATGGGGATCGTCCCGGTACGTCAGGTAGATGTCCGACTCCGTCTTGTCGGCCTCGGGGTCGGGGGTGTTTTTCACCCACAGCACGCGGCTGCCGTCCGGATCGATGGCCACGTCGGTCAGCGAGCGCTGCTCCAGAACGTGGTCGATGGTCCAGGGGGCGTCGTCGGTCGGCTGGGCCTGGGCGGGGAGCGTGAACAGGAG
>JBKHEM010000107.1:0-7810 GCA_046540815.1 Salinivenus sp.
CTGCTCGTCACGGAGGTGCTGCCGATCGACGTGACGGCGCTCGGGGCGATGGTGCTCGTCATTGTGCTGGAGCCGTGGACCGGCGTGGGGGCCACGGACGGCATCTCGGGCTTTGCGAGCACGGCCACCATCACCGTCCTGGCCATGTTCATCCTGAGCGAGGGCATCCGGCGCACCGGCGCCATCCGCAAGATCGGGGCCCGCATTGCCGACTGGTCCAAAGGGAGCTTTTACCGAGCGTACGGGGCGCTCGTCGGCCTCTCCGGCACCACGGCGGGCGTCATCAACAACACCCCGGTGGTGGCGATGATGATTCCGATGGCGGTGAACCTGGGGCGCACACTGCGCATCTCGCCCTCCAAGTTGCTGATGCCCATCTCGTTCGCGTCGATGATGGGGGGGATGCTTACGCTCATCGGCACCTCAACCTCCATCCTGGCCAGCGACGTGAGCGCCCGCCTGCTCGGCCACCCGTTTTCGATGTTCGAGTTTACGGCCCTGGGCGCGCTCGTGCTGGCGGTGGGCACGGTGTATTTGCTGACGGTGGGCCACCGCCTGCTCCCCGAACGCATCAAGCCGGCGGAGGACCTGACCGAGGAGTTTGCCATGAGCGGCTACCTCACCGAAGTGGTTGTGACCGAGGAGTCGCCGCTCGTGGGCTACACGGTGCGGCAGGCCCTCACGCAGCTGGAGCTCGACGTGGACATCGTGCAGATGACGCGCAACGGCGTCGACTTCCCCGCTCCGCTGGGGCCGAAGCAGTTTCGTCCCGGCGATACGCTGCTGCTCCGCACCAACCGCGACACCCTCCTGCAGCTGATGGAAACGCAGAAGCTGGAGCCCATCGTGCGCACCAAGATCACCGAGGAGGACTTCGAGGTGGAACGGAAGGGCGAGGCCCTGATCGAGGTGGTGCTGCTCTCCGACAGCCCCCTCGTGGGCGAGACGCTCCGAACCAGCGCCTTTGCCCAGCGCTATGATGCGCTCGTGCTGGCCATCCGGCGGTCCGGCGCCCTCCTCTACGACGAAATCGACCGGGTGCCCCTGCAGGGCGGCGATACGCTGCTGGTGCAGGCCTCCGCCGCGGCCGCCAAGCAGTTCGACCGCGGCCGCACATTCGTCGTCATTCGGGCCGACGACGAGGCCTCGTTCCGCTCCGAAAAGCTGCCCGTGGCGCTCGGCATCCTGGGCGCAGTGGTGGGCCTGGCGGCGTTCGACGTGGTGCCCATCGTGGTATCGGCCCTGGGCGGCATCGTGGCGATGGTGGCCACCGGCTGCGTGCGTCCGAACGAGCTGTACGAGGCGGTGGACTGGAGCGTCATCGTGCTGCTGGCCGGCCTCATCCCGCTGGGCATGGCCCTGGAGCGCTCCGGCACGGCGGCGTACGTGGCGTACCTGATGGGGAGCGCCGCCGACGTGCTCCCGCCCGTCGCCATGCTCCTGACGTTTTACGTGGTCACCTCCCTCATCACACAGGTCATCAGCAACAACGCCAGCGTAGTGCTCATGATACCGGTGGCCGTGGAGGCGGCCCAACTGACGGGCGCCAACCCGTTCGCCTTTGTGCTGGCGGTCACCTTTGCGGCCAGCTGCGCGATGCTCACCCCCATCGGCTACCAGACGAACCTGATGGTGTATGGCCCGGGCGGCTACCGCTTCACCGACTTCCTGCGGATGGGCGCGCCCCTGCAGCTCCTCCTCGCGGTCGTTACCTGTGGGGGCATCTGGTGGCTGTGGGGCGTGTGAGGGCACGGGAGTTGAGCGCGTGGGGCGGGACGAGCCCCCGCACCTGTTCTCCCCCGCCGATCAAGTTCGAACGGACATCAGTCGTAGGTCACCCAGCGGGCAATCTCGCGGAAGCCGGGCGTCTTGCCGTAGGACAGGATGCCGACGCGGTAGATGCGTCCGGCCAGCCAAATCATTCCAATGAACGAAACCACGAGCAGTCCGAACGCCAGCCCAATCTCCCACAGCGGCACGCTGGTGATGGCCGCCCGCAGCACCATCAGGATGGGCGAGAAGAACGGGATCATGGACATGACGACCGACACCATGGCGTTGGGGCTTTCGATGATAAAGAAGAGGAAGAGAATGGGCACGATGAGCGGGGCCATCACGGGTAGCAGGAGATTTTGGGCATCCTGCTGCTGCTCCACGGCCGATCCGACGGCGGCAAAGAGGGCGGCGTAGAGCAGGAAGCCGCCGAGAAAGAACAACACAAACCAGACCACAAGGTCGAGCGGAATGGTGGGGAGCGAGGCCCCCGCCGCCTCTGCCATGGCCTGCTGCGAGGCCTCCGGCCCCACGCCAAGATCCTGGGGGGTCATCACCAGGGCCAGCACGGGCCCCGCCGCGGCAAACCCGCCCACCACGAGCACGGCCCACGTCACCATCTGCACGAGCCCCATCGCCCCGATGCCCAGCACCTTGCCCATAAGCAGTTCAAACGGACGCACCGAAGACACAACGATCTCGACCACCCGGTTGCTCTTCTCCTCAATTACGCCCTGCATCACGTACTGGCCATAGATAAAGACGGCGAAGTAAATGATGAACGCCATCGCGTACCCGATGGCGGTGAGGGCGAGGGAGCTACTGGCCGTCGTGCCCTCCCCCTCGCCCAGCTTGCGGGTGTTGAGCCCCACGTCCGAGCGCACAATCGAGAGCACCGCCGCATCGGCCCCGGCGCTCGACAATCGCCGCTCCTGCACCACCCGGTTCACCAGGGCGTCGATCTGTGTCCGGAGGGTAAGGCCGCCGCCTTCTCTTGAGTAGTAGGTGGCCTCGCCCGATCCGTCCAGCAGCGACGCGGGGAGCAACAGGTAGCCGTCGTACCCCCCGTTCCGCACGTCGGCCCGGACCGAGTCAACGGGCGAATCGACGGCCCGGAACGCGATGCGCTCGCCCCCAGCCGCAACGATCGAGTCGGCCAGCTGGCCCGTCTCGTCCACCAGCGCCACGACGCGCTCGTCCGTCTGCTCCGCCAAGTAGCCGAAGAGGGCCGGGGCCGCCGCCAGCACCACAAAGCCGATGGGCACCAGGATCGTCGCCAGAATGAAGGCTTTCGACCGGACGCGGCGCCAGAACTCGCTCTGGAGGATGAGCCAAATTTTATGGGGGGACACGGCTGCGGGAGGAAATGAATGAGGTCATGCGTACAGAAAGGGGGCCAACCGGACGGGCCGGCCTTACCCGGCCGGCTCGGTGGCGGCTTCTTCTTGCATTCGACGGGCCTCGTCCTCGCCCACCACCTCCACAAAGATCTCGCTGAGGGGCGGAGCTGTCCGTTCGTAGCGGTAGAGCTCGTCGGTTGCGTCGAGGGCGCGGTCGAGCACCAGGCGGGCCGGCGTGTCGTCGGCCAGGGTAAGCTCGGCGCGATGGGCCGAGCGGGTATTCACGCGCACCCTCCCCTCGGCCTCCAGCACGTCGACGAAGCTGTCGTCGCCGTCAAACTCCAGCACCAGCGTGTTCTTGCCGAACCGCCGCTTGATCTCGCGGAGGTCGCCGCGCAGCACCACGTCGCCGCGGGCCATGAGGCAGATGTCGTCGCACAGCTGCTCGACCTGCTCCATGCGGTGCGAGGCGAAGAGGATCGTCCGGTCGTCGCGACGCAGCTCCAGGATAATGTCGCGCAGGAGGTCGGAATTGATGGGGTCCAGGCCGCTGAACGGCTCATCGAAGATCAGAAGCGAGGGATCGTGCAGCAGCGTGGCAATGAACTGGATTTTCTGCTGCATACCCTTCGACAGCTCCTCGGTCTTCATGTCGGCCCAACCGGTGGCGTCGAAGCGGGCGAGCCAGTGGTCCGCCCGGTCGGCCGCTTCTGCCCTGGACATTCCTTTCAGCGTACCGAGATACACGAGTTGCTCCTTGACGCGGAGGCGCTTGTAGAGGCCCCGCTCCTCGGGGAGATAGCCCATGCGCTGCTGGCTCCACGGCCCGACCGCCTCGCCATCGTACCGGATGACGCCCGCGTCGGGGACGGTGATGTAGGTGATCATCCGGATCGTGGACGTCTTTCCCGCCCCGTTCGGACCGAGGAGACCGAGGATGCGCCCCGGCTCGGCCGTGAACGACACGTCGTCCACCGCCACCGTGTCGCCGTAGCGCTTCGTCACGCTTGAGACATCGAGAAAAGCCATCAGACTACAAGCCGGGTGCGGGCAGGGAACGGCGTCCCCAAAGAAATGCGGATTCGCCCCAAAAAACAACTCCGGGGCCGGCCGCGGTCAGTGGCAGTGCCCGTGCGCCTCCGGCCACACCTCCCCCGGCGGGCCGTCCGGCGTGTCGTGGCCGAACCGATCGGTCATGGTCAACCCAAAGAGCAGCAGCCCTGCAAGCAAAAGCGCCCCGACCCCAATGCCCATCGGGGTTTTGTTTTCGTACCACGGGGTTGTGCCGCGGCAGCAGTGCTTGTACTTGCTCCCACTGCCACCCCGGACAGGGGTCGTTTCGTCCGGGCGCAGCCGCCACCGTCCCGTCCGGTGTCCGAAAAAAGAGCGGCGAATCGGATCGAGGAGTACTTACGATCCAGACGCGTCCTCCGCCGAGGCGGACAGCTCCTGCTCGATGAGCTGGCCAATGCAGTCGGCCGATCGATTGCCTGCGATCTTGCCGCCGATGGCGAGGGTCGGCGTGCTCTCCACGCCAGCCTTGCGCGCTTCGTAGGGCAGGCGATTCACCGCCTCCTGTCGGTCGCCGTCCTCCAGCTTCTCCTGCATCCAGTCCCCGTCGATGCCAATCTCCTCAGCCAGAGACACGAGCTGCTCGGTCGTCATGCCGCCCTTCCCGGCGTGCGGGCTTTGGAGCTGGGCGTCGATCATGTCGTAGTACTTGCCCTCCTGCTTCGCCAGGAGGATGGCACGGACCTGCGGACGCGAGAATTCCCACAGGGGCACCGGCTGTTTGTAGTAGCGCACCTGATCCCCGTACTCCTCCATCACCTGATCCATGACGGGCAGGAAGTCCTGACAGTGCGGGCAGTTGGGGTCGAAGAACTCGACCAGGAGCAGGTCGGCCTCTGAGTCGCCCTGGACGGGCTCGGACTCCGCGAGGGATTCGGGGTTCATCTGAAGCTGTCCGTCAAAGCCGCACGATTGGGCGACGGCTGGGCCGGCGACGAACAGGCCCGCAGCTATCACGAGGGAAAAACATCCGCGAAGAAAGAACGCAGCAGCGGATCGCATAGGAACAGGAAGGCATGGAAACAGGACGAGGGCGGCGCTCGCTCCCGGCAGTGGCGTCCGAGGGGCCGTACCGCTGCCCTCGAAGGGGATGGCACTGCTTGATTGGGGAGGAACGCTATCGCTCCAATTTCGGGGCCACCCGGGAGGTTCCAGGCTGCCCCCCGGGCGGCCCGCTCTTCTGAAACGGCCCCTTTCCCCAGCAGCCGTCAGAACTGCCAGGTCAGCGTCGTCGACACGACGCGCCCCGGCTCCGACGGCCAGGCGCCGCGGAAGGGGCCTTCGTGTTCAGGTGGTTGGCGGAGGAAATGGCGCTGGGGTCCAAGTGGCTCAGGGGCGTGTCCATGCGGGCCGGTGGGAACGGTGCGCATGCCCCCAATGTAGACGCTGACTCCGGTCTCGGAGAGGCCGCGCACGTTGGGGGCGAGCCCCATCGCTCAGGGAAAGAAGAGACCTGTGGCGTATTTACGGACGTGCCGATCATGAAATGGCCATTTAATCGCCGTTGAGCGGTGCGTCGTTCCCCCCGGCGCCTGCCGTAACGCCGGCCCCCCCGGCGCCACCAAATGCCCGTTCGGGGGCTTGTCCCCCAGAGTGACCGGACATGTTGGCGTCCCGCTTCTCCATCGACCCCTCTCCCCCGCATGTGTCGCCTCTATGGATTGCAGGCCACCCATCCCACGCACGCCGCCTGCGAACTGCTCGACGCCCAGAACGCGCTCATCCAGCAGAGCCGGCAGGACGAGCGCGGCCTCTCGAACCCGCACGGCTGGGGCCTCGGGCATGTCCGCAACGGCACCACCACGTGCTTTCGACAGGTGAAGCCCGCCAACGAGAGTGCCGAGTACCGCGAAAATGCCCTGGAGACGGAGGGCACCACCCTCCTCGCCCACGTCCGCCGCGCTACGGTCGGCGATCCCAGCCACGCCAACACGCATCCCTTCCGGCACGGGAACGCCCTCCTCATCCACAACGGCCACGTCCCCGCCTTTGACCAGGTGCGGCCCCGCCTGCTCGACCGCCTCGACGACACGCACCGGGGCATCGTACAGGGCTCCACCGACAGCGAGCACGTCTTTGCCCTCCTCCTGCAGCTCCGCAGCGAGCAGCCCGACGCACCCCTCTACGACGTAACGCGGCAGGCCGTCCGCCTCCTGCAGGGCTGGACCCACGACGCGGCCCCCGACGCCAGCGTGGGGCCGGTAGGCGGCGACCTTCGGGCCCTGTCCCACGACGAACTCGAAGGCATCCTGGGCCTCAACCTGCTCTGGACCGACGGCACGGCCCTCGGGGGCTCGCGCCTCAACCGCACCCTGTGGGCCCGCGAGCGCGACCACGTGCCCGTGTGCTCCGTCTGCGGCGACACGCACGCCGACCCGCCCGAGGGCGCCCCGTACCGGGCCGTCGCCCTCGCCTCCGAGCGGATTACGGACGAGGACTGGACCGAGGTGTCCAACGGATCGGTCTTCTCCGCCGGCCCCGACGCCCGCCTCCACATCGAACCCCTCGACACCTGACGCCTGGCCTCACCCCCACCTTCGACTCTCCACGCTCTCCTCTCGCCCCTCTCCCCTCTACCCTCGAACCCAAAATGGCTCTTTCCGAGAAGCAGCAACAGCTCTGCGACGAGAACCCCTACGACTATAGCGACCTGAGCGCCCTCTTTCTCAACTGCACGCTCAAGCCGTCGCCCGAGGCGTCGCACACGCGCACCCTCATCGACAATTCCGCCGCCATCATGCGGGAAAACGACGTGGACGTCGAGATCATTCGTCCCGTCGACCTCACCCTCGCGCCCGGCGTCTACGGCGACATGACCGAGCACGGCGCCGACGCCGACGACTGGCCCGCCCTCTACCAAACGGTGCTCGACGCCAACATCCTGGTGCTCGGCTCGCCCATCTGGCTCGGCGAAAAGTCGTCCGTCTGCCAGCGTGTGATCGAGCGGCTCTACGCCAACAGCGGCGACCTCAACGACGACGGCCAGTACGCCTACTACGGCCGCGCCGCCGGCTGCCTCATCACCGGCAACGAGGACGGCATTAAGCACTGCGCGATGGGCATCCTCTACGCCCTGCAGCACCTCGGCTACACGATTCCGCCGCAGGCCGACGCCGGCTGGATTGGTGAGGCGGGGCCCGGCCCCAGCTACGGCGACGAACGGGACGATGGCTCGCTCGTGGGCTTCGACAACGATTTCACCCGGCGCAACACCACGTTCATGACGTGGAACCTGATGCACGCGGCCCAGCAGCTCCACGAGGCCGGCGGCGTGCCCGCCCACGGCAACCAGCGCTCCGAGTGGGAAGCCGGCTGCCGCTTCGACCACCCGAACCCGGAGCATCGGTAACGGACACGCCAGCGTGCGTCTATCCTCCCTCTCACCGCGGTGGATCGCCGCTTCAGCCAACGGGTGTGTAACATTCTGTGCCGACGGCACCCAGAATCGGTGCATATTCGCGCATATTCTGATCGGCACAACGGCACACTCCCACCATGCAATCAACCTCGACAGCACCCCAAACGACCGCGGCCCGGGCCCTTCGTCCTCAGGTAGGACCGTGGGACTGGGTTCGGGGCGCCTTCGGCGGATTCGTCGGCAGCGTCGCCTTCGGCCTGTTCATGGC
>JBKHEM010000108.1:0-7740 GCA_046540815.1 Salinivenus sp.
GGAGGGACCCGTTCTGAACCCCGCACTGTTCCAAAACGTGCACTGCTCATGGCCCCGTCTTCTTCGAGGTCCGCGTTCGAAAACGTCTCTCGTGTGACGACTCAGACCCTGCAGGAGATGCGGGCGGCGGAGGTTCCGATTGCCGTGCTTACGGCCTACGATTACACGTCGGCCCGGCTCTTTGACAAGGCGGGGATCGATGTCGTGTTGGTCGGGGATTCGGCGGCCAACGTGATGGCGGGCCATGAGACCACCGTGCCCATGACGCTCGACCAGATGGTCTACCATGCGCAGTGCGTGGTGCGGGGCAGTGGCCGGGCGTTGGTGGTGGTCGATCTTCCGTTTGGGTCGTATCAGGAGGGACCCAGGCAGGGCCTTCGCTCTGCGATCCGGTTGATGAAAGAGGCCGGCGCGCACGCGGTGAAGCTGGAAGGAGGCACCCCGGTGGCGAGCACGGTAGAACGGATTGTGACCGCGGGAATCCCGGTGATGGGACATCTCGGCCTCACGCCGCAGAGCATCTATAATTACGGCACCTATGAGGTCCGTGCCCGGGACGAACAGGAGGCGGATCAACTCCGAGAAGATGCGCGGCGGTTGGAGGCGGCGGGATGCTTTGCAATTGTACTAGAGAAAATACCGGCCGCCCTGGCAGCACAGGTTACCGAGTCTATTTCCATCCCCACGATTGGCATTGGGGCTGGACACGCCACGGATGGGCAGGTCCTGGTCTCGCACGATGCGTTGGGCCTTTCTACAGACTTTAATCCTCGTTTTGTCCGTCGGTACGACCGTCTTGATGAGCGCATCACCGACGCCGTTGAGGAATATATAGACGACGTACGGGAGCGCACCTTTCCATCCGATGAAGAGAGCTACTAGGGCAGTGCGCTGTCGCAGGGGCTCGTCCTTCTCTTTTTTCGACCTGTTTCGCTTTATGGATTTCGAGTCACCGCCTGACCCTCTCCGCATTCTCCTTTGCAACGACGATGGGATTCGTGCCGCTGGCCTCCAGTCTCTTGCTTCGGCGCTCGACGATTTGGGGGAATTGGTTGTTGTGGCCCCCGAGTCTGAGCAGAGTGCCGTGGGGCACGCCATCACCACCCGAGATCCGGTGCGAGCCCACGAAGTGGAGTTTTCGGTGCCGTCGGGCTCCATTCCGGCCTACGCCGTGACGGGAACGCCCGCAGACTGCGTAAAACTGGCCTGTCACGAACTTCTCGACGCCCCCCCCTCGCTGGTGGTGAGCGGCATCAATCACGGACCGAACACGGCCGTTAATGTCCTTTATTCCGGCACAGTCAGTGCGGCGACGGAGGCCTCCATCCTGGGGCTGGACGCTGTGGCGGTTTCGCTCTGTGACTGGTCGGCAACCGACTTTGAGGTGGCCGGGCGCTGGGCGCGACGCGTGACGAAGACGGTCGTGCGCTCGGGCCTTCCACAGGGCACCCTGCTCAACGTGAACGTGCCGGCCCGCCCGGCCGATGAGATTCAGGGGCTGGCTGTGACGCGGCAGGCCCGCTCGCGATGGGAGGAAGGGTTTGAGGAGCGTACGGATCCCGCGGACCGGCCCTACTACTGGCTTGCTGGCACCTTTGTGGACCTCGATGACGGCCAGGAAACCGACACCCGTGCCGTGGAGCGGGGCTACGTCTCCGTGACGCCCCTGCAGCACGACCTCACGGCCCACGATGCTCTGGAGGACCTCCGCGCGTGGAACTGGGACTCGGACGACTAATCTTACTGATACGCGTAGCACCTCATGGCAACACACCAGGACATCATCGCGATTTCAACGAGTGGGCACCGCGACATGCACGACCTGACTCCCGCGGTGACCGACATTGTGGATGCGTCGGGGTTCGTCACCGGGCTCGTTCACATTCACAATGTGGGAAGCACGGGGGCGGTGGGGACCATTGAGTTTGAACCGGGGCTGCAGCAGGACCTCCCGGACGTTCTTGACGACCTCATTCCGCCCAGCCGCACCTACGCCCACGAACAGCGATGGCACGATGGCAACGGCCATTCACACGTTCAGGCAACAACCCTCGGTCCGTCGTTGACGGTACCGGTGGGCGACGGCGCACCCATTCTCGGCACGTGGCAGCAGATCTTTCACCTGGAGTGCGACGTGAAGCCACGCGATCGCACGGTGGTCGTGACGGTCCGTGGGGAGGGGTAGGACGCCACTCACTCGTCGTCCACGGCATCTCCGTTGTCCCGGGAGGGGGGGCGGAGCAGCGGGGTATTTTCCAGCGCCTTTGCCTCGTCGAGGAACAGCTGGCGGTGGGGGAAGGGAATCTCAATGTCGGCCTCTCGCAGGGCCTCCCGCACCTTTTCGGTGTACTCCCACCGGATGGGCACCTCCTTGCTGGGCTCCCGGATGTAAAACCGATACGACATGTCGACGCTTGAGTCCGACATGGAGGTGACAACGACGGACGGGCTGGGCTCCCGGAATATTCGATCGTCGTCGGCTGTAAGGGGGAGAACCACCTGACGGGCCGCTTCCGGATGCTCCTTGTATGCGATCCCGAAGGGAATGTCGACCCGAAGAATGCCACGCTTGGAGTGGTTGATCAGCTCCTGTGTAATCATCTGCGAGTTGGGGAGCACCATAATCTCATTTCGCACCGTGCGGACCCGGGTGGAGCGGAGCGTAATCTCGTCCACTTCCCCGTATTCATCCCCAATCTCGATGTAGTCGCCCACCCGAAAGGGCTTGTCGACGAGGATGGTGACGCCAGAAATAAAGTTCTCCAGGGAGTCGCGGGCGGCAAAACCGGCAATGACACCGGCGATGCTCAGGCCCCCGATGAGGACCGTTACGTTCAGCCCGAGTTGGTCGAGAACAATGGTGCCAATAAAGATGAACGTGACCACCCGAAAGGTCTTGAGAAGCACGCTCTGCAGACCGGGTTCAATGCTAGGGCTTTGATCGAGAACCCGGAAGAGGGCCGTGGCCAGGAGCCGGTAAATGATATAAAGGAGAACAAATGCCGCCAAGGCCTGGAGGCCCCGCTCCAAGAACAGTCCCGTAAGGTGGAGGACGCCATTTGTGAGGTGGTCATAGAGCGCACCCCAATTGCCGTTGAGAAAAAGCTGGAGGGCGTGGCCAAAGGCGTTGTTAAACTGGTTAACCGCCTGGTCCATGGCTGTCGTATCGGCAGTCGACCCCGCTGTAGTGTCGGAGGGAACGGCCTGTTGGGGGACGGCGGACTGCACTGGTGCGGAGGGCGTGGACATGGTCTACGGAAGAATCGCAGGAGAAGCACGAGGCGGCGTTACGCTGCATTCGTTTGGGCCGCCGTCAGGGTGTTGCGAAGGAGCATGGCGCGTGTCATCAGGCCTACGCCGCCCGGGACGGGGGTAATCCGAGCGGCTTTCTCGCGAACGGCCTCAAAATCCACATCGCCGACCAGTTTGTAGCCTCGATCGCGGGATGGATCCTCTACGCGATTGATGCCCACGTCGATGACCACGGCGCCCTCTTTCACCATATCGGCCCCAATGTATTCGGCCTGTCCGAGGGCAGCCACGAGGAGGTCGGCCCGGCGGGTGTGGGCGGCGAGGGTCCCCGTATGGCTGTGGCAGACGGTGACCGTGGCGTTGCTGGTTCGCTGCATCAGAAGGGCCGCCAGGGGTTTGCCCACGATGTTCGACCGGCCTACGATCACGGCGTCCATGCCGTCGGGGTCGATGTCGGAGCGGCGAAGCATTTCGAGGATGCCGAACGGAGTGGCGGGCACGAACGACGGCGTGCCCCGCAACAGGCGTCCCAGGTTCTCCGGGTGGAATCCATCCACGTCCTTGTGCGGAGCAATCGTGTCGATGACTTTTTGCTCGTCGATGTGGTCTGGGAGGGGAAGTTGCACCAGGATCCCATCGACCTGCTCGTCCTGATTCAGGTCTTGAACCGTGTCCAGGAGGGCCGCCTCTGATAGAGAGGCGTCGAAGGAAAGTGTGTTGGTCTCGATGCCAACCTCGGCACAGTCGCGCTCTTTGCCGCGGACGTACGCCTCGGACGCCGGATTCTCGCCAACCAGGACGGCTGAGAGAAAGGGCGGGCGGTTCCCGGCGCCAGTCCAGTCTTGGATTTCGGACTGAACGTCATCCTTCACCTCTTGTGCAAGCGCGCGCCCGTCGATCAGGTGTTCGGGAGAGTCAGAGGGCATTCGATCATCAGTTCTTGCAAGAGCAATGGAATTTTCAACCTACAAAGGCTGCCGGGATTCACAAACCGCCTCGGAAAACTTTGACGAGGATTAGCGAGAGGGGAGTGGAACACCGCCCAAAAAGCAGTGGTTGCAGGGGCAGTTTTACAGTCTGCTCGATGTTCCTCACGGTGCCCCGGATGGAGTCTCCCCACGTCGTGTATAAGTTTGGCGGGACCTCGGTCGGAACGGCGCCGCGATTCCGGACCGTCGTAGAGATTCTGCGTCGGACGGCGCAGGAAGGACGGGGGGTGGGCATTGTCTCGGCTCAGGGAAAGGTGACGCGGCGGCTCTCGGCTGCATTGGAGTCGTTTGCGACACAGATCAATGAGCGCCCGGCGGTGGTGGACGCCGTTGTGCGGGACCTTCGGACGCGGCACCGATCGCAGGCGCGAAAGGTGCTGGGAGAGGCGGCCTTTGTTCAGTACATGGACATCGCTGAAGAACGGTTGCAGGCGTTGCGTGCACTCTTTGCGGAGGCGGAACGGGAGGGTATTACGCCGGCCCTTCGGGATGCTGTTTTGGCCACAGGTGAACAGTTGTCGGTGCCCATGGTGACCCTTGCTCTTCGGGATGCGGGGTGTGCGGCACCGTTTTGCGACGCAACGGCCCTTGTTGTCACGGACGAAACCTTCGGTGAGGCTACTGTTGATCTTGAGGCCACGAGGGCCCGCCTCCGTAACTGGTACGAAGGACTCTCCGCCGATGCAGTGCCGGTGGTGGCCGGATTCATCGGGGCCACCTCGGACGGGCGCACCACCACGCTCGGCTTTGAAGGGAGCGATTACTCGGCCGCGCTGTTTGCCCGAATTTTAACGGCTGGATGCCTGACCCGCTATACGGATGTGGATGGACTCTACTCGGCGGATCCCGAAACCGACCCCACCGCCGAGAGGCTGGACCGACTGTCAATGAAGGAGGCACTGGCGCGTACTGAGGCGGGTCGACTTGGAATGCATCCGAAAACGCTCCGTCCACTGGTCGATGCCGGGATCCCCATGCAGGTCCGCTCCATTGACGAGCCGGACGGAGAGGGAACGCAAATCGTGCCGGAAGCAGACTCGAACGTTTCCCTCGTCCCGCCCGTTGGGCACGCCGCTCCGACGACCCTCCCGTAATCGGGGAGACGAGAGATGCGAGGCCATTGTCGTTTTTTCACTACATCATCCTTATGAGCACACCAGATTTTCGCGTGGGCCTGCTTGGGGCCACCGGCGCCGTAGGCCAAACGTTCGTTCGTCACCTTGCCGACCATCCCTGGTTCACCGTGACCGATGTGGCAGCTTCCGAGCGGTCGGCCGGGCAGCCCTACCGCGAGGCCGTGAACTGGTTGAGCGGGACGCCGATTCCAGAATCTGTGGCCAATCTCACGGTCAAACCAACAGACCCAGAGGCCCTGGACTGCGACTTTGTGTTTTCGGGGTTGAGTTCGTCCGTGGCGGGCGAGGTGGAGCAGGCGTTTGCAGAGGCGGGAGTCCCTGTGGTGTCGAATGCTAAAAACTACCGGTACCACGAGGCCGTCCCCCTCCTCATCCCGGAGGTAAATCCGGACCACCTCGCCCTCATTGATCAGCAGCGTTGGGGCGGAGACGGATTCATCGTAACCAATCCCAACTGCTCAACCGTGGGGCTCGTCTGTGGGCTGCAGCCGCTTATGGAGGCCTTCACGGTTGAGGCCGTACAGGTCACAATGCTTCAGGCCCTCTCGGGGGCCGGGTACCCGGGCGTGCCATCGCTTGACGCTGTGGGCAATGTGGTGCCCTACATTGGGGGGGAAGAAGAGAAGATGGCCAAAGAGCCCCGGAAGATTCTGGGCACCCTGCAAGAGGATCGTGTGGTCCCGGCCGACCTTACGGTCAGTGCGCAGTGCACTCGCGTGCCCGTACGTGACGGGCACCTGGCCTGCACCTCGGTCCGATTCCGAGAGGACGTAGATGCCGAGGCCGTTCGGGAGACGCTGAAGACGTATCGGTCTCCCATGGCAGACGCGGACCTTCCCTCGGCCCCGGATCCCTTCCTGCAGGTGCTCGACGCCCCGGATGCCCCGCAGCCCCAACGCCACGTGCACGCCGGCGATGGCATGACGGTGTCCGTGGGTCGCATCCAGCCCTGTGCGGCCAACGATGTCAAATTCGTGCTTCTCTCGCACAACACCGTGCGCGGCGCGGCGGGCGGGGCCATTCTAAACGCTGAGCTGCTCGCGGATCAGGAATTGCTGACGCCGGCCCAACCGGCGGCGGTAGAAGAATAAGCGGGAGCATGCCGCTCGTACACCAATAATGCCGGAGGCCTCTATATGTCCACCGTCACCATCCGTCGGGTCCGTCGCCCAGATCAGGCCGCCGTGGGGGCGTTGTGGACGGCCCTGTTGGAAGAGCAATCGGCCCTGGACGACCGGATTGGCGCGTCCGAGGATGCGCGGGAGCGCTGGGACAACGACTTTCCAATGTGGGTCGAAGATGAAACGCGCCGTATGTTTGTGGCCGAGGCCGACTGCATTGTTGGGTTCGTGACGGCCCGCCGATGGGCCCCTCCGCCCATCTATCAAGACGAGGGGGAAGTCTTCCTCGACGAAATTTACGTTTCCCCCGACGCCCGCCAGCAGGGAATTGGAACGAAGCTCGTGGCGGCCGTGCAGACGTGGGCCGACGAGGTGGAGGCACACCGCGTTCGCCTCTCCATGCTGGCCGAAAATGAGGTGGCCCGATGCTTCTGGGAGGCGATGGGAGCCGAACCCCTCACGCGTACCCTGACGATGGACCGGCCGGGACCGACATCGACCGAAGACAACGAAGGAACAAGAAAAATCGGATTTTGACGGAACGCTCCATTTAGCATGCGGTCTCATTAATCGCTTTTAGTGTTTGGTTTTCCGCGGGCGTAGCTCAGTGGCAGAGCATCTGCTTGCCATGCAGAAGGTCGTGGGTTCGAATCCCATCGCCCGCTCCGAACAGGCGAGATGGACTCTTCCGAAGTCCGTCTCGCCTTTTCTGTTTGACGGGAGTCGTGCGGGGTGGGATCGCTCTCCGTCTTGATTCTTGAGGTTTATGAACTTATTGTTTATGTCTCAAAACAGTGCCCACAGGTCCGTTTCCCGGTTGGGCCCGTTGAATATTGGCCATGCATGATGAGGAAGAGTCGTGTCGGCTCTCATCCCGATAGGGGCCGTCGACGAAGCGAGTCTCGCCACTGTCGCGGGAGGCGGGCACAGGCCTGGATCCTTCGTTTTCTTCTCCAACTTTGACCCCTCCCATGTCCTCCTCCGAGCGCTCGACGAATCACATTCGCGTCTTTGTTGTCGACGACCACCCCGCAATCCGAGAGGCCGTTCGGGACACCGTCGAGGGCACCATTGACATGGAAATCTGTGGAGAGACAGACTCTTCCGACGAGGCGTTTCACAAGATCGAGGAACTGGAGCCGGATGTGGCCATCGTTGACATTTCTCTCAACGATGCCCACGGGCTTGACCTCGTCCAAAACGTGCGCTCGCAGTACCCCGATGTAGAGATGGTTGTCTTTT
>JBKHEM010000109.1:0-7636 GCA_046540815.1 Salinivenus sp.
TCGGCCCGAACGAAGAGCACGTGGTCGCCTCGACGGATGACGGCTCGTGCGAGCAGGTGCGTCGTTTCCATTGATCATTGACTCCTTTGTGCAGACGGTCCTTTCATTCCCCTGTCTCCCCCTTCCCCCAGACTCCCATACGCCCAGGCTCAGACGGTCGCCGTGCCCATGATGTGAGGCGACACGACGGGCAGGCCGGTCCGGAAGCGCTCGACGGACACGTCGGTAAAATGGTGGCGGAGCGCCGATTCGGTGTCGCGGTCCGGGCGGCAGTCGTCGGCCATCGTTCGCCAGAGCGGCTTGATGGTGCGCTGACACGTGCAGAGCCACGAGTCCGATGGGGCGGCGACGTGCTCAATGAAGAGAAGCCGCCCGTCCGGTTTTAGGATTCGCTTCAGTTCAGTGAGCGCCTCATCCACGTCGGGCACGGAGCAGAGCACCAGCGTGCTAATGACGGCATCGGCGCAGGCGTTGGGCAGGCCGGTGTCCTGGGCAGGGGTGGTGCGGAGTTCCGCGTCGAGGTCGCGACCGGGCAGCTTCTCGTACAAAAAGCTGTGCATATGGGGGTTCGGCTCGAGCCCAATCCACCGAAGTTCGTCTGGAAGGTACGGCAGGTTGACGCCCGTCCCCGGCCCGATCTCCACGACGGTCCCGGAAAGGCCCGCAAAGAGCCGGCGCTTCCGCTCCCCGTAGAGGCGGTGCTGCGCCTCGTCGCCCCAGGCGAGGCTGTGTGCGAAGTATTTCTGGTAGAGGCCCATACGCGGAGAGGCGGAGGCGGGAGAAGCAAAAGAACATCACCACGCCGGATCGTCGTGTCGCACCAGCTGGCCGTCGGCATAGATGGCCCAGGGACGGCCCACCAGATCATCGCCGAGGAAGGGCGTATTCTGGCTTTTGGAGTAGATGTGCCCTTCCGTGAAGGTCCACCGGGTGGACGCGTCGAACACGGTGAGGCGGGCCGGCGCTCCCTCCTCAATTCTCGGGACATCGAGGCCGAGGATGCGGCGCGGGGCGACGGTCAGCTTCTCGACGGCCTCCGCGACCGACAGCACGCCGGGCTCGATTAGCTCGCGCCCGATGAGGCCCCAGGCGGTCTCCAGACCCGTGATGCCGAAGGGCGCGGCGTTAAACTCAACGTCCGATTCGTGGGCGGCGTGCGGGGCGTGGTCGGTGCAGAGGGCGTCGATGGTGCCGTCGGCCAGCCCCTCCTTGAGCGCCGCCCGGTCCTCGGCCGAGCGGAGCGGCGGGTGCATCTTGGTGTTCGGATCGAAGCCGGAGCGCTCGACGGCCACGTCGGTGAGGGCGATGTGGTGGGTGCACACCTCGGCGGTGACGGGCAGGCCGCGCGCCTTGGCCCGGCGGACGAGTTCGACGCCCCGGGCCGTAGAGATGTGCGCGACGTGCACGTGCCCGCCGGTAAAGGCCGCGAGCTCAAGGTCGCGCGCGATCATCACGTCGTCGGCCCGGCCGGGGATGCCGTCGACGCCGAGGCGCGCCGACACCTCCCCCTCGTGCATCTGGCCGTTGGGGTTGAGCGCCGGCTCTTCCATGTGGTTGATGATGGGGCGGTCGAGCATGGTGCTGTACTCCAGCGCGCGCCGCATCAGGCCGGCGTCATGCACCGGTGCGCCGTCGTCGCTAAAGGCCACGGCCCCGCCCTCGGCCAAATCGGCAAGCTCGGCAAGCTCCTCCCCCGCCCGTTCCTTCGACACGCAGGCGATGGGATGGACACCGACGGGCGTGTCCGCCGCCCGCTCTTTGACGAACTCCACGACATCGCGGGTGTGGAGGGGGGGCTCGGTGTTGGGCATGCAGGCCACGTCGGTAAACCCGCCCGCCGCCGCGGCCCGCGTCCCCGTCGCGATCGTTTCCTTGTGCTCCTGCCCCGGCTCGCGCAGGTGGACGTGCATATCCATCCAGCCGGGCGAGATGTATTCGTTCGAGGCGTCGACCACCGGCACATCGTCCGCCGGCGCGAGGTCCGTGCCGATCGCAGCAATCGTGCCGTCGCGGATGAGCAGGTCGGCGGCGCGGGTCGTGCCTGTGGCGGGGTCAAGGAGGGTGCCGCCGCGAAGCAGGAGGTCGGGCGTCATGCGGTTGGGAGCAGCCAAGCAGTGAGACGACAGGGCGTCCGTCAAGGTAAGGGAGGCGCCGCGCAACCGTCAACGGCCCTCCCCCGTGCTACCCCGTCCCGTCCGCGTCTCCGGGGGGCGTCGTGGTCGTGTCGGGGCCCGGCGACGGAGCAGCGGACGTGTCGGGACCCGGCGACGGAACGGCGGACGTGTCCGGGAGGGGCACATCGTCAAGCTCCTGCTCCAGCTCCTCGAAGCGCTCTCCGAAGCCGGCAAAGTCGCCATCTCGAAGGGCCTGCCGGGCCTCTTGAATGAGCTCTTTGGCCCGTTCCAGCCCCTCCACCTGCTCGGGCGCCGCGGCCTGCGCGGCCCCGGCGGCCTCCTCCAGCTTCGCAAGGGCTTCTTCCTCGTCGTCTGTCTCGACGACCTGCTCGCCCAAGACGGTATTGAGCGATTGGCGAAGCGTGCGCTCCATCGCCACCCGCTGGTCGGTGGCGGCAATGACGCGCTGGATCTCGGGAATCTGAATGTCCTCCGCAATGAGGTAAATGGGCTCCACGTAGAGGAACGATTCTTCAATCGGCACCACGATCAGGTTGCCTCGAATGACGCTCGACCCGCGCTGGTCCCAGAGCGAGAGCTGTCGGGAAATCTCGGTGTCCTGATCAATGCGCGACTCGATCTGGTTGGGGCCCCGGATGAGCCGGTCTTTCGGAAGCTCATAGACAATCACCTCCCCGTAGTTGGGCGGATCCGAGCGCGCGGCCATCCAGCTAATCATGTTGTCGCGCCCCTCCGGCGTCATCGGCATCATAAGCATAAACTCCAGCCCCGCCGCGTCCTCGCCCGGCAGGTCCGTGAGGATGTAGTACGGCTCCATCCGTTGCTGCTGCCCTGCATACTGCTCCCGCGGGCGCGTCCACAAGTCCTCGTTGTTGTAGAAGACCTGCGGCTGGGTCTGGTGATACCGCCGGTAGCGCTCCACCTGTATTTCGAAGAGATCCTGCGGGTACCGGATGTGATTCTGCAGGCGCTCCGGCATCTCCCCCAAGGACTGAAAGAGATCCGGGAAGACCTCCTGGTACAACTGGATGATCGGGTCGTCCGGCTCGGTCACGTACAGGGACACGTCGCCGTCGTACGCATCGACTACCACCTTCACCGAATTGCGGAGGTAGCGCGTGCCCTCGTAGTTCCGCTGTTCACGGATGGGCTCGGAATAGGGAAAGGAATCGCTCGTGGTATAGGCGTCCAGGATCCAGTACTGCCGGTCTCCGCCGTGCACCATGTACGGGTCTCCGTCGAACTCCAGAAACGGCGCCACCCGCTGCACGCGCTCTTCCACCTTGTTCCAGAACTGAATCTGACTGTCGTCCCTGATGTAGTCGGTAAGCAGAATATTGAAGTCACTCAGGAAGTAGGAAAAGAGGAGCTGTTTCCAGAAGCTCCCCACACTGACCCCACCGTCCCCGTCGTAGCGCGTGTATACGTTCTCGCCGGACCGGGGATAATCCAGTTCCAGCGGCTCCTCGTCCGGATCGCCCGCCGGCACGATGCGGTAGTGCGGCGTGCGCTCCCCGTAGTAAATCGCCGGTTCTTCCACCTCAAGCGCTTCGTGTTTGGCCTTTGGGGGAATGTCCTGCACCAAAAACTCCGGGCTGCCCTCCACCCCTTCCCGCGCCACCAGATTGGCCACCGAGCCGTAGCCGTGCGTGAAGCGAATGTGCCGGTTGTCCCAGGTGTCTTCCGGCAGCTGCTGCGTGAGTTCACGCGGCGACACCATCACCTGCCGGTACTCCCCGTCGAGCATGTAGCGATCAACATCCACGTTGTAGAACTCATAGTAGAGCCGAATTTCCTGGAGCTGCCGGTAGGTATCGATGAGCAGTCGCGGGTCCCACAGGCGCACATTGTCGATGGTCTCCTCGTTATTCTCCACCGCATCGGCGGGAAGGTCGGGGCGGGCTGGATAGGACCGCTCCTTAAAGTCCCCGAGCCCGTACGCCTCGCGCGTCATGTCGATGTTGTGTTCCAGGTACGGGCGCTCCATCTGGAGCTCGCTGGGCAGGACCGTAAGCTGGGTGACCAGGGTGGGGGCCGCCACGAGTCCCGCTACGAGAATCACAACGTACCCAAGGGCCCCAAAGCCCAGGAGCCGCAGGTTCGTGCGGTACAGATTGTACGCAACCAGCCCGGCCAGACCAAGCGTGGCAAGAATCATGATCCACAGGGCCGGAAGCACCACGTTCATGTCCGTGTACCCGGCGCCAAAGACCGCTCCCCCCCCGCCTTCCTGAAGCATCTCGTAGCGGTCGAGGTAAAAGCCCCAGGTCCAGCCGAGCAGCAGGACGATGACGTTCACGCCCAGGTGACGAAGGGCGTCGTCGTCGACCTGGAACTGCCCGTCCTCCACGCCAATTTCGCCGGCCATCACGTACCCGGTGACGAGGGCCAGGAGACCCAAAAACGCGAGCCCCACCACGGCGCTCTGCAGGGCCTGGATGAACGGAAGCTCCAGCATGTGGTACGCCAGGTCGTGCCCGTAGATGGGATCGGCTTCGCCGTAACTGCCCGCGTACCAGAAGCGGAGGAGGTCGTCCCACCGTCCCGAAAAGCCGGCGGCAAAAAGCAAGCTGAGGATCCCCGCAATCACGTAGGCGGCTCGCTTCAGGCGGCCGCGCGTGAGGGGCTTGCCCCCCACCTGCGGGGCCTCGCCCTCCTGGGCCCACCGGGACGCCCAGAGCGGCGGAATGCGACGCAGAAGCACGTTGAAGTTGACACCGAAGTAGGCCGCCGCCACCGCAAACACAAGGAAAAACAACGCCACCTGCGTGCTCCGAATGGTCCAGAAGACCTGTTCGTAACCGAGTTCGCCCATCCAGAAGTACTCAACCACGAGGCCCGGCGCCAGGAGGAGCACCGTAAGAACGACTCCGACGACGGCCAGAAGGGCCTGCACGAGCCGGTTCGACGAAAGAAACGACATAAATCCGGAAACTGGGTGAGGAAAGGAAACGCAGCGTGCCGCCCGGAGGCTACCACAAGATCTCGCGAGACATATCCAATGCGCACCGTCGCGGCGGGATTCACGGCGCAAGACGAATTCTCTTCCATGACTTTCAAGAGTACCCTTCGGCGCCTACGACCGGACGGCGGTCGGGACTCGGTCCGGCAGGGCCTCGGGAAGGAGCCCGTACAGTACGGCATCGTGGGCGGTCCCGCCCACGCGGAGGCGGTTCCGCAACGTGCCTTCGGCCGTGGCCCCGATCTTTTCCGCTACCCGTCGGCTGGCCTCATTCTCAACAGGGACCAGAATGTCGAGGCGGCGGAGCCCAATCTCCTCCACTCCAATCGTGGCCGCAAGGCACGCCGCCGTCGTGGCCACGCCGCGCCCCGTCGCCTCCGTCCGCACCCAGTAGCCGAGGTTGCCCACCCGGTTCGGCCCATCGATTCGGTTGATGCCCACGCCCCCCAGAAATCGGTCGGTCCTCGCGTGCACAATGGCAAAGCTGTACGCCTCGCCATTCGCCCAGGCGGTCGGCCGGCTCTCGACCCAGGTGCGGGCCTCCGCCCGGTCGTATGCCGCATGGGCCCAGGGAAGCCAGGGGCGCAGATCGTCGAGCGAGGCCTGCACCGCCGCCGCGAGGGGCTCGATGTCCGCGTCCCGAAACGGTCGAACACAGACCGTTCCCCGACACCGGGAGACACAGTCAGCCGTGGGAGCAGGTGCGTCCATGGGCACGACCACACAGAGAGCAAGGGAACTGCCGTTTGATCGAGGGATCATCCGTCCTCGCTGGCGCTCTCGGTCAGGACAGAGATCGGGTGCCATTCCGGCTCCGGTTCCACCGTAATGGCCGGCTCCGGGCCGGCGTCGTCCCACCCCTGCCCCTCAACCGTCATGAGGGGCTCAACCGTCATGTCGCGGTCCACCACAATCTGGCAGGCGAGGCGCATGTCGCCCAGCTGCCCAATGTCCCCGAGCTTGGTGTACTCGGCCTCCGTCATCACACTGGGCTCTCCCTCCTCAAACTGCACGCGGCACGTCGTGCAACTCGCTTGCCCCCCACAGCGATGACCAATGTCCACGCCACAGTCCTCGATGGCGCGGACCAGACGGGTGCCTTCTTCGACCTCAAACGTGCCGACGCCTTTGATGGTGAGTTCGAACATGACGGATACAGGAAAATCTGGAAAGAGAGCGTGTCCGTGGACGCAAAAAGAGAAACCGCCCGGCGCCCGTCAAGCCATTCGATCAGTCGTTTACGAATCCTTACCATGCAACGAGCGTCCGCTACACACCGGCCTCCCCGCGTCGAGCAAAAGGTGAAACAAGCCTGTAATGTACACTCCGCTCCATTGCCTTTTCTCGGTGCCCGCAAGACCCTAGACAGTGCACCACGCCCGTTCCTGCACGCTTCCGTTCCATGTCCGCCCCCGTCGTACTGGTAAACGCGGCCGACCGCCCCCAGGGCACAGCCGACAAGCTGCGGGCCCATGCCGAGGGCTGGCTGCACCGCGCGTTTTCAGTCTTCGTGTTTGACGAGTGGGGACGCCTTCTGCTTCAACGGCGGGCCGCAGACAAATACCACTCCGGGGGTCTCTGGTCCAATACCTGCTGCAGCCATCCACAAGCTGAAGAGTCCCCGACCGCAGCGGCTCAGCGACGGCTTCGGGAGGAAATGGGGTTCTCGTGCCCCGTCACGCCCGCTTTTCAACGCACCTATCGTACGCCCGTAGACAACGGCCTCGTCGAGCACGAGCTGGACCACGTGTTTGTCGGTACCGTCCGCGATGCGGCCATCCGCGCAAACCCCGACGAGGTCGCAGAGTGGGCGTGGGTGACGCCCACGGCCCTTCGGACGGACGTGGCGGCCCACCCCGAGCGATACACCCCCTGGTTTCGCCTCCTTCTCGACGACGCCCTCGCTGCCGCGCTGGAACGCCCTGAGCATGGACCAAGCGGCCCAGAGCCCGCTCGCCCCTAACGAACACTCCATTCTCGACCGGGACTTCGGCCGCTACGCCGCAGGAAGGCCATACGGGTAATCCATCTGCTCGGCCACCTGAGCCTGCACCGAGGGGCCCGCCAGCCGGTCGACGAGGTGGAGACCGAGATCAATGCCGGCCGACACCCCACGCGCCGTGACGACCGCACCGTCGTCCACCACCCGGTCGTTGACCACCTGCGCGCAGTAGGGCCGCAGCTCCTCCCTCGCGTTGGGATGCGTCGTGGCGGAATGCCCCGTCAGGAAGCCCGCGGCCCCGAGAAGCAGCGAGCCCGTGCAGACGGACGCCTTCAGCCCCACCGGCGCCGCCGTCTGGAGCCACTCCAGAAAGGCCTCGTCGTCCTGAAGGGAGTCCGTCCCGTGCCCGCCCGGCACCACCAGCAGGTCGTAGTCGCCCAACGCCTCGCCGACGCGGTCGGGCGTGAATCGAAGCCCCCGGCCGTCGTGCACCGGCGTCCGGAACGCACAAAGATCCCATTCGAAGTCGTCCCGGAAACCCATCGAGTGCAGGCGGGTGATGGGATCGTACGCCCCCACGAGGTCAAGGGCGGTGAG
>JBKHEM010000110.1:0-7588 GCA_046540815.1 Salinivenus sp.
GTCACCGACGAATCCGACGGGGCCCCAAAGCCCCTCGGCGGGGCGCTCCGAACCGAGTCGCGCAGCCGGTCTTTCCAGTAGCGGCGTTCCCACGTGTCGGCGATGGACCCCGTCAGGTACTTCTCCGCCATGAGGCTGGCAATGGGAGCGGCCGCGGTGGCGCCCTCGCCGGCGTTTTCGACGGCCACGGCCACGGCGATTTCGGGGTCGTCGTAGGGGGCAAACAGGATAAACAGGGAGTGATCCTTTCCGCGGGGGTTTTGGGCCGTGCCGGTTTTGCCGGCGCTGGGGATGTCGGGGATCTGCACCCACTCGCCCGTTCCGTCCGTCATGACGCGGCGCATGCCCTCGCGGACCGGCGTAAAGTGAGTCGAGTCGATAGGGAGGCGCTTCGGCGAGGGAAGGTCTGGACGGCGCACCTCGCCGGTGCGGGGATGGACCATCTTCTCCACAAAGTGGAGTGAGGGCAGCGTGCCCTTGTTGGCGAGGGCCGCGGTGTAGCGGGCCAGTTGCAGGGGCGTCACCGACATGTCGCCCTGTCCAATCCCGAGGTTGACGGTGTAGCCCCGGGTCCAGCGGCCGTACATGCGGTCGTAATACGAGGAGTCAGGGATGAGGCCGGGGGCCTGCTCCCCAATGTCGAGGGGCACCTCTTGGCCAAACCCAAACTCGCGAGCCCAGTCGTGCCAGGTCTTCAGCTCCATCTGGTCCATGAGCTGGTAGTAGAAGGTGTTGCACGACACCTCCAGGGCCTTCTCGACGCTGATGCGCCCTTCGTCCTTCATTTCGAAGTTTTTAAAGCGGCGCTGCCCGATGCGGTAGCTGGGGGAGCAGTCGAGTCGCTGGTTTTCGGTGATGAACCCTTCTTCGAGGGCAACCAGGGACATGAGGGGCTTCCAGGTGGAGCCGGGCGGGAAGCCGCTCCGGACGGCCCGGTTGAAGAGCGGATTGGAGGGGGCGGTGCGAAGGCTGTCCCACACCGCTCCACTTACCGATTGGCTAAAGAGGCCCGGATCGAACGACGGCTCACTGACAAAGGAAAGAATCTCGCCGTTGTCGGGGTCGAGGGCCACCGCGGCGCCCCGCTTGCCGACGAACAGCGACTCGGCCAGGGCCTGCACCTCGGGCTCAAGGGCAAGGTGGAGGTCGTGTCCCCCCACGGGGGGCTCGTCGTTTTGTCCGTTGCGATACGGCTGAATCTCGGATCCCTGCACGTTCACCAGCACGAACTCGCTCCCCCGCTCGCCGCGCAGCACCGGCTCGTAGGCCTTCTCCAGGCCCATCATCCCAATGTAGTCGCCGGGGCGGTAGCCCTCGTCGCGGCGCTGGTCAAGGGCGCGGTCTCCAATCTCTCGGACGTATCCGAGCGCGTGGGGAAGGCGAGCCGGCGTATGGTAGCGGCGCCGCAGCTCGATCTCGTGCGATACCCCGGGCAACTCGTGGAGGTGCTCCTGCACGCGGCTAAACGTGTCGAACGACACCTTGCGAAAGGAGCGGCTGGGCCGAAACGGATTCCACGCACGGGCCTCGTCCAGCTTCTGGGTGACCGTCGAGTCCGCTACGTCCAGCAGATCGGCCAGCAGCCCCGTCTTCGACCGATCAAAGTAGCGGGGCGTAAGCATGATGGTGTAGGTGGGCTGGTTGTCCACCAGCAGCGTGCTGTCCTGGGCGTAGATCGCGCCTCGGGCGGGTTCGACGGCGCGTTCGCGGACGGCATTGCCGGCCATCTCCCCGTTGGCCGACGCAGCACTAAACAACTGCAACTGGGCGAGGCGCCCGCCCAGGATCAGGAGGAGGACGGCCACGACGACAGCGTAGATCCGCACGCGGACCTTGTACTCGTCCATAACGGCGAGGAGCGAACCCAAACGTGAAGGAAAGCACAGACAGAGAACGGGCGTGGCCCGATCAAGGCCTTAAATAGACAGGCCCGGGGCGGGTTGCACATACGGCCCGGGAACTACGGCGATTGCACGTTGGGAGACCGGCCGTAGGCCCCACGTGCCGCGATTGCCTCAATGAACCGGAATGTCCGGGCGGAGGGGGATGGGGGAACTGCAGCCCTGACGGCCTCCAGTGCTCCCTTAATTGCGGAAGCAAGAAGCGATTGCCGGGGGCCGGGCCAAAGAAAACGGACTCGTTCCATCTCTGGACGGACCTTGCATCCAGGGGACAGGTTAAAACCAACCTTCTCTACACGAAATCTTCCAGATGAGAGTGGGGAAGAGAACGGGCACCCGTTTCCGTAACGTCCAAACTTTTAAAGGGACTCACAGGTACGAGTCTCCCGTCCAGTACAGGTTTCATTAAGGTCCATCGACCGCTTAGCCACAACATGCGACGACTTGCCCTTTCTGTTCTTTTCGTCCTGGGGGGCGCTGTGTTTGGTGGGGCGTCGCCAGCTGCGGCCCAGTATTTTGGCCAAAACAAGGTCCAGTATCAGGACTTTGACTTTCAGCAATTTCAGACCGACAACTTCGAAATCTACTTCTATCCGGAGGAGGAAGAGGCGGTGATGGATGTGGGGCGGATGGCCGAGCGGTGGTACCAGCGCCACTCGCGCACCTTTCTGCGAGAGTTTCAGGCGCGCAAACCCCTGATCTTCTACGCCAACGACACCGACTTTCAGCAGACGAACGTTATTCAGGGGCAGATTGGGCAGGGCACCGGCGGGGTCACCGAGAGCCTCAAGGAACGCGTGGTGATGCCGCTTACGGGCAGCTACAAGCAGACCGACCACGTGCTGGGACACGAACTGGTTCACTCGTTCCAGTACGACATTGCGCTTCGGCGCGACAACCGGGGCTTCTCGTTGCGCAACCTGCCGCTCTGGTTTGTGGAAGGGATGGCCGAGTATCTGTCGGTGGGCCGTCAGGACTCGCACACGGCCATGTGGCTTCGCGATGCCGCCCTGCGAGAGGATCTCCCCACGACTCAGCAGATGACGCGCGACATGCAGAGCTACTTCCCGTACCGCTTCGGTCAGGCGTACATGGCCTACATCGGGGGCAAATACGGGGATGCGTCCGTGACGGACCTCTACAAGATGAGCGGCCGCGTGGGCGTGGACTCGGCATTTGTGTACACGCTCGGCATCTCGGCCGACTCGCTGTCGGAGGAGTGGAAGCAGTCGGTCCAGGACTCCTATTTGCCGCGCACCGAAGGGCGCACGCCGCCGGACTCGGTGGGCACGCCGGTGCTGGGCACGCCGGGGGACGAGCGGGAGCTCAACATTTCCCCGGCGGTGAGCCCCGATGGGCGCTACGTGGCGGCCATCTCGCGCCAGAACATCTTCACGACCAACCTCTTTGTGGCCGACGCGGAAACCGGCGAAATCGTCCAGGAGCTGAAAGGAACCCGTAGCAACCCCCACTTCGACGCGCTCCGCTTTATCAATTCAGCGGGGTCGTGGTCACCGGACGGACGCCGGTTTGCGTTCGTGACGTTTGCGGAGGGCACCAACGAGATTAATACGTTCGATGTGCGCACCGGGGAGATCACCCAGCGCACGGTGGTGGAGGACATTGGGGCCATCCAGAACCTGGCCTGGTCGCCCGATGGGCGGTACATTGCCTTTGCCGGGATCGACGGCGGACTGAGCGACCTGTACGTCTATGACCTGGAGAACGAAAGCGTCCGCCAGCTCACCAACGACCGCTACGCCGCGCTGCAACCGACCTGGTCTCCGGACGGCGAGACGCTGGCCTTCACAACCGACCGTGGGTCCGACGGCACGGACTTCGAAACCCTGCGGTACGGGGACTACCGCCTCGGGTTGATCGACGTCGAGTCCCGCGAAATCGACATCGTGCGGCCGTTTCAGTCCGGCATGCAGCACAACCCGCAGTTCTCGCCCGACGGGCAGAGCCTCTACTTCGTGAGTGATCAGGACGGATTTAAGGATGTCTACCGCTACAACCTGGAAACGGAGGCGATCTACCGGGTGACGAATGTGCAGACGGGGGTGAGTGGCATCACGGCCACCTCGCCCACGATGTCTGTGGCCCGCCAAAGCGGGCGCATGATGTTCTCGGTGTTCTCCAACGGCGGATACTCGATCGTGTCCCTGCCCAAGGAGGAAACGGAGGGCACGCAGGTGCGCCCCTCCGCCCCGACCGCGGCGGACACGACCGATTCCGACTCCCTTTCGACGAATGCGCTCGGGACGGCCGGTACGCTGCCGCCCCCGGAGTCGAGCGGAATCGTGAGCGACTACCTCACGGACTACGAGACGGGCCTCCCGGACCTGACCGGCGTCGAAACGCGGACGGCCAGCAATCGCCTCCGGCTCGATTACGTGGCGCCCCCGTCGGTTGGCACCTCGTTCGGTGGCCCGTTTGGCACACAGGTGCAAGGGGGGGTCGGGTTCTTCTTCAGTGACATGCTCGGCGATCAGAACCTCAGCGTGTTCGTGCAGGCCAACGGCACGCTCCGGGATGTGGGCGGCGGGGCCTTCTACACGAACCGCGACAACCGCATGAACTACGGCGTGGGCGTCTCGCACATTCCCTCACGGTTTGGACAAGTCGGGCTCTCGCGGGATGGGCGACAGATCATTCAGTTCGTCCAGCGCATCTATCAGTCACAAGTCAGCACGCAGGCGAGCTACCCGCTTTCACAGACCAACCGCTTTGAACTGAGCCTGGGCGGCACGCGGTACGGCTTTGACACGACCGTGCGCGAAATCGACCGGTTTACGGGGCAGGTGCGGGAAACCCGAGAGACCTCCGACCCCCTGTATCTCACGCAGGTAGGCCTGGCGTACGTTGGGGACTTCTCCAGCTCGGGGCTCACCTCGCCCCTGCAGGGCGGGCGTTACCGGTTCCAGGTGACGCCCCAGGTCGGATCACGAAACTTCGTGTCGGTCCTTGCGGACTGGCGCCGCTACTTCTATCGTGAGCCCCTCACGTTTGCCGTCCGCGGGCTGCACCGAGGGAATTACGGGGCCAATGCGGAGGACGGCTTGACTGGGGGTGGGGACCTGCGGGGACAGTTTCAGAATCTCATCGTGCGGGAGACTATCGGCGATCCCTATAATCAAGGCTTCGTGCGGGGCTACAGCTTTAGTTCCTTCTTCGACCAGCCGGCCTGCCGGACGGGCACCAGCAGTGAGTGTGGGATTGAGTACCTCTACGGCACGCGGATGGCGCTAGCCAGTGCGGAACTCCGCCTGCCGCTCCTCGGACCGGAGGTCTTGAGCCTGTCGGCCTTCGAGTATGTACCGGTCGACTTGGTCCTGTTTGGCGACGCGGGCGTGGCGTGGACGAGCGAAAACTTCGACGACTTTGCTCTCCGAACCTCGGTCCCGGAAAACCAGGGGACAGCCTCGGGGCTGGTAACGGCGAAGCCGGTGACGAGTACGGGTCTTTCAGCGCGGGTGAATCTCCTGGGCGCAGTTGTGTTTGAGATGTTCTACGCGCGGACCTTCCAGCGCGACAAGCCTTGGGACTTCGGCGTCATCCTGCGCCCCGGCTGGTAGGGCGTTGACTAGGGGCGGAGCCGACCGCTCAGGACGGTGACGGCGCGGCCGTCGAGGGCGATGCGTTCGGCGTGGGGGGCGTCCAGACGGACGCGCACGGTCCCGCCCCGGGCAGAGGCCTGTTGGCCCGTAAGTTCTGTGCGGCCCGTGTCGGCGGCCCAGTACGGGCCCAGGGCGCAGTGGGCAGAGCCGGTCACGGGGTCTTCGGGGACCCCCACGCCCGGCGCGAAGAAACGCGACACGAAATCGACCGCTGTGTCGTCGGCCGGGGCCGTCACAATGACGCCGCGGGCGTCGAGCGATGCCAGTTGGGGCATGTCGGGCGACACGCGGCGCACAGCCGTCGCGGTGTCTAGGCGCACGAGATAGTCTCGGTCGGTGCGTCCCACGTACACCGGTGTGGGGGCTCCGAGGCCGTCCAGCAGGGCAGCGGGCGCGTCGGTTGGGGAGGGCGGATCGGTGGGAAAATCGAGCGTGATCCACCCGGCGTCGTTGTCGCCGTGGGTGGCGGTAAGCGCCCCGCTGGCCGTATCGAAATGAGCCGGGGCCTCTCGGGCCAGGAATCCCTCGGACCACAGCACGTGAGCGCTCGCCAGGGTGGCGTGGCCGCAGAGGTCCACCTCGTCGGTGGGCGTAAACCACCGCAGCCGGTAGCGACTGCCTGCCAGGGGGCGCACAAAGGCCGTCTCGGAGAGGTTCATTTCGGCCGCCACGTCTTGCATCCAGTCTGCGGACTGGCGATCCGGGAGGAGGACCACCGCGGCCGGGTTCCCGGCGAAGGGCGTGTCCGTGAAGGCGTCAACCTGAAACAGGGAGCAGGGCATCGAATAAAGGCGCCTTGGAAACAGGAAGAGGACAGTGGGGTCGGAAACGATTGCCCCCATCGTCGGGTCCAACCGACGGGCTGTGCCGCGGACGGTTCAGTCTCGCCCGCGTCCCCTCACCCCGAACGTACAGGCTTATGTACCGCACCCTTCGTTCGCTCCTCTTCCGGTTGGACGCCGAGCGGGCCCACACCACAGCCCTGCAGGCCGCCGCCCTGGCCCAGCGCGTGGCGCCGTCGTTTATCGAGTCGCAGTACGGATACGAAGACGAGCGCCTCAAGCTGCGGCTCTGGGGCAACACCTTTCCCAACCCGGTGGGCCTCGCCGCCGGATTCGACAAGAATGCCGAGCTGGTGTCGTTTTGGGAGGCGGTTGGGTTTGGCTTCGTCGAGGTGGGATCCGTCACCGCTCGGCCCTCCGACGGCAACCCGAAGCCGCGGGCGTTTCGATTGCCCGACGACGAGGCCCTCATCAACCGGATGGGGCTGAATAACGACGGGGCGGGGGCGGTCGCGGAGCGGCTGGAAACAGAGCGGAACGCGCGCTCGCGGCCCCTGGGCATCAACCTGGCCAAAACCCACGATCCCGACATCCTGGGCGACGCGGCCCTGGAGGACTTCCGACAGAGCTTCCGCGAGCTCGGATCTCAGGCCCAGTATGTGACGCTCAACGTGTCGTGCCCCAACACGGCCGACGGCACCACCTTTGAGGACCCCGCCGCACTCGACGACCTCCTCGGTGTGATTGGGGACGAGCAAAAGCCCGCCGGGCTCGAAACCCCCATTCTCATCAAGCTCAGCCCGCCGCTCAGCGACCAGGTGCTCTTCGACACGCACCTCGACGACCTAGTGGCCGTGGCGCAGGACCACGAGGTGCACGGCTTCGTGGCGTGCAACACGGCCGCGGACCGCTCGAATCTCCGAACCGCCGACGAGCGGTTGTCGTCGATTGGCGACGGCGGCGTGAGCGGGCCGCCCCTTGCGAGCCGCGCCACCAGCCTGGTTCGGTATCTCTACCGCGCCACCGACGGCGACGTCCCGATCATCGGTGTGGGTGGGGTGCGCGATGCGGCGTCGGCCTACGAAAAAATTCAGGCGGGGGCGTCGCTCGTGCAGCTCTACACCGCCCTGGTCTACGAAGGGCCGGCCCTCATTCAGCAGATCAAGAAGGGCCTCGTCGACCGCCTCCGGGAGGATGGACACGTCACCGTCACGGACGCCGTGGGGGAAAAGGCCGAATAGGTCCGCGCCACGGAGGGCTCAGCATTGGCTTGACTCCGAGCGGA
>JBKHEM010000111.1:0-7574 GCA_046540815.1 Salinivenus sp.
CCGTGTTCGCTGGATGGCCTCAACAACATTTCCCTGGAGAACCACCTGATCGGGCCCGGCGGGCGAGAGCAGAAACACCCGCTCGATGCCCCGGAGGGCCTTGTTGAGGGAGACCGGATCTCGGAGGCTGCCCTCGACTGGAGAGACAAATGGAGAAGACACGGACGCCAGTTGGGCGCGATCGTCGATGAAGGCCCGAACAGGCACCCGGCGATGCGAAAGCTCTTGAAGGAGGGCGAGTCCAACAGGATCTGAAGCTCCGGTGACGAGAATGGAGGGAGGCATGTAGACAAGAGGGCCGGGGAGGGGCTGAAGCCATCTCCTATATCGCGTCTCCAGCCCCGAGAGACAAGCGCGTCCGGTACGTGCCGAGAAGCGCCAACTCCGCTTTTCCTCCCCGAGAATCGGCGCGTCGCAACGTAGGCTGATTCTACGACGCTGGGGGGAGCGGAGACCTGTCGCCGGCCACGCATCTGCGAAGGCCACGTGTGAATGCGGGGAGGCTTCCCGGTGGCCCTTCTAGCACCGCGGCTCGACGCAGGAGAACGGCAGGGACGAGGCCGGCCTCTACCAGTCGGTTTCGGCCAGCAGGCGGGCGCCCTGCAGGACGAGGTGAGGAGCGTGCACGTCCGTCCGATCCAGGTGCCTGGCCAGGACAGAGCTCCATCCGCCCGTGAGGATGAGGAGGGGGGCGTCCGGGAGCGTTGCGGCCAGGCGGTTGGTCATGCCACGGACACTGTCGACGAGCCCCCACATGATACCGCTTTGAAGGGCGGCCTCGGTTGAGCGGCCCACGGGCTCGGCGGGCAGGGTGAGGGGCACGTCGGGGAGCTGGGCGGTGCCGGTTTGCAGAGCGCGGCGCGCGAGGGCCGGCCCGGCCCCGATGGCGCCCCCCTGGTACACCGCGTCCCGGTGCACCACCTCGTAGCTCACGGCCGTGCCGGTGTCAACGACGAGCACGCTCCGGTTGTCCGGTCGGCCGTAGAGGACCCAGCCGGCCGCTGCCGCGGCCAGCCGATCGGTTCCCAGCGTTCCGGGCGTCTCGTAGTCCAGGGCAAACGGCAGCGGAGCGTCGGCCTGGATACGGGTGACGGGCGCGCCGGTCAGCGTTCGGAGGGCGGCGGAGGCGGCTGCGGTGGCCCGGGGGACGACCGAGACAAGCCCGACGTGCTCCACGGAGCGGCCGTCCAGGCTGGGCCCGAGGGCCTCGGCCCAGGCGTCGGACGCGTGTGGTGCGGTTGGGCGCGAGGGCAGCTCGATCGAAAACGACGTTTCGAGCACGTCTTCGTCGAACAGGCCTCCTTTTGCGGCGCTGTTTCCGATGTCGAGGGCGAGAAACATCGTGGGCGTACGGGGACGGGCGGGCCGGTGTGCGTGCGACCGGTTCAATTAGCGTTGCGTGGTGACCTCGCCGGCGTGCACGGTCTGGGGGCCGTCGGCCGTGTCGATGCGAAGGGCACCGGTGTCGGTAATGCCCTGTACCGTGCCCGACACCGTGCGGTCCGCGCCGGTGAAACGAAGCGAGATGGGCTCGTGTAGGGCGGCCAGCCGGTCCTCGAAGGCCATGCGGACCTCGGCGGCGTCGCCCGACTGCACGGCGTCGTACCGCCGCTCGAGCCCCTGCAGCAGACGGGCGAGGAGGGGGGGGCGGGGCACCGGACGGCCGGCAACCAGCCGGAGGGAGGTGGCCGTGTCTGCCAGCGCCTCCGGAAACTCGGCCTGGTTGACGTTAAGTCCAATGCCTAGCACGACGGCGTCGGCGGCCCGGGCCCCCGAGAATGACGACTCCAGCAGCATGCCGCAGGTCTTCCGGCCTTCCAGCAGCACGTCGTTCGGCCACTTGAGGGCCGCGCGGTGGGGGGACACGAACGTGTCGACGGCCTCGGCAACGGCCACGCTCGCGGCAATGGTGAGGAGTCCGAAGCGGTCGGCGGACAGCCGGGGGCGGAGCACCACGGAGAACATGAGGTTCTGGCCTTTTTTCGCGGTCCAGGTGCGTCCGTGTCGGCCGCGCCCCTCCGACTGGTACTCGGTCACGACCACGGCCCCCTCCGGGGCCCCGGCACGAGCCCAGTCAATGGCCTCGGCGTTGGTGGAGCCGACCGTCTCAAAGCCGCGCAGGGCACGTCCAAAACGGTCGGCCGCGAGCCGGTCGCGTACGTTCTCCAGGAGGGCAAGGGCCATGGCTTAGCGGGCGTAGTCGTCGTAGCGGGACACCGTGTGAAACTGGCGCGGCGCCCGGAAGGGCACGTCGACGTGCACACGAGACCGAACGAGGGCGGGCACCCAGGCGTCGGCGTCGGGCGCGGGGCGCAATCGAACGGTGAGGCGGCTGTCTTCATGAAACAAGAGGGTCCGCTCGGCCCGCACCACCGTGAGGGCGACCAGTTCGCGGGTGTCGGGGAGCAGCGTCAGCCGAGCGAACCGGACGCCCTGATCGCGCCCCGGCCCGTTGTCGTCGCGGGCCTGAGCGCGCACGACCAGGACCGGCGTTCCGTCGGATACGGTGTCGCGGTGAAGGGCGTAGCGAAAGGCTTCTCGCGTGCGGGGGGCAATGTAGGCCGGTGGGTCGGACAAGGCCTGCGGGGCAATGTCCTGGGGACGCTCCGTCGGGTCCCCGGAAGCGGACAGGCTGGACAAAAGCCCGCCATCGCGGAAGGAGCCAGTGGAGTCGCGGTCCTGGATCACGCCGCGATCGGGGGCGGGAGGATAGCGCACCGTGTACGTCCGGCTCGCCGACACCGACCCGGCCGGGGAGCGTTGTTCGGTGTGGAGCCGGCGCGACACGGAGTGGGTATCGAGCGTTGCAAAGGCGGAATCAAACGCCGCGCGCTCCATGTCAGTGAGCACAGCCAGCGCGGAGTCGCGGCTTGTCTCCTCCGTCGCAATCGAGTCCGCGGGGAGGAACGGAGAGACGGGAGCGTCCGACGACAACGCGCAGCCGCCGAGGCTCAACCCGAGGCCGAGCAGGGCGATGCTCAGCAGGAGGGCATATAAAGAACGGACACGTTCGGGGCCCCCTGGCTGCATCACTGGTCGTCGGTTTATACGTTGGTTCATGATCCGATACCGCAAGCCCAAAGAAGGCCGAAAGTTTCGGTTCGCGACGTCGGCTTCGCAGAGTCTTTGGCCTGGGGCCCCCTTCCCAGGACACGCTTCACTGAACAGACGCGCCATCCGTATGAGCAACATGCCTGTCCACAATTCGCCCTACGACGAGGTGCTGGAGGGGGCCGTGCGGGCGGCCCGGCGCGGCGCCCGGCCCATCCGCGAGCACGCAGGCCAACTCGATCGGGTGCGGGCGAAGGGTCAAAACGACTTCGTCACGGCGACGGATGAAGCGGCCCAGGAAGTCATCGTGGAGGCCCTCCACGACGCGACTCCGGGCGTCCCGGTTCTTGCGGAAGAGGGAGCGGACCTCGACGCCCGGTCCCGGACCGTGGATGGACGCCGGTGGATCGTGGATCCGATTGACGGCACCACAAACTTTATGCAACAGGTGCCCCCGTACGCCGTCAGCATCGCGTTGCAAGAGGAGGATGCGATTGTGGTGGGCGTGGTGCTCGACGTTCCTCACAACGACGAGTTTACGGCGGTCGCCGGGCACGGGCTCCGGCGAAACGATGCCCCTGCCGGGGTCTCTTCGCGTGCCGCCTTCTCCGACGCCGTTGTGGCCACCGGCTTCCCGTACCGGCGCTTCGCGCACACCGAGCAATACCTCGGCGTGCTGGAGGACGTGCTGCGGAATGCCCGAGGGGTGCGACGGCACGGTGCCGCCGCCGTGGACCTGGCGTGGCTGGCCTGCGGGCGGTTCGACGCCTTCTTCGAGACGGGACTGTCCCCGTGGGACGTGGCGGCTGGCGTCCTGCTGGTGCGCGAAGGGGGCGGGCGCGTGACCGATTATCGCGACCGCGACGGCCTCGCGCCCCTCTTCGACCGCCAGGTGTGTGCGACCAACGGGGCCCTTCACGACACGCTCCTCGATCACGTGGCCTCCATGCAGGACGTTCGGTTGTAACGCCCCCGCGCGAGGCTCGACATTGTCGCATCCGTTTGGCATTCTTGCCGGTCCTCGGAGCTTTTTCCATTTGCCTCTCACACATGCCTCTATACTGTCATGGATGGATACGACCTGCTCGACGGAAAAACCGGTGTTATCTTCGGGGCCCTCAACGAAGACAGCATCGCCTGGTCCATCGCCCAGGCCTGCGACCGCGAAGGGGCGGAGTTTGTGCTCTCCAACGCCCCGGTGGCCCGGCGCCTCGGGAGCCTCGACGAACTGGCCGAGGACACCGGCAGCGAGATCATCTGGGCCGACGCCACCGACGACGACGAACTTGCCGCGCTCTTTGAGGACGTGAAGGAGCAGTACGGCAAGATCGACTTCATCGTCCATTCCATCGGGATGGGCGTCAACGTGCGCAAGGACGTGCCCTACGAAGACCTCAACTACAACTGGTACCAGCAGACGCTCGACGTGTCGTCCGTCAGCCTCCACCGCATCGTTCACCACGCCCTCGACACCGAGACGATCGACGACGGCGGCTCCATTCTGACCATGAGCTACATCGGCGCGCAGCGCATCTTTTCGAAGTACTCGGAGATGGGCGACGCAAAGGCCCTCCTCGAAAGCATCGTCCGCTCCTTCGGCTACCGCCTCGGAAAGCGCGACATTCGCATCAACGCCATTTCGCAGAGCCCCACGAAGACCACCGCGGGCGCCGGCATTGAGGGGTTCGATGCCATGTACGAGTTTGCCGAGCGCGTGGCGCCCCTCGGCAATGCCGGCGCGGACAGTTGTGCCGACTACGCCGTCACGCTCCTCAGCGACCTCACGCGCATGGTGACCATGCAGACCCTCTACCACGACGGCGGCTTTTCCAGCATGGGCATCTCGGACTCGATCGTGGAGGCGATGGAGGAGACGTTTGCCGAAGAGGCGGACGCAGAAGATGAGTAATGACGTCTCGCCGAAACGGCTCCTCTCTCCGATCGAGCACGCAGCGTGTCTATGATCAACCTCTTTGTCACTGACATTGACGGGTGCCTGGCCGAGCCGTACGTCCCGTACGATCTGGAGGGGTTTGCCACGCTCCGGCGCTACGCGCAGGAGGCCGGGCCGATTGGGAAAGGGGCGGGACCGGCCCTCTCGGTGTGCTCGGGGCGTTCCTACCCGTACGTGGAGGCCATCACGCAGGCCCTGCACGTGCGAGAGCCCGTTCTTTTTGAGGGCGGCGGCGGACGCTTCGATCCCGAGGCCGCCCAGACCGCCTGGTCTCCGATGCTCACAGATTCCGTCGAGGCGGCGCTGGATGAGGTGCGGCACTGGTTCGTAACCGACTGTGTCCCCGGCACGACTCTGTCGCTCGATCACGCCAAACGAACCCAGGTGGGGGTCGTCTCGCCGAATCCCGACGAGATTCTTGATCTTCGTCCGCGTACCGAGCACTTTGTAAAAAAGAACGCCCCGGACCTCCGTGTTTTCTCCACGTCCGTGTCCATCGATGTGGTGCCGCCGGGCATCACGAAGCGGGCAGGGCTGGAGTGGCTTGCCGATCACCTGGACGTGAACATGAACGACATCGCCTACATTGGTGACGCCGAGACCGACGTGGAGGCCCTGAAGGCCGTGGGCACGTCCTTCGCCCCGGCCAACGCCGCCGCCGAGGTGCGCCGGTGCGTGGACCATGTGACGGAGGGGGCTGTGCTCGACGGCACCCTGGACGCCTACCGGTATTGCTGGAGCCAAAATGACTCGTAGCCTGCCCGTATCTCATTCTTGCAACAGCCGCTCGGGAGACGAAGACGTCGCCCGAAGCGCCCTGCGTGCGTCGGTCCACACCCTCTGCATCATCGGCGGCCTTCTGCTGATTGGGCTTCTGGGACTCGCCGGGCCGGCGGCGGCGCAGTCGTCTGCTCCATCGTCGGTGTCGGTGCCAGAGGAGGAGCAGGCCGCAACAGATGAACGAACGGCCCTCCCCACCCGTCGTCCCGACGGGGCCGCGCTGATGCACGTGGTGGGCGAATCGACATTCCTTTACAATCGCCCCGACTCCACGGCCCCGGTGCGGCGCCTGCCGGTCCGGGCGCCGCTCCACCGCCAGGAGTGCGAGGAGGGGTGGTGCCGCGTGCGCACCGACGACGGCCGGACCGGACACGTCCCCGAAGACGCAGTCTCCAACGTGTGGATTCGCGTGTCGAAGGCCGAGCGACGGGTCTACCTCTACCGTGGCCCGGTGCTGGACACCACCTTTAAAGCGGACGTCGGGTACAACACCTTTTCCGATAAAAAACGACAAGGCTCCGAGGCGCGGCGCGACCACTGGCGCACGCCCGAGGGCGTCTTCTATATCGTCCGCAAAAACCCCTCAAGCTCGTTCTACAAAGCCCTCGTCCTTAACTACCCAACCATCGACGACGCCGAACGAGGTCGCCAAAACGACCTGATCTCGGAGGCCGAGCACGACGCGATCGTGGACGCGCAGCGCAATTTCGAGATGCCGCCGATGGACACGGACCTCGGCGGATGGATTGAAATCCATGGCGAGGGCACCGGTGCGGCCACGACCTGGACAGAGGGCTGCGTGGCCGTGCGCAACCAAGACATGGACCGGCTCTGGGCGTCGGTGCCGGTCGGAACCCCCGTTCTTGTTGAATAGACCTTGTTGTTGAATAGACCTTGTCGACGGCCGGGAACGAGGCGTTCCGTCGCCCCTTGCTCGTACCTACAGCGCCCCAACCTTTTCACCCACCCCATACCGTACCATGACCGTTCTACGATGGATTCCTGCTCTCCTTGTCTCTGTTCTCCTGCTCGCCGGCTGTGGCGAAGAGGAGGACCCAACGGCCCCTCCGTCGGGCTGGCAAGCCACCGACAGCACCATGTGGAGTGAGGATGTCGACACCTCCGAAGTCTTTCGGGACCTCAGTGACCTTGTCACCATGGGAATCATGGAGGAAGAGATGGCGCTCAGTCAAGGAAGCATCGATCAGGACCAATTTGAGGAGGCCATCAAGCGAAGCCTCGTGCGCCTGTACCGCAACAACCCCGAGGTCGTCGACTCTCTCTTTGAGGAGCACGCCGTTGATACCCTTGCAGATGCGGACCTTAGCGGAGATGCCGTGCAAGAGGGCGGCGAGCTGAAGCCGGAGCTGCTGCAGACCAGCAAGAAAGAGGCATACCAGGCCATCACGGACCACTTCCGCGAGCCGCAGCGCGAGGAAGGGGCCGACCTTGTCTACCCGGATTCGCTCCGGCAGGACGAGGAGGCCAGTGGCAGCGTGGAGCTACAGGTGCACATCGATACCTCCGGGGCCGTGAACGCGGTCCAGATCGTTGAGGGCATCCATCCCACGCTCGATGCCATTGCCCTGAGGGCCGCCACAGCAACGAAATGGGAGCCGGCCTCCGTGATGCGCGACGGGGAGTGGGTGCCGGAGCCCTCGTGGGCCCGCTTCTCCGTCAATTACCCGGCGCCCGAAAACTAACCGAGCGCCCCGCGAAACGAACGGGTGGAGACCCGATTCGCTCGCGGATTTGATAGGAGGAAACCACACACGGGTCGGCGTCCGTC
>JBKHEM010000112.1:0-7472 GCA_046540815.1 Salinivenus sp.
GCGTAGGCGTAGCTGCGCTCCAGCATCGGCGAGTCGAACCCCATGAGGCGCAGGCTATCCGGCCGCGCCTCGGTCGCAAAGTCTTCCGGGAGGGTATGCACGACGGGCCGGAAGCCGGACACGCTCACGAGGCGGTCTCCCCAGCGCCGCAGAACGCCGGAGCGGGCCCAGTACGGACCGGGAAGCGCCGTGCGGGCGATCCGTGTGCCCGTCGCATCGTAGCGGAGGAGGACGGGCGCGATGTCCTCCCCAACCACCTTGGCGTAGAGGTGGCGGTCGGTGGCAAGAGGGTACACAAGCGTTTCCTCGGCGGGGCGCTCAATGGTGCGGGCACGGTCGGAGAGGCGGGTTCCATCCGCCACCCAGTCGAACCGGTTCGCCTCCGCATTGAAGACGATGAGCGTATCCTGTCGGACCCCTGCGAGCTGGGGCACGGCAAACGCGTCGTCGCGCATCTCCTGCTCGACGTCTCCTGCCCCGCTGAAGCGGAAGAGGCTGTTGCGCTCCACGTCGCTCACGGCAAGGCTGCTGTCGTCCACGAACCGGACGGTGCGCGGATACCGCAGGGGGTGCGCGTCGGTCCCCTCGGTGCGCCAGCGCGTCTGCAGCGTGTCGGTCGGGGCTTCCTGGGCGACCTGGCGGGAGAGGGAGTCGGCCGGGAAAAGCGCCTTTTCGGTCTCCGGCCGGCAGCTGTAGGGCAGGCACCCGGTCAGAAACAGGAGGCCGGCGAGGAGACCGTAACGGAAAAGTGGCGCGGGCATTCGAGTTGGGTCGCGAAAGGAGGAGGGCACTTCGAACGAAGGCAGGCCGCGAGGGACGGAGTGGACGCCGATGTTGAACGAGTCGGTGGCGCAGCGTTTCCGGGCGGTCCGTCCGGCATTCACAGATCCGGTGCCCCAGTTCGGCACGACAGTATGCGTTTCGTAGAGACGTTTGGATCTCGCAGGTGCGTGCCCGACTTTTATAGGCAACAGTAATTTTCGCACCTACCCGACTGTCCCGTGTCGACCGACGTCTCTTCATCCCCGTGGCCGAGCCGGCTGGAATGGGGCATCATCGCCGCCTTCTGGGGCACGTTTGCCCTGCTGTCCGTGGCGCAGGGCCTCTTCGGGGACGGGGACGAGGGGGTGCACTGGGGCCGCATGGCTGGCGAGCTCGTGGAGTATGGCACCTGGGTCCTGGTCACGCCCCTCGTGTTTCGACTCGTGGAGGCATTGCCCGTCGTCGAAACGCTGGCCAGCAAAGAGTTTACCGCCACGCGCAACATCAGCCTGCACGCGCTGACCGCTCTTGTTTTCTCCATCACGGTGGACCTGAGCGAGGATCTCGTCTCCATCGCCGCTACGCCGGATTCTGACGCCACGTTCGAGCTTCTTCGGCCGATCCGGAATTTATGGTTTATGGACGAGTTCGTGGTTTACCTGGTCGTGCTCATGGCCGGATTCGCACGGAGCTACTATTTTCAGAAGAAGGCCCGGCAGGAGGAGGCCGAGCGCCTGGAAGAACGCACGCAGGCCCTGGAGGCCCAGCTCACGGAGGCCCGACTGGCCGCGCTCCGCATGCAGCTCAACCCCCACTTTCTCTTTAACACACTGCACGCCGTGAGCACCCTCGTCGACCGTAAGCCCGACGGGGTGCGCCGCATGATCGCTCGCCTCAGCGAGTTGCTGCGCCACGTGCTCGATGAGGACGCGCCCCAGGAGGTCCCCCTCTCGCAGGAGCTCGACTTCCTGGACGACTACCTCGAAATCCAGACAATCCGCTTTCAGGGTCGCCTCGACGTGGACATCAACGTTCCGTCGTCCCTTCGCGACGCCCAGGTGCCCAACCTCATCCTGCAGCCCCTCGTCGAAAACGCCATCAAACACGGCGCGAGCCAGGTGCGCGGGAAGGGCCGCATCGAAATCTGTGCCGAGCGCTCGGACGATCAACTGGTGGTGCGTGTGCGTGACAACGGCCCCGGCCCGTCCACCGACGCGGAGGAGGGCCTCGGCCTCCGCAACGTCCGCGCCCGGCTGAAAGAGCTCTATGGCGACAACCAGTCCCTCCTCCTCACGGCAACGGAGGCGGGAACCGTGGCACAGATGTCGCTTCCCTACCACACGAGCACCGACCTCTACGCGGCTGCGGGCTCGGCCTCGCCCCTTGCCCGCACCGCCGGAGACGGCCTGCCCGACTGACTCTTTCCGATCGCCCCACACGTTTTGCTATGGCTACCGACGAGGCCCCGCTCCAGGCCCTCATCGTGGACGACGAACCGCTCGCCCGCGAACGGCTCCGCGGCCTGCTCCAGGACATCCCCGACGCCACCATCGTAGGAGAAGCCAAGGACGGGCCCGAGGCTGTAGAGGCCATTCGCAACAAGAATCCCACGCTCGTTTTTCTCGACGTGCAAATGCCCGGCATGAGCGGCATCGACGTGATCGAGGAGGTCGGCCGTGAGGCCATGCCCGTCACGGTCTTCGTGACCGCCTACGACCAGTACGCCATCAAGGCGTTCGACCTGTCGGCCATCGACTATCTGCTGAAGCCGTTCGACGACGCCCGCTTCGAGCAAGCCCTGGACCGGGCCCGCGAGCGGGTGCTCAACCAGGAGGCCGACGCCATCTCGAAACGCCTTCTGACGATGCTCCAGGAACGGGACCCGTCGCTTTTAGAGGAGGAAGCGGACGACGAGGAGGACTACCTGGAGCGCATTGCCGTGCAGGGCCGCGGGAAGGCCCGCATCGTGTCGGTCGACGACCTGACCCACATTACGGCCGACGGCTCCTACGCCGAGCTTCACACCAACGACGGGACGCACGTGGTCCGGGAACGCATGAAGACGCTCGCCGCCCGCCTCGATCCCAGCCAGTTTGTGCGCGTCCACCGCTCGGCCATCGTCCGCATCGACGAGATTGAAGTTATCCTGCGCGGCGGGGGCGGCGACTACGCCGTGCGCCTTGAGGACGGCACCCGCGTGAGCGTCAGCCGCGGCCGCATCGACGAGTTGCAGGAGCGCCTCGGGGTCGACGTGGTGTAGGGCGTCAACGGTTCGCAGGGACCGGCGTCCGGTCGACGAACTGGCGTTCTTCCGGGTCCGACAAGTGCGTGTCGTGGAAGCCGGTCGGGGCCTTCAGCCCGTAGCCAAACGCCCGGTCCATCCCAATGTGGGCGACGGCGATGAGCGCTACCGGAAGCGCCCACGTCCTTCCCGTCCCAACGCCGACGGCCGCAAGGGCCGCCGGGAAGAGGTACGTGTGCACGGCGTTGTAGGCCATCGCGCCGACCCGCGGCCCCCACGCATAGCCGACCATGCTGATGTCGGGGGCAAGCAAGAGAACCGCAAACAGCCCCCACGATGCGTCGAGCTGGACGTATCCCCAGAGGGCCGCGAGCAGCACGATGGCTCCTTCAAGACGGAGGACGAAACGGTGGGCGAACGACACGGAGAGGCGGGAATGAAATCGGGCAAAGTCGAAGCGCGACAGACGCCCCAGGCTCATTCGCGGTTCCCATCCTGAAAAATATTTGGGAGTTCTGCCGCTATCCCCGAACACGGTCCCTCCCCGCCCGTGTCCGACAGGCGTCTTGATCGACGCCGCACTCAACTCCCTGCCTCAAATCCTCCCGTCCGCCCATGGACCCTCGCGTCGAAGAACACGCCCAAATTCTCGTCGACTGGTCAACCGACATTCAGCGCGACGACAATGTCGTGCTCTCCGCCGGCCCCGACGCCCACGAGCTGCTGGTGGCCCTGGAGCGCGAGATTGGAAACCGGGGTGCCAATCCGATCACGCTGTACACGTCGGACGAGGCCTCACGCGCCTACCTGCGGGCCCACGACGGCGACTTTTCGCTGCCCGAGCACACGCTGGCGCTGTACGAGGCGAGCGACGCGGTCATCCACATCCGGTCGGATGCCAACCTGGCGGCCCTCAACGACGTGCCCGGGAAGACGCTGGCCGCCCGGTCCCGCGTCACAAAGCCGATCATCGAGGAGCGGCTCTCCAAGCGGTGGTGCCTCACCCAGCACCCGACCAACGCCCACGCCCAGAAAGCCGACCTGCCGCTCGCGGCGTACCGTGACTTCGTCTACGGCGCGATCCTGCGCGACTGGGCGGCCGTGGAGGAGGCGCAGGACGAGCTGCGGCGGCGCCTGGAGGACGCGAGCACGGTCCGCATCGTGGCGGGCGAGACCGACATCCAGATGAGCGTGGACGGCATGCACGCCATCAACTCGGCGGGCCGCCACAACATGCCGAGCGGCGAGGTCTTTACCGCCCCCGTGCCCGACAGCGTGGAGGGCCCCGTCCACTTCGACAAGCCCCTCATCCACCAGGGGCGTGAGATGGAAGGCGTACGGCTCGTATTTGAGGACGGCGAGGTCGTCGAATCGTCGGCCGAACGAAACGAGGAGGCCCTCGACGACCTGCTTGACACCGACGAGGGCGCGCGCCGCCTCGGCGAACTCGGTATCGGCACGAACCGCGAGATCGACCGGTTCACCAAGAACATGCTCTTCGACGAAAAGATGGGCGAGACCGTCCACCTGGCCCTGGGCCGCGCCTACGACGCCAACGTGGGCGAGGGCCGCACGGGCAACGACAGCGCCGTCCACGTCGACATGATCCTCGACACCTCCGAGGGGCGCATCGAGTTTGACGGCGAGGTGGTGCAGGAGGGCGGCCGGTTCGTGTGGGAGTAATTCGCCCGAGTGGTTTTACCGCGCGGCGACGCCCGCCTCGTCCAGCTTCGGAATGAGGTCGCGACCGAGGCGCTGCACCTCCTCCAGCATGGGGCTGCACTGCAGGAGGACGAGGTCGAGGCCCACGTCGGCGTAGGCGCGCAGCTTCTCCGTGATCTGCTCCGGCGTGCCCACGAGGTCGGGCCGCAGGCCGCGGTTCGAGACGGAGTAGTCTTTCAGGTCGACCTCCGAGTCGAGTTCGGAGTGCTCGACGAACTCCTCGTAGCTGTCGAAGCCCTCGGCCTGGGGATCGACGGTGGTGATGCGGTCGAGCTCGGCCTGCGCCTCCTCTTCCGTGTCGCGGCAGATGACGTACGCCGCCATGCCGAACTCCATGGCGTCGGGATCCCCGCCGGCCTCCGCGCGCCGCTCGCGCATGTCCTCAATGTCGCCGGCGATCTTGTCGACCGAGCCGCCGTGCATCAGGTAGTGGTCGCAGTAATTCGCGATCATGTTGCGGCCCTCCTCCGAGCCGCCCCCGGCGTAGACCGGAATGCTGCCCTGCACCGGCTTCGGCTCCAGCACGGTGCCCTCGACGGTGTAGAACTCGCCGTCGAACGAGAAGGTGTCGTTCTCCCACACGCCCTTCATGATCTGCACGAACTCGCGGGAGCGGTCGTAGCGCGTGTCGTGGTCGAGCCAGTGGCCGGCGTACATCTTCATCTCCTCCTCCCACCAGGCCGAGACCAGGTTGAGCTCAAAGCGGCCGCCGCTCATGTGGTCGATGTTCGCGGCCATCTTGGCCGTGACAGCCGGCTGTCGGAACCCGGGCCGGATGGCCGACATCAGACGAATGTCGTCGGTGACGGGCGCCAGGCCGGCGGTGGTGGTCCAGCACTCCAGGCTGGGCGCCGTGGGCCCTTCGATGTCGTTCAGGTTCAACTCCGGGATCAGGATGGTGGAAAAGCCCGCCTCGTCGGCCGCCTGCGCCACGCGCTTGTTGTAGTCGAACGTGGGCGCCATGCCCTCGTCCTTCACGTTGCGGAGCCAGCCGCCGAAGATGGGAAGCCAAATGCCGAGGTCGATCATGCGTGCGGTGGGGGTTGAAACGAGAAACGGTGAACGTTAAACGATGAACAACAGACGTTAAGAGAGGACGGCGTCGCCAGCCGCGGCGGTCTCCAGCTCGCGCTTTAGAAGATCGGCCACGGCGGCCATGCCGTCGAGGTCGTGTTTTTCCTCCACGTCCGGCGAGTAGTTGGAGGTGCCGTTCACGTCGTAGGTCCAGGTGCGTCCCTCTTTGTCCTCAATAAACTCGATGCCGGCCACGTCGATGTTTTCGCGGTCGAGAAACGTCTTGTAGCGCTCCACCAGTGCGGTGGGGACCTCTTCGCGGAGCGAAAAGAGCGAATCGTCGCCGTCGATGGCGCACGTCTCGTCGGTGCGGCAGGCATCGGCGGGGCACAGTTCGAAGCCTTCGCTGGTGTCGGACCGGATGGCGTAGAGCAACTCGCCGTCCACGAACTCGCAACGGGTGATGCTTTCGTCGGCCGACTCGACGTACTGCTGGAGGAGCGTGACGTGGGCGGGTGGGGCCTCGAAGTCGTCGGACCGCACGTAGTTGGCAAACGCCTCGCGGGTGCGGAAAAGCTGCACCCCGAGCCCTTTGCCGCCGCGGTTGTGCTTCGTGACGAACGGCGTGGGGATGTCCTGGGCGGCCTCGATTAGCGTCTCGGGACCGCCGGCCACGGCGCGGGTGGCGGGCGTGCGGATGCCCGTCTGCTCCAGCGCCAGGTGCTGCTTCACCTTGCTGATTTCCAGCTCGAAGGCGTTACGGCCGTTTACGACGCGGCGTCCGTGCCGCTCCAGCCACGCGAGCAGCTGGCGCGTGTGCTCCACGCCGGCGGTGTGGCCGCGGGTGTGGGAGGAGGCGCTCATGCGGTTCAGGAAGACGCCTTCCGGCGGCGCCCCCTGCACGTCGAAGTGGCCCTCGTCGACGAACCACTCCTCGTACGGCACATCGGCCGCGTCGAGGGCGCGGCGGAGCGGGGGCATCCAATCGTCGTTCTCGTGGATTACGTAGGCGCGCATGGGAAGTGATTAGGGTTGGGACAAAACAAAAAACCCCTCCGACCGGCGGCCGCAGGGGGTGAGCAGCGTCACAAAGGAGCAAAACTCAACCGGAGCGGGCCGGATCAAGAGAGAAGGCGGAAGCAAGACAACAACACATCCGACACGCCGCCAACACTCGCATCACGGGACCGCCGGGTTGATTCGGGTTTGTATTAACGTATCGCACAACCTGCGGCGCGGAACGGGTGTTCCTCTCCAGACGACGAGACACAGAATCGTCACGTGCCGGTGCCGTCCGGGTCCACCGAAGCCGGGGAATTAAGCGTAGAAGCCCACCAGGGAGCGTGCGCTTCCGGATCGGCGAGCAGGTGACGGAGCGGGGGCGGCTGGAGCGCAGCCTCCTCCAGTGCGTCCCTCCGCGCCCACTCGAACGACAGATACGCCTCCTGCGCCGGCGGATCCGTCGCCGCGTCCAGGGCGGGCACGTCGACCGCGAAGCAGTGGTTGATTTCGTACTGCGGCGTGTCGTTGCGCCGCCACTGGTGCTCCACGGCCCCCAGGTAGCGCCCGACGCGACTCTCGACCCCCAACTCCTCCCGAAGCTCGCGGCGGAGGCACCCCGTCAGTCCCTCTCCGTCCTCCACATGCCCGCCCGGCAGAAAAGTGTGTGCGTGGCCGTCGGCCCGAACGAAGAGCACGTGGTCGCCTCGACGGATGACGGCTCGTGCGAGCA
>JBKHEM010000113.1:0-7449 GCA_046540815.1 Salinivenus sp.
TTGAGACGTTACGGTTCCGATGACGGTGGTGCCGTCCGTTGTCTCGACCCGGTACGTCTGCTCCTGTGATAGCGTGTCGGTCTCCTGCGCGTACCCGGCCGAGGGAGAAAGGGACGCGGCGAGACTCAGGAGAAGCAGCAGTGCGGCACCCACACCGGCTGCGCAACGGATTCCACGCTGAGGAGATGACGCCGACGAGTGGAGGAGGAAGGAAGCGCGTGTCATGGCTGGTCGAGGGGTATGAGAGCGAGCGAGGATGAGGCAGGGCGCCCGTCGATCACGCACGTTCAGTCTTCCCACGCACGTCTTCAGAAACCAGACATTGGGCCGTAGGCGCCGGCCGTGTCCGGTCATTCCGGTTGGATGTCCGGCCCGTCGGGGGCCTGCTCGGCGTATTCGAAGGGGAACATCCCGAAGGCATCGCGAAAGAGCCGCGAGAAGTAGTTTGGGTCTCGGTAGCCAACGGCCGCGGCCACGTCCGAGATGGTTTCGGCGCCCTCTTCCAGGAGGGTCGCGGCGTGCTGCCGATGGGGGATGGCGTAGAGCAGGGCGGAGACGCCCGTCAGGACGACGGTGGCGAAGCCCATCCGGACCAGGTGACCGGGCTGTACGAGCGTGGGCTGCGCTGCACGGGTGCCGGGCAGGCCGTGGTGGCCGAGTACAGAGAAGAGAGCCGTCAAAAGAAGCCCCAGGCCGAGGACCTGCCAGGACCGGTAGGGAAGGACGGCCACGGCTAGAAGGTAGATGAGCACCAGGCATTCCACACTGAGAATGTCCCGGTAGGCGTCATGGATCAGCGACACACTGGCCACGGCCAGGGCAAGGCCGGTGCCAGCGATGCGTCCCGTTCGTAACCGGCACCCGTTTGCTCCCAGACCGAGGGCCCCCAGGCACACGAGCACCACGGCGGCCTTGTTACAGAGCACGAACCCTGCGTCGGTCATGGGGGGTTGGGTCCCACCAGGTGGTGGGGCGGGCCAGGAGGTCCCAGTGCACGCCGACGAGGATCGCGACCCCAAGCAGGCCGACGAGACCGCCCCACTGCAGCCCCACGCCCATCCGCCGGGTGAGTGTGCGGCGAAAGTCGGGCTCCGCCTCAAGGTCACCCGGCGAGAGAAACACGCGGCGGGCGTGGAAGAGATGGGATTGCGTCGACATGGCCGTTGCGAAAGGAATATTGAATGAGATGTGAAGCAGGTGAACGGGTGGGAAACCAGTGTGTCTCGTAAGGCGACCACCCCGGGTCGGAGGGAGAGTGCCCGTTCGGGCAACGTGTGACTGGAGAGCGATCGGACATTTTGGGTCGAAAGAGCGGACAGGTCCGATGGACGAGCACAACGCGTCGCTTCAGGACGCGCAACACCCTGAGGAAAGCGCCGCTGTGTCCGTCGGCCCGTGGGGATCGCCTCGCGCCGGACTACAGGTGCACGTTTCGATGTAATCTTCCCCGAGGGCCGTCTGTACCGCTGCGGGGTCCGACAAAGGGACAGAGGCGAAGGGGGCGTCCGAAACTCCGCGCTTCGTCCCGGGCTACAACCTTCCGCGTGTTCTGACCAGATGCCTCCCTCTTGCAGATGGCCGGCCTCCCAATCGAGGACGTGCTGCCCGACCTGAAGGCGGCCCTGCGCGACGCCCCGGAAGCAGTGCTGCAGGCCCCCACCGGGGCCGGCAAGACGACCCGCGTTCCCCTGGCGCTGCTGGGTGAGGAGTGGCTCGGCGGCGACACGATCCTCATGCTAGAGCCACGCCGGCTGGCGGCCCGGTCCGCCGCCCGGTTCATGGCCAAACAACTCGGCGAGCAGGCCGGGCAGACCGTGGGCTACCGGGTGCGGATGGACACGCAGGTGAGCGACCAGACCCGGATCGAGGTCGTCACCGAAGGGGTGCTCACGCGCATGCTGCAGAGTGACCCGGCCCTGGAGGGCGTCGGGGCGGTGCTCTTTGACGAGTTCCACGAACGCAACCTGCAGGCGGACCTCGGGCTCGCGCTCACCCTCCAGGCGCGGGAGGTATTCCGCCCCGAACTCCGAGTCCTCGTGATGAGCGCCACGCTCGACACGGGGCCGATCGCGGCGTTGCTTGACGCCCCACGTATCGAAAGCGAAGGGCGAAGCTATCCGGTCGACGTGCACTACCGCGACCGGCCCGTCAAAAACCGCATCGAGTCCGCCGTAGCCGCGAAGGTACAGGAGGCGCTCGATGAGACGGACGGCGACGTGCTCGTCTTTCTGCCGGGCGCGGGCGAAATCCGCCGGACGGAGTCGCGGCTCGACGGCACCGTGCCCGGCGATGTGGACCTGTATCCGCTCTTCGGCAACCTCCCGCCCGAGAAGCAGGATCGGGCCATCGAGCCGAGCCCCGAGGGCCGGCGAAAAGTGGTGCTCGCGACCGACATCGCCGAGACGAGCCTCACCATCGAGGGCGTGCGCGTGGTGGTGGACAGTGGGCTCCGCCGCGCCCCCCGATTCGACGCCGCCAGTGGCATGACGCGCCTCGAAACGGTCAAAATCTCGCAGGCCTCTGCGGATCAGCGCACGGGGCGCGCCGGGCGCGTGGCGCCGGGGACCTGCTACCGCCTGTGGACCGAGCGCACGCATCACCATCTGGACCGCCACACGCCGCCGGAGATCGAGAACGCCGACCTGGCCCCGCTCGCCCTGGAGCTGGCCGCGTGGGGCACCCCCGACCCGTCGGAGCTCCGATGGCTCGATCCGCCGCCCGCCGATGCATACGAGCGCGCCCAATCGCTCCTGCGCCGCCTCGGCGCGATCGACGATGAGGGACAGATCACCGATCACGGGCGTGAGATGGCCGACCTGGGCCTGCATCCGCGCCTCGCCCACATGCTCATCAACGCCCGGACCCTCGGGCACGGCGCGCTGGCCTGCGACCTCGCCGCCCTCCTCAGCGAGCGCGACATCTTCAAGGGGCAGGGCGAGGCCCCTGACGTGGACCTGCGCCTCCGCCTCGAAGCGCTCCGTCGCCTCCGCCGCGGGGATCGGCCGACGCCCGACCATGCCCGCAACTACGTCGTCCCCTACGGCGCCGTGGGCCGCGTCCGCAAGGTCGCCGACCACTGGCGCTCGAATCTCGGCGTTTCCCAACAACAGGACGGCGACATCGAGGCGTGCGGCCTCCTCACCGCCTTCGCCTATCCGGACCGCATGGCCCAGGGGCTGAACGGGCAGGGCGGCCGCTTTCGGCTGCGCAACGGACAGGTCGCCGAGCTTCCCGCTCCGCAGCTTCTGTCCGACGCCGAGTACCTCGTGGCCGCTCACGTGGACGGCCGGCGGCAGACGAACCGCATCTTCCTGGCTGCCCCCCTCCGTGAGGAGGAGATCATCGATTACTTTGGCGATCAGGTCGAGCCGACGACGGACGTGGCGTGGGACGCCGAGGCCCGGCGCGTTCGGGCTCGGCACCGGGACGAACTGGGGGCCCTCGTGCTGAAGGAAGGCCCGATCGAGAATCCCGACCCGACGGCGATGGCCGAGGCCCTGGTGGAAGGCGTGCGGCAGGAGGGGCTCGATCTCCTTCCGTGGACCGACCCCGCCCGCCAGCTGCAACACCGCATTCAGTTCCTGCACCATCACCTCGGCGACGACTGGCCCGACGTGCGCGACGCGGCCCTGCTCGATTCCCTGGAGGACTGGCTCCTGCCCCACGCCTACGGCATGCGGCGGGCCGACGATCTACGTCAACTCAACCTTCCCCAGATCCTGCGCGACCGGCTCACCTACGACCAGCGGGGTCGCCTCGACGCGTGGGCCCCCACCCACATCGAGGTGCCGAGCGGCTACGACCGTCCCATTGATTATTCCGATCCGGAAACGCCCGTCCTGGCCGTGCGTCTGCAGGAGCTCTTTGGCCTCACGGAGACGCCACGAATCGCCGACGGGCGCATCCCGCTGACGCTCCACCTGCTGTCTCCCGCTCAGCGCCCGGTCCAGATCACGCAGGACCTGGAGGGCTTCTGGCAGGACACCTATCACGAGGTGCGCAAGGACATGCGCGGCCGCTACCCGAAGCACTACTGGCCCGAAGATCCGATCCACGCCCCCGCCACCCACACCACGAAGGCGCAGATGGAGGCGGACGTGTAGCGCGTCCCGTCTGGTCGCTTCTGTTCCTCTCTTACTGATTTCATCTTCCGACAGGCCCCGTCTCGATGAGCTCGACTCCGTCCGACTCCCCCATTGGCATCGACGTGGGCGGCACGTTCACGGACTTCGTGATCGTGGGAGACGACGGCCTCCAGGTGCACAAGGAACCGACGACGGACCCGCAGCACCGGGCGGTGGTGGAGGGGATCGAGCAGATGAACGCAACCGACGGGGGGCCGGTGGTCCACGGCACCACGACCGCCACGAACGCCCTCCTGGAGCGGCGGGGGGCCCGCACCGCGCTCCTGACCACCGAGGGCTTTGCCGACGTGATTGCAATTGGGCGGCAGGACCGCCCCGATCTCTACGACCTGCAGCCGTCGCGCCCCCCGCCCCTGGTGCCGGCGGAGCGACGCTACGAGGTGCCCGAACGCCTGGATGCGGAGGGGCACGTGGTGACCCCACTCGACGAGGAAGCGGTCCGCCGCGCCGGCCGCGCGATCGTCGAGCAGGAGGTGGAGAGCGTCGCCATCGTCTTCCTGCACGCGTACCGAAACGCCGACCATGAACAGCGTGCCGCGGCCCTTCTTCGTGAAGAGGGGGTGTACGTCCCCATTACGCTCAGCAGCGACCTCCTGCCGGAATACCGCGAGTACGAGCGCACCGCCACCACCGTCGTCAACGCCTACGTGCGTCCGCCCGTGGAACGGTACCTCTCGCGACTCGACGAGGAGCTGGGGGACCGATCCGTCCGCGTGATGCAGTCGACCGGGGGCACGATTGGGATCGGCACGGCGGGAAAAGAGGCCGCCCGCCTTGCCCTCAGCGGACCGGCGGGGGGCGTAGTGGGCGCGCTCGGCGTGGCCCGCCGCGCACTTGAGACGGACGCCCCACGACTCCTCACGCTCGACATGGGAGGCACCAGTGCCGACGTGGCCCTCTGTGACGGGGACGTGCCCCGCACCGCCGAGCACACGATGGCCGGCCTGCCGCTGCGGCTCCCGAGTGTCGATCTCCACACGGTGGGGGCGGGCGGTGGCAGCATCGCCCGGATGGATGCGGGCGGCAGCCTGCGGGTGGGGCCGGAGAGTGCCGGGGCCACGCCGGGGCCCGTCTGTTACGGCCGCGGGGGCACCGCGCCGACCGTCACGGATGCGCACCTCGTTCTGGGCCGCCTGGCGGCGGATCGGCTGCTGGGCGGAAGCAACACGCTCGACGTGGCGCCCGAGGCGGCCCACGCGGCGGTGGCAGCGCTCGGAGAGACGGCCGGTCTGTCGGCGACGGAGGCGGCTCTCGGCGTGCTACGGGTGGCCAACGCAACGATGGAGCGTGCGCTCCGGCGGGTGTCGGTGGAGCGGGGACATGACCCGCGCGATTTTACGCTCGTGCCCTTTGGAGGGGCCGGCCCGCTCCACGCTGCGGCCCTGGCTGAGGCGCTCGGCATCGAGCGCATCCTCGTGCCGCCCTCGCCCGGCGTGCTGAGTGCCCTCGGACTCCTCATGGCCGACGTGGTCTACGACACCAGCCGGGCCGTCCTTGCCGATGCCTCGACCCTGTCCACCGATCCGCAGCCCCTCCGCGACGCTGCCGCATCGACCGCACAGGAGGTGCGCGCCGTGCTGGACAACCGTGAGGCCCTCGCGATCACGTGGGAACTTGACCTCCGCTACGCCGGCCAGAGCTACGAGCTCGGCGTTCCGCTGCCGGAGGCCCTTGACGCCGCGGCGGTGCGCAGCGCCACTAGCGCCTTCCACGAGCGCCATCGCCAGCGCTACGGCCACGCCGACCCGGACTCCCCGGTCGAGGTCGTGACGCTCCGCGCCCGCGGCCACATCGCGACCGACTCCCTGCCGCTGCCCCAAGCGCCGCAACGCGATCGGGCCCTTGCCGACGCCCGAATCGGCACGCGGCCCGTATGGTTCGATGCCGACGGCCCCACCACTACGCCCACGTATCGGCGAGAGGACCTTCAGGTCGGACACGCGTTTGACGGCCCGGCAGTGCTCCATCAGTACGACTCGACCGTCGTGGTGCCGCCGGGCTGGCACGCCCGCGTGGACACGTGGAGAAACGTTCGGGTCGAACGGTGAGTGCGGCGACCGGAAGAAAAGCCAGTAGCGAGCCGACGAGGTCTGACCCTGGTTCTCAGGGACCGAGCCGCGATCTCCGAAATCCCAGTTAGTGTGTAACGGTCATGCGCTGTGTCTCCGTGTGACCGTCGGCCTCCAGACGCAGAAAGTACACGCCGCTGGCCAGGTCCGTGGCCGAGAGCGTCGCGGTCTGCGTTTCTTCCGGGGCCGGAGTGCCTTGATACACCGTTGCCACCTTTTGCCCGAGCGTGTTGTATACGGTAACGCGCGTTTCAGCGCGTTCCTTTACGGCAAACGAGAGGGTGGCCTGGGCCTGCACAGGGTTCGGCGCCGGGGCATCCAGACGCACCGCGTCCTGCATCTTGAGCTTTACGTCCACGGGATCATGCACGTGCTCGGTGCCGTCTCGGTCGGTCTGTTTGAGGCGAAAGGCATGGGTGCCAGACGGCAAATCCTCGGCGGTGTAGCGGTAGCTGGTGGCGTCGTCGGTCGTGCCCCCCTCGGCCTTCGATTCCAGGGTGCCGACGGTAGACCAGTCGGCCTCGCCGGAGCCGCTCTCCGGGCGTCGGTGCTGGACCTCAAATTCTGCGTTGTTTTCCTCCGAGGCCGTCGTCCACTGCAGTTCCACGGCGTCCTGTTCGGCCTGGGTGGCCTCAAAGGAGGCAAGCTCGACGGGGAGGGGATCATCTTCGCTGCCCAGCGTCCACCGGCTAAACGACTCGATGCCCTCTAGTGTCACCGTGTTGGCCGAGGCGTCCCGGCTGTCCTGGCCTTCTTCGCTCCAGGAGGAGCCCCCGTCGGTTGATTTGAAAAACTCGAGGGCCGACTCCGAACGGCCGTTGAGTTCGGCGTCGGCGTAGGAAAAGGTGAGCTCGGCGTCGAGGTCGTCGTTGTTCTGGGACGGGCTTACGTCGTAGAAGCGTTCAATCGACTCGCTCCCGGAATCGTCCGTCTGAACCGTGTGGCCGCGGGTCACGGTGACGTCCCCGAGGTCTTCGGAGGCGGTGATCTGAAGGCCGAGGCCGGCCGGATCGGCTCCGGAGGGGGCATCCAGGGCACGGGTCGCCTCCAGATGGCCGCCGGCTACACGACCGCCGGACGCTTCAACGAGCTGGGCGGAGCTCCCGGCCGAGCCAAAGTCCATGGTTGCACCCTCCAGGTCCACGGTCCCGTTGTTGCGCACCTCGAAGGTTGTGTTGTCTGAGACGTCGATGGTTTGGGACAGCGCCGAACGGGGGACCCCTAGACCAATCAAG
>JBKHEM010000114.1:0-7279 GCA_046540815.1 Salinivenus sp.
GGCAGAGCGTCCGGCTCTGGACCGGGAGGCTGGTGGTTCGAATCCACCCTGGGCAACTGCTCTTCTGGGCTTCATGCTGCCGCCCTGCGGTGCCTTCGCACCTCGGGGTTTTTTGGTTGGCCCCGCGCCCGTCGCTTCTTCCTCGGCCTCTTCTACAGTCCTTATGCTTCGGACGAGGCCGTGGGCGGGGTCGCGTCGCCCTCCGCATCTGCCTCTTCGGCGCCCAGCCCCCCGTGTCGGATGTCGCGCCCCTCTACCATGAAGACGATGCTCTGGGCAATGTTTTTGGTGTGGTCGGAGATGCGCTCCAGGGCCTTGCTGGCCGTGAGCAGGTGGGCCACCTTCTCCGCCTGGCTCGGGTCCTCGGTGCAGAGGGCCACGAGCGTGTCGACCGTCTCGTCGTGAAGCCGGTTGACCTGCAGGTCGCGGGCAATCACCTTGCGCGCCTTCAGGCGGTCGTTTTCCAGAAACGCAATTTCGGCCTCCCGCAGCATGGTGCGCGACATGTCGGCCATCTTCGACAGGCGCGTCTTCTCCACCAGCTCATGCGAGTCGACGAGGTGGCGGGCGTTGCGCGAGAGGTTGCGACAGTGGTCCCCGATCCGCTCGAAGTCGGTGTTGATCTTCACCGCCATGATGAGCATGCGCAGATCCACGGCCACCGGCGCGTGCAGGGCCAGGATGCGCTCGCACTGCTTGTCGATCCGCAGCTCCAGGGCATCCACTTCATCGTCGCGCTGGACGACGGTTTCGGCGAGGGCCTCATCGCCCTGCAGCAGCGCGTTGACGGCGTCGGCAAACTGCTCGTCCACACGGTTGGCCATGTCGGCGATGAGGCCGCGGAGCGCCACGAGCTCCTGATCCAGAGAGGCACGGTTCGACATGGCCCGAGGGGAGTGAAGGGAAAATTTCGGAACGAGGACCAAGGTGTATGATCGTCCGCCCGCACGGGTCCCGGCGAGACCGCAAAATGGGGGCGATCACCCAAAGCGCCCCGTGACGTACGCCTCGGTTCGGTCCTTTTCGGGACGCGTGAAGAGCGTTTCCGTCGGATTCATCTCGACGAGCCGGCCCATGTAGAGGAACGCCGTTTCGTCGCTGATCCGGGAGGCCTGCTGCATATTGTGCGTGACGATCACAATGGTGTAGTCCTTTTTGAGCTCCGTGATCGTCTCCTCAATCTTGGAGGTGGCAATGGGGTCGAGGGCACTGGCCGGCTCATCCATCAGGACCACGTCGGGTTCTACGGCCAGGGTGCGAGCGATGCAGAGGCGCTGCTGCTGGCCGCCGCTCAAGTTGAGGGCGCTCGAGTGCAGCTGGTCTTTGACCTCATCCCAGAGCGCCGCCTGCCGGAGCGACCGTTCCACGAGCGCGTCCATGTCGCCGGTGTAGCCATTGACCTGGGCGCCCCAGGACACATTGTTATAGATGGTCTTGGGAAACGGATTCGGCTTCTGGAAGACCATCCCGATGCGCCGGCGCACCATCACGGGGTCGGTGTCGGGCGCGTAGATGTCTTGCCCGTCGACCCGGATGTCGCCCTCCAGCGTGGTGCCGTCAATCAGCTCGTTCATGCGGTTGAGGCACCGCAGGAGGGTGGACCTGCCGCAGCCCGACGGGCCGATGAGCGCCGTCACCTGATGGGACTGCACATCCATCGAGATGCCCTTCAGGGCGTGAGTGTCGGTGTACCAGAAGTTCAGATCCCGAATCCGGATCTTCGCCCGGGTCTTCTCGGACGGATTTGCGCTCGTCTCGGCGGATGCGTCCTCCGTCGCGGCCCGTCCATTGGGGGACACGGAGCCGGGCGGGGACGACGCAGCGGAATCCACGTCTGCGGCCTCCGTCTCCGCAGTTCGGTCGGGGCGGGGATCGTCGTTGGGCATGTCGGTCGGCATGGGCACGGCGGAGGATCTGCGAGCACAGCGAAGGGCGACTACTCGCCGGCGGTCTGCCGTTCAAAGTAGTCGCGAAGCAGGATGGCCGAGAGGTTCATCGCAAACAACAGAATCATGAGCACCACAATGGCGGCGGCCGCCAGGCCCCGAAATTCGTCCTGCGGGCGGGCCGTCCAGTTGAAGATCTGAATCGGCAGCGCCGTAAACTGATCCATCGCGCTCTCTGGCAGGAACGGCACAAAGGTAAGCGCGCCGATGAGGATCAGGGGCGCCGTTTCCCCAATGGCGCGGCTGAGGGCGAGGATGACGCCGGTAAAGATGCCGGGCGCCGCATTCGGAAGCACGTGGCTCCAGATCACCTGCCAGCGCGTGGCGCCCAGGGCGTAAGCGCTCTCGCGCAGGCCGCTGGGCAGACTGCGGAGCGCCTCCTGCGTGCTGATGATGATGATCGGCAGGATGAGCAGGCTCAGCGTAAGGGCCCCGGCCAGCAGGCTCTGCCCCAGCGCCGCAAAGCGGACGAAGAGCGCCAGTCCCAAAATTCCGTAGACCACCGACGGCACGCCGGCCAGGTTGGCAATGTTGATCTGAATGAGCCGCAAAAACCATCCGTCCCGGGCGTATTCTTCGAGGTAGATTGCCGAGGCCACCCCCAGCGGCACCGAAATGAGCGCGGTGAGTCCCATCAGCCAGAGCGACCCATAGACGGCAGGTTTGATCCCGGACTGCTCTGCAAAGCGCGACGGCATGCTGTTGAGAAACTGGCTGTCGAGCCACGGCGCGGCCGAAATCGCCACGTCCACCAGCAACGTCACGAGCACGACGATGCCGAGAATGGTCGCGAGAAAGAGCACGCCGGCCAGAATCATGCCGATGCGCTTGCGGCGCGTCCGGCGAAGATGGAATGTGCCGTTTGAGGACGGATCCATGGGCGGGGGAACGAAACGTGCGCGACAGGTCCACGAGGGAGACGGCTGAACCCCGCCGCCTCAGCATCCTCTCTTTCGTGTCAGTACTTCTCCTGGTATCGCAGCGTAATGCGGGTGGCAAAGATGTTCATGGCGAGGGTAATGAGGAACAGCACCAGCCCAACGGCAAAGATGCTCTGGTACACGATCGTGCCCTGGGGCGTGTCGCCCTTGCTGACCTGCACGATAAAGGCCGTCATGGTTTGGATCGACTTGGTGGGGTCGAGGGTCATCTTGGGAGAGGCCCCGGCGGCCAAGGTCACGATCATGGTTTCCCCAATGGCGCGGCTGACGGCGAGAATGAAGCTGGCCATAATGCCGCTAAACGCCGCGGGGACGTTTACGCGAAGGACAGTCTCAAACTTGGTGGCCCCGAGGGCATAGGCGGCCGCAGACAGGCTGTCGGGAACGGCCTGCAGGGCGTCTTCGCTGAGGGAGGCCACCATGGGAACGATCATGATGCCCACCACAATGCCCGCGCTGAGCGCGTTGTACACGCCGAGCCCCGGCACGAAGGTTTGGAGCAGAGGCGTCACGAAGGTGAGCGCGAAATACCCGTACACGACCGTCGGCACCCCGGCCAGCAGTTCCAGTCCCGGCTTCAGGATCCGACGCGCCCAGCCGGCGGCGTACTCGGAGATGTAGATGGCGCTCGCCAGTCCAATCGGGAGGGCAACCACGGCCGAGATCACGGTCACGAGCACCGTTCCACTCAGGAGCGCCCAGATGCCGAAGTATTTTTCAGAGTACTGCGGGGTCCATCGCGTCTCTCCCAGAAACTCGGTCAGGGCCACTTCCTGGAAAAACGGGATCGACTCGATGACGAGCACGGCGGCAATGCCCAGCGTGGTCAGAATGCTTAGCAGGGCGCACGCCCCGAGCGCATACTTGATGGCCCGCTCCTTGGGGCTGTTGTACACCTGCTGCTTCAGATCATCGGCGGGGCGCTCCGCACCGGGGGGGGCTTCTGCGGGCGGACTCGGGGCCGGGCCGGTAGGGGAGGACTCCGTACTCATGGCAAGGAGAAACGACAAGAAAACGAGTGAGACACCGGGCCGACGGGGCTACTCTGTTGTGTCGGGCGCGGCGGCGTCTCGAAGGACGTCTTCCACCCGTTGCCCGGTCGTCTCCACGTCCTCGTCCCCAAAGACGGTGCCGGACGTGCGATTCTCGAACCGCTGCTGCACGAGGCGATAGGCGGTATCGGGCATGGCCACGTAGCCAACATCCGGTGCCAGTTCGCCCGCATTCTCGACATAAAAGTTGAGGAATGCTTCGGTGGTCTCGTCGAGCTTCTCCGTGTTTACGTAGACGAAGAGCGGGCGGGAGAGCGGGCGGTAGCTGTTGTCCTGCACCGTCTCGGCGCTGGGCGTGACGCAGGAGTCGCCGCTTCCGCGCTCATCGGGATCGATTCCGAGCACCTTCAGTTCCTCGGCGTTGTTCTCGTAGTAGGCCAGTCCAAAGTAGCCGAGGGCCGTTTCGGTGCCTCGAATGCCCCGGACCAGCACGTTGTCGTCCTCGCTGGACGTAAAGTCGGAGCGGCTGGCGCCCGCCTCGCCGTTCACGGCTTCGGAAAAGTAATCGTAGGTGCCACTGGCCGTGCCCGGGCCGTAGAGTTCGATTTCGCGGTCCGGGAAGTCGTCGCGCACCTGATTCCAGTTGTCGACCTCACTGTCCGGGGCCCAGATCTCCTGCAACTCCTCTACGCTCAGGCAATCCACCCAGTCGTTGCTCGGGTGGACGGTGACGGCCACGCCGTCGTACGCCACCGGAAGTTCGATAAACTCGATGCCATTTTCTTCGGCCTTTTCGATCTCGTCGGGAGAAATGGGCCGCGAGGCATTATTGATCGCCGTTTCGCCTCGCAGGAATTTGGAAAACCCACCGCCGGTCCCGCTCACCCCCACGTTGACCCGGGTGCCCTGATTGGCCCTCATGAACTCTTCGGCCACCGCTTCGGTGAGGGGAAAGACGGTGCTCGACCCGTCCACGCTCACCGAGCCGCCGCTGCCCCCGCCGCAGCCCGCGAGCCCTACACTGAGCATCAACAGCGCCCCGGCCCAAAGAGCGGAAGCGCTTAAAAAACGAGACCAAATCGAACAGCAGGACGAGGTCATAAGAGCGAGAGTACAATGCGGAAGAACGTCGAACGACGCGGCTATTCTTTAAAACGATACCCAACCCCTTTCACCGTTTCGATGTATTCGCTGCCAATTTTCTCGCGGATCTTGCGCACGTGGACGTCCACGGTGCGGTCGACGACGTACACGTCGCGGCCCCACACCTCGTCGAGGATTTCCTGGCGCGAGAACACCTTGCCGGGGTGGGAGGCGAGGAAGTAGAGCAGCTCAAACTCCTTCCGCGGGAGCCGCATCTCGGTAGCCTCGTCGTCGCCGTTCTGGTGCTGATAGACGAGGTAGCGATCGCGGTCGACCCGCAGGTCGTGGATCGCAATGCGATCGGGCGGATCCGCATGGCGGCGCGCACTGCGGAGCAGCGCCTTGGCCTGGCTGAGGATCACGTCCACGGACACCGGCTTGCTGAGGTAAATGTCGGCGCCCACGTCGAGCCCCTCCACCTGGTCGTCCTCGCTGTCGCGCGCCGTGAGCATCATGATGGGAATGGTGCGGAGGCGGGCGTCCCGGCGGAGCTTCTCGCACACCTCGATGCCGTCCATCCTCGGCATCATGATGTCGAGGATGATGAGGTCCGGCTCGTGCTCGTGGGCTTGTTCGATGCCCTCCACTCCATCGCGGGCGAGCGCGACCTGGAATCCCTCCTGCTTCAGGTTGTAGTCAAGCAGACTGAGCAGGTCGTCCTCGTCGTCCACGACGAGCACCAGCGGTCCGTTGTCCCCCAGCGTGGTTGGTTCCACGGTCGGTTGGGTGGGTGCGGGAAGTTGGCAGTTAGCAGCAGTTGTACACCGAGGCCCGATGGGCTGTTGTTATGGAACCATTACCAATCCGTTCTGCGGGCGTGAAGGAGGACGATGAATGCCACTCGGGCTCTTGGTCCCCTCGTGAATTTCCCCTGCGGGTCTGCGCTCGCGCCGTACGCGCTGAACCCCTCCCCGCGCTGGCCCGTGCAGCAGGCCGTCCGTCCGTGAACGAACCTGCCCGTCCCGGTGCGCCTGTCGCTCACCAACCCGCACGACCGCGACATCCTGGCCCTGGCCGTGCCCGCCCTGGCCGGCCTGGCATCCGATCCTCTCGTCTCGCTCATCGACACCGCCTTCGTGGGCCAGCTGGGCTCGGTGCCGCTTGCGGCGCTGGGCGTCAACGCCTCGTTGTTCTCGATGGCGTTCGTGCTGTTTAATTTCCTGGCCTACGGGACGACGCCGCGCGTGGGCCAGGCCGTGGGCGAAGGCAACCGGGACGAAGCCGGACGGGCCGTGGTGCGCGCCCTCACCCTGGCGGGCATTGTGGGCATCGTCGCCCTGATCGTCCTACAGGCCGCGGCGCCCCTCCTGCTCCGCATCATGGGGGCGCAGGGCGAGCTCATGGGACCGGCCCTGTCGTACCTCCGGATCCGGGCGCTGGCGGGGCCTGCCCTGCTCATCATCACAGCCAGCAACGGGGCCTTCCGCGGGTACCAGGACACCCGCACGCCGATGCTCGTCACCGTCGGGTTCAACATCGTCAACGCCAGCCTCGACCCCCTCTTCATCTTCGTCCTGGGCTGGGGCGTGGCCGGGGCCGCGGCGGCCACCGCGATTGCCCAGTGGCTCGGGGCCCTCGCCTTCTTGTATCTGCTCCTGGTCCGCCGCCGCGAGGCGCTGGGCATCACGCTCACGTGGCCGGCCCCGCACACGCTGCTCCCGTTCCTCAAGGTGGGGCGCGACCTGGTGCTGCGCACCGGCGCCCTCGTGGGCACCATGACGCTGGCGACCGCCGTGGCGGCGCGGGTGGGCGTGACGGCCGTCGCCGCTCATCAGGTGGCCAACCAGCTCTGGACCTTCCTCGCCCTCGTGGTGGACGCGCTGGCGGTCGCCGCGCAGGCCCTCGTGTCGAAACACCTGGGCGCGGAGGATCTCGGGACGGCGCGGGCCGTCTCCGACCGGCTGGTGCAGTGGGGCCTGGGCGTCGGCGTGGCGCTGGGCCTCGCGTTTTTCGCACTGCAACCGGTGCTCCCGTACTTCTTTACCGACGACCCCGCCACCATCGCTGCACTGATGGGCGTGTATCCGTTTGTGGCGCTGCTGCAGCCGCTGAACGGCCTCGTGTTTGTGGGCGACGGCATCTATATGGGCGCCGAGGAGTTTCCGTACCTGGCGAAGGCGATGATCGGCACGGCGGCGGCCGCTGCGCTCGTTCTCCTCCTGGTGGTACCCATGGGCTGGGGACTGACGGGCGTGTGGTGGGGCATCACGACGCTCATGGGGGGCCGCCTCCTCACCCTCGGCGTGCCGTACGTGCG
>JBKHEM010000115.1:0-7236 GCA_046540815.1 Salinivenus sp.
CTACCAACTGAGCTATAGCCCCGGATGGCTCTGCACGACAGGGAGTCGTGCGATCTTGGTAAGTCATCGGCTGGTACAAACCCCTTCGATTGGCTGTTCCGGTTCCCCGAGCCGGATGCACGTTCTCCGGCCGTGAGAACCCTGCGAAGACGCGACGTGACGAGAGTGTAAGAAGCCCCCTCGCTCCGGCACGACGGGGAATGCCTGTCGTTGAGACCGCTGCACTTTTCTTTCATCGGTCGCTCCCACGCAATGAGTCACCAACCCCTCCCCACCAAGGTGTGCCCGGTGTGCAACCGCGAATTTGAGTGGCGCAAGAGATGGGCGGACGACTGGGAAAACGTGAAGTACTGCAGCGAGCGGTGCCGTCGCAACAAGGATCGCGAGAGCGTTCCGTGGGCCAAGAAGGAGTGAGGCAAAGCTCCTCATTTTCCAGCACACGTTTTCTCTTCTTACCCGACCCACCGCCGTGCCGTCCACCGCCCTCGTCTGGATCCGCAACGACCTGCGCCTCCACGACCACGAGCCGCTCCGCAGCGCCGCCGAACGGCACGACCGCGTAGTGCCGGTCTACTGCTTCGACCCGCGCCATTTCGGCACCACGATGTTCGACCTTCCGAAGATGAGCGCCATTCGGGCCCGCTTCCTGCGCGAGAGCGTCGAGGACCTGCGCGCGTCGTACCGCACCCTCGGGGCCGACCTGGTGGCGCGCCACGGCCGCCCGGAGGACGAGCTGCCGGCCCTCGTGCGACAGACAGCCGCCGACGAGGTGCTTCTGTACCAGGAAATCGGGACCGAGGAGCGTGAGACGGAAGACGCCGTCGCGGACGCCCTGGCCGACACCGACGCCACCCTCGGCTTCTTCTGGGGGAAAACCCTTTACCACGTCGACGACGTGCCCTTCGACGGACCGGAGGACATTCCGGACGTCTACACAAACTTTCGAAAGAGCGTCGAGAAGCACAGCCGGGTGCGCTCCACAATCTCTCCTCCCGAGTCGCTGCCGCCGCTTCCGGATGACGTCGTGCCGGGGGAACTCCCTACGCTCGCGGATCTGGGCTTCGAGACGGACGGGCACGTCGACGACCGGGCCGTGCTTCCCTTCGAGGGGGGCGAGACGCGAGGCCTCGACCGCATCGACGAGTACATCTGGCGCGAGGACTGCCTCAAGAAGTACAAGGCCACCCGCAACGGCCTGCTCGGGGCCAACTATTCTTCCAAGTTTAGCCCCTGGTTGGCCCACGGCTGCATCTCCCCGCGGACCATCCACGAAGAGGTGGAGCGCTACGAGGCCGAACGATTCGACAACAAGTCGACCTACTGGATGAAATTCGAGCTCATCTGGCGCGACTTCTTCACTTATGTGGCCCGGAAAGCGGGCGACCGTCTCTTCCGTCCCGGCGGCATCATCGAAAACGACATCGACTGGCGGTACCACGACGAGTCGTTCGAGCGCTGGGCCCAGGGCACCACCGGCATCCCGTTCGTCGACGCCAACATGCGCGAGCTGAACCAGACCGGCTACATGTCCAACCGCGGTCGGCAAAACGTGGCCAGCATGCTGTCCCAAAGCCTGAAGCTGGACTGGCGGATGGGCGCGGCCTACTTCGAGTCGCGCCTCGTGGACTACGACGTGGCGTCCAACTGGGGCAACTGGGCCTATAACTCCCGCGTGGGCAACGACCCGCGGGCCCGCTACTTCAACATCGTGAAACAGGCCAAACGCTACGACGAAAACGGGGAGTACGTCCGCACCTGGCTTCCCGAGTTGGACGGAGTTCCCAACGAGTTCGTCCACGAACCGCACCGGATGAGCTACGAGCAGCAAACGCTCTACGACTGTGTCCTCGGCGCCGACTACCCTGAGCCCATCGTGGACCTCAATGCCACCTACGAACGAATCCGACGGGAACGGGACTGATGAGTCTGCTGTCTGCGACCCCGAGGTCTTCTCCCTTGACTCATCCCAGCGGGACGTCTTGATTGTGGGCGGTTGATTCGTCTAACCCTTCTCTTCGCCCCGATGCTCAGCCATCCCCTTTTCCCCTTCGTCGTAGGCCTGATCGTCGTCCTGGGCCTGCTTGCCTGGCTTCGGTTGCCTGCCTTCTTCGGCCTCATCCTTGGGACCCTTGCCGTGGGCATCGCGACCCCCGAGCTTCCCTTTGACGAGGTTCCCTCGGAGACGACCGCTGCGTTCGGAGAAGTCATGACGGCCATCGGCATCCCGATCCTAATGGCCGCCCTCATCGGCAAATGCCTCATGGACAGCGGCGCGGCCGAGCGAATCGTTCGCGCTTTTCTCCGCTGGACGGGAGATAAACACTCGGAGGCAGCCCTTCTGGGAAGCAGCTACGTGCTTTCCATTCCCGTCTTCATCGACAACGTTTTCTACCTTTTGGCCCCACTGGGCCGGTCGATGTACGCCCGGACCGGGGCCAAATACGCCCTCTACATTTCCGTTCTGTCGGCGGGCGGACTCGCCACGCACATGCTGGTGCCCCCCACGCCGGGTCCGCTCGCCATGGCCGACACACTCGACGTAGACCTCGGGCTGGCCCTTCTGGTGGGGCTCCTCGTCGCCCTCCCCACCTCCCTCGTCGGGGGGCTGGTGTACGGCACCTGGATCGACCACCGCCTGTCGATTCCACTCCGGGAGGCGATGGGCTCCACCGCCTCGGCCCTCACCGAAAACACCCAGACCTCGCTCAAGGCCCTTCCCGGGCTGTTCGAGTCCGCCCTGCCCATTGGCCTTCCCGTGGTTCTTATCGGATCGAACACGATTGTGGACGCCACAGCCCCCGCCTTTGAATCGCTGGGGACGGCCATCCGCTTCTTCGGGGATCCCACCGTGGCCCTTACGCTGGCGACCGGTCCGGCGGCGGCAACCTACTACCGGCACAGCGACATGGACGCAGCGGCCTTCAGCGGAGCCCTGACCGACGCCCTCAAGAGCGGAGGAAACATCATTGCGATTACGGCGGCAGGCGGAGCCTTTGGCGCCATGCTTCGGACCGCCGGCGTCGGCGAGCACATTGCCAGCGGCCTGTCCGGCCTCGGCATTCCCCTCCTGGTCACGGGCTGGCTGGTCGCCGGAGTTATTCGGCTTGCCCAGGGATCGGGAACTGTCGCCGTCCTCACGGGCGCGTCGATGATGGCACCCCTTACTGCAGACCTCGGCGCGCATCCCGTTTACATGATGATGGCCGTGGGCACCGGGGGGCTCCTTTTCTCCTGGTACAACGACAGCGGCTTCTGGATCGTGCGCGAGGTCGCAGGGCTCACCCAGGGCGAAACCTTTAAAACTTGGTCCGCCGTGAACACGGTCATGTCAGTCACGGGCCTACTCATAGTTCTCCTTTTGGCGACCCTGTTCCCCCTCCAGTAACCGATGGGTCTCCACCAAATCTCCCCTAATATTTCGTTCCGCCCTCTTGCCTCGCCCGCGAAAAGCGTCGATCTTAGACCAGCGGCCCTTGCGCCGTTGAGGACCTCCGTTTCCTATTCTCCCATACAGCCATGCGCCTCCGTCCGGCCCCCATTACCATCACCGAAGAGGGCGAAGCCATCGGCACGCTCCAGCAGTTTGCCCGCGGCCTGAATCTTTCGCTCTCGGCCCTCCGCTCCGCCCTGGAAACGGAGGTGCGGGACTGTGTTATTTTCCGCGCCGGCCCGGAGCCCAATCGGCTCCTGATCCTGGACGCGTGCGGGCTACCCTCGCTCCTCCGCCTTGCCCAGTCTCCGCACTAGGCGAGCCGGTCTCTACGCACTTTTCCGCCCGCCCGCCACGAAAAAGTCGTCTTGCCGCCATGCGCAGTCGACGTCGGTAAAGCCCGCCCGCTCCATCGCCTTCAGCTGGGGATAGAGGTCGAGCGTCCCCACGTGATCCGCCACGAAGCAGTGCCCGCCGAGGCAGAGCGGCTCGTGGATGCTGCGGAAGAGCAACTCGTAGTGGGACTCGGCCGCGGCCGGGTCTACGTCGTGTCCCACAATGGCGTGCAGGGCCAACGAAGCCACCACCACGTCGAAGGGCCCTCCCGGAAGCGGCTCGCCGTCGGTGGGCACCGTGACGTGCAGCGGGTCCACGTCGCGCGTGAACTGGCCAATTTTTTCGTGCGCAATCCCGAGCTGGTCTTGATCCTCGTCGATCAGAACGATCTGCACCTGGGGATACGCGTCGAGGATGGTGGCGGCAGCATTGCCCGTGCCGCAGGCAAGATCGCCCACCACGGCCCCCGGCGGCAGTGGGGGGAGTGCCATTGCCAATTCCTCCAGCATCGGGAGGGCCTGCGGCATGCGCCGCTCCAGATGGATGTCGTACCAGCGTCCGTCGTTCCAGTAGCCGCCTTCGCGGCTCACGTTCTGCTTCCAGCTCGGAATGTTGTCGTCCATGGACGAAGAAAAAGTCAGTCGATGACACGGATCGGAAAAGGACGCCTCCCCCGGCGGGTGCGCCACGGATTAGTTTTTCGGAAGTTCGCCCTGGCTGGTGCGCTTGTGAATGCCATCTTTGTTCATGTGGCCCACGTAGCGGCCCAGGATGGTGACCTCCTCAAAGACATCCGGCTCGATGTGGATGTCGTCGTATTCGGGATTGCAGGGCTCCAGTCGCAGGCCCTCCGCTTCGTGATAGACCCGCTTCAGAGAGGTTTCCCCGTCGTAAAGCACGGCGCCGATGCCCCCCTCCGGAATGTCGTCGTCGATCAGCAAGACGTAGTCGCCGTCGTGGATGTTGGCCCCTTTCATGGACTGCCCCGACACGCGGATGGCGAAGATGCGGTCCAGGTTGGGAAAGAGCATGTCGAGCGTGATGGTGCCCAGGTCGGCCTCGACGGCTTCCTGGAGCGTCCCGGCCGAGATGATTCCCTCGATGGGAATGCCGGGCTCGTCTTGCTCCTGGTATCGCGAGGCGAGGTGGTAGCCCTGATCGTCGCGGGTGAGGTGCCCCTTGCGGTGGAGCGCCTTCAGGTTCTGCGTGACGCTGTTGGGCGAACTGTACCCAAAGTGGTCAATAATCTCTCGGTAGGTCGGCCACACGCCCGTCTCCCGAGTGTGATCGATGAGGAACTGGAGGAACTCGTGCTGCTTGGCAGTGAGCTTTTTTCGACCCATGGAGGAGAACGACCGTGTCGCGCAGCGTGGCGAAGGATCCCGACGCGTCTGTTGCCCGAGCCGGGGACATATATTCTACACAGTAAGGGTATCGGTCCCGTCCCAGAAGGTCAAGACGGGGCCGCCCGAGTGGGCGACTGGCGGTGTAACTGTGCAATGACGGCCTCGCTGCGGCTGGGATAGGCCTCTTCCACGTGGTACTGAAAGAAGTCGCGCACCAGCGCCTCGACTTCCGCGCGTACCTCCGGCGTAAGCTCCATGCGCAAAGCCGTACCCAGGTCGGCCTTCGCAAACACCGCGTAGGCGCGCAGGGCCTGCCGCGAGGCCCGCCGGGGCGCCGCCGGAGCGGCGTCGGCCGGGTACACCCCGCCGTCCGCCTTCGACAGAAGCCCCTCCTCGTCCACCGCCTCCACGTTGGCCCGCTCAATGGACGGCGCAATGCCCAGAAGCTGGGCCAGCCGCAGCTGCGTGTAGGGCCACAGGTTGGCCGCCCGCGCGTCCGCCCCGTTGAGCCGACGAAGCACCTGCACAACCAGCTCAAACACGGCGGGCTGCGGGTCTTCCTCTTCCATCAGCGCGTCGACCAACTCCACGATCCGGAGCCCAACGGTGATGCGTTCAAGATCCTCTCGCAGCCGATGAAAGCTCTCGACGTGGCTGCTCTCGCTCAGGATTTGCAGCGTCCGCGTCGGCTTGTAGTAGAACACCACCTGTGAGTACGCCATCGGCTGCAGGGTGGCCCCAAACGGCGTCTTCGGCCGGCGGGCCCCTTTCGCCATCACGCTCATCTTTCCCCGCTTGCGGGTGAAGAGCGTGGCGATCTGACTGGTCTCCCCGTAGTCGAGGCTTCGGAGCACCACAGCCTCGGTTCGAATGATGTCGCGTTCAGCCATCGCGGTGGAGTGGGCCATCGGGCAGTCGTGCCCCGGCCCTCGACGTTAGATTGCAACGAGAACATGTGTCTACCGAGTAGATCAGGGCATGCTCCCCATTGTCGTGTTGTCATGATCTGGTTGTATCGCCTGCAGCAGCGCCTGTCCATCACGCGCCACGAGGGCCTCGCCGTGGTTACGCTGATGCTCCTGTTCGTCACCGGCCTCACCGTTCGGCACGTGCAGCAACAACAGGTGCCGCCCGTCACAACCGACTCGCTCGTGGCCCGTACCGACACGGCCGCCTCAGCTACGGCAAACGACGAGCCTCAGGCCCCATCCCCCGAGGATCCGCTCAACGTAAACACCGCGCCTGCCCCCGCCCTCGAGGCCCTGCCCGGCATTGGCCCGGCCCTGGCCGAGCGGATCGTGAACTACCGATCCGAGCAGCGCCCCTTCCAGCGAGTCGATGAGCTCCAACGGGTTCGCGGCATCGGACCAAAGACGCTTTCCGACCTCCGGCCGCTGGTGCGGACGGCCCCCGCCGACTCGGCCGACGCGTAGGGCTCACGTCCGGGAAGGGGAGCGGCCGGGATCCTCTTCGTCCCCATCGGCGTCGTCCGCATCGAGGCCGCTCGCGCCGGTGCCGTTGGCCCCGGCCTCTTGTTGCTCCCGCATCCGCTGGGCCAATGCCTCCGGCGTCCACTCCTCTGCCACCTCCTGCTCTCGTTCCAAAAACCGGTAGACCGGCAGAAGGAGGGCCACCGCCAGAACACCAAACCCGACAAGCGTCCCTAAAATGATCGGCAGGTACTCCGGATCGAACAAAGGCGATGCATCCATGCGCAGTGACGAGGGGTCAGGTGTATGACTGGGAAAACAGGAATGGTTGAACCTGCGGACGAGCCGTCCGTTCGGCCATTGTCTTCATTTAGTGACACATGCGGTGTTGAAACGCGGCGTGTCCTCGCCTACGGTTCGGTACGCCGCTTCTCCGGAAGTGGCGATTCGGCCCGTTCGTCTCGATTCGAAGCCGTCGCCCTTTTCTCATGTCTCCCTTCACCGACGCCTCGACGGATGCCCCCTCGCTCCGGCTCCTGATTGTAGAAGACGACCCGGACGTCGGACAGAGCCTCAAGGACTTTTTTTCGAAGCGCGCGCACGACGTGTCGCTCGCCACGGACGGCACGGTGGCCCTGGAGGAATTGACCTCGCTCCCCCCGTACGACGTCGTGCTGCTCGACGTCATGCTTCC
>JBKHEM010000116.1:0-7172 GCA_046540815.1 Salinivenus sp.
CCGAAGCCAGAAGATGCGGTTCTGGTTGATCTGCTGGAGAAAAATCCGGGGGCTCCCTGGCTTGACATGCAGGGGGCGGACACCCACGAGACGGGTGAAGAGCTGTTGGCTGCCGCCCTCGAAACGACCGCCGATACGATGACGGCCCGCTACGGGGAAGCGCCCGAGGAGTGGCGCTGGGGCGACCACCATCACCTTCGCCTCAACCACCTCACCGACAGCGATGCGCTCCGGCCCTTTGGGCGCGGCCCCTTCGAGATGCCCGGCTTCGATGCCACGCTGTGGCCCGGGCGGGGGCACACTGTGACCCACAGTGCGAGCCAGCGCGTGATTGTTGACTTCTCCACCACCCCACCCACCGGGTTCGGGGTTTATCCTGGAGGGCAGTCCGGCCGCCCGCTCGATCCGGCGCATTACGACGCCTTCGTGCCGGCGTACCTCGACGGCGAGTACTTCCGACTCCGCACGCCGGCGTCCCCGTCGGATCTGCCGTCCGGGGCGCGACGGTCACAGCTGAAGCTGACTCCGGAGTAGGCGCGGCGACCGGCGCAAGGAAGCCACAACAGGACCCTCAGGAGGCCGATACGTGGCGCTGAATGTCCGCGTCCGACCAGTCGTAAAAGTGCCGGTCTGTAGACTGCAAGGCGTCGACACACTGCTCATAGGTGCGACGGGCGTCCTGCGCATCCGCTTCGTCAGAGGGCGAGCGGGAGTCCAGCCACGCCTTTAAATCCTGGAGGGCCCGCGGCGAATGGGTGTCGAGCGCGCCCTCCTCTCGCAGAATCCGCAGCTTCCGCTCCTCCTGAGCGATGGAGTAGACCATCGCCCAGGTGGAGATGCCAAAAAAGACGATGACGCTGAACAGCATCATGGCCCACACGTCGAGGGGGAGTCCAAGCATCACAGTTATGCGTCGGTTGAGGAGTCAGCGAGAGGGGTCCGGCGAGCATTTACGTACGACATGATGGCGTACCCGATGAGCGGGAACGTGACGAATACGGCGACCCCGCCAATCATCTGCGCCGAGCCGAAGTTGGTCCACGCGAAGTAGGTGACAATGAGAAGCATCACCGCCGGGATGACGTATGTGATCATCGGGTTCCAACGGGGCCCGACGTACACGCCCGCGTTCCGATTCACCTCCAGGACACGGAGTTTCTCGGGCGTGAACGACCACCCGATCATTCCGATAATCGAGAGCGCCGCCAGCGGCAGGCCGAAGTTGCCAAAGACAAAGTCAAGGAAATTGAGGACCGTGCCGGAGGAGGCACTCGCCAGCCCCACGAGCCAGATGAGTCCACAGACGATGAACACGGTTTGCTTGCGGCTCCACGATGTTTCTTCGTTGAGGGTGGTCACGCTGACTTCCGTAATCAAGATGCCGGACGTGAATGTGGCCAAAAAGAACCCCACGAAGAACAGCAGCGCCCAGAGACCGCCGGCCGCCATTTGCGGAAAGACCTGAGGGAGCGACACAAAGGTGAGCTCGCTCCCGGAGGCCGGGTCCACACCGAACGCAAAAACGATGGGGAAGATGGCAAACGCGGCCAGCAGGCCGACGCTGGAGTTGCCGAGTACCGTGAACACACCGCCCCCGATCGGGATGTCGTCGTACTCCGGCAAGTAACTCCCGATGGTCAGGGCAATGCCCCACCCGAGGCCGGTCGAGAAGAGCGCCTGCCCGAGGGCTGTGACCCAGGTTTCGCCGCGCAGGAGAGCACCCCAGTCAATATCGAACGTAAAGATGAGTCCCTCGGACGCGCCCGGCAGCGTGAGGGCGCGGACGGTGATGGCAAGAAGTGCGAGGATGAGACCGGGTACCGCATACACCACGAGCCGCTCAATCCCTCGTCGGATGCCGAAGTAGAGCACGCCCGCCACCATGGCCATGACGAGGGTGTGCATCCCCAAATTGAGCGCGAGGCTGTTCTGGAAGGCCTGCCAGAACGCCTCGGGGGCAAACCCGGGCTGGGAGAACGTGAAGAGCACCGAGTGCCCGGCGTAGTAGAGCGTCCACCCTATGATGGGGGCGTAATAGGACATCAGGACCGCGTTGACGAGGAGCACCACGACACCGAGGCCGATGAGTGCATTGGAGTCTGTGATCTTGCGAAAGGCCCCGATGACTCCGCGGCGGGTATGCCGTCCCAGGGCCACCTCGCCGATGAGCCCAGGGATCGCCAGGAGAAGGAGCAGGGCAAGGTAGGCCAGGATGAATGCCCCGCCGCCCTGCTCGCCCGTGATGTAGGGAAAGCGCCAGATGTTGCCGGCCCCGACCATCGCGCCGAGCATCGCCATCAGGAAACCGAAGCGAGAGCCCCACTGAGCGCGGGACAATTCTACGTTCGTGTCAGGCATGTTAGAAATGTGTTCACGCGACTCCATTTTGCCGAACCGATCCTAAAGTAGGGAGCCCGCCATACAATTCCGAACCGGACGCCAGGGACAACGTGCACGGCCCGTCCGGTGCAGCACGTTGTCGGCCAAATGGTTCGTGATACCTGCGGCGCCGCGCGGTGGGACTGCCTCGACGGCGTCCCTCTCCTGAGTTTTGGGCCAAGATGCCACGGGCGTAGATGCACCGGTGGACATTTGAGCCGTGCTCTTCTTTCTTTCTGATGCTCAGCAATGTCCCCTCTCCAGCCTCCCGCCGTACCATCGAAGACCAGCAGGCCCACCCCCTCGACGATCGCCTGAACGCTCTCGCAAATGTCGCCGCCCGCTGGCGCGACCCGGAGTATGGACCCCGGGCGCACGCTGTGGACGCGACCCTGGAGGCCCCCAATCGGTGGACCGAGGAGGCGCTGGCTCACGTCCTCAACCGGCGCATGCAGTCCATAACAGTGGATGCGCTGGACACGTGGCTCGGACCGGCGGGAGGCGGACGCCCACGAACAGTCGCTGTGGGATTCGGGGCAGCGGGGCCGCTTGATGGGTTTCGTATGGCCCTGGCGGCCTGGGGGCTCGGGCACTCTACGATCGGGGTGGTGCCGGAGGCCTCGCCCGCCCTGATCCCGGCCTTTGCGGAGGACCTGGAGAGGGAAGAGCCGGCCCTCGAGGCCCAGTTCGCAGGATGGGACGATGCCCTCTCGGCCGGAGACTGTGTCATGGCCCGGCCGGAGGGGAGCGACGAGCACGAGAGGATCCGAAAAGCCTGTGATCGACACGAGATCCCCACGTCCCAGCGCTTGCTTCAGGGACCCGTCTACAGCGTGGGGTGGGTCGACGGCCACGAGACGGACGACGAGCGGGAACGGCTCGCCGAAGACATGCTCCTCCTCGACGGGACGGGACGCAGGCGGCTGGCGATTCTCTGGGCCCCGGCCGGGCTCGCCCCGGATGCGTACCTGGAGTCCATGGCCCACTTCCGCGGCCTCTACCCGGCCCACGACGACACGCCCGGCACGCTGCAAATGCAACAGGCCTTCCTCGAGGCCCAGGACCAGTCGCACGCGTACGCCGAGGACCTCCAGTTTTTGGTCAGTCGTGGGGAACCGTCCCCACAGTCCTCCGCGCACATTCGCTGGGTGGAGTACGACGACCGCGAGGAAATGGAGCGCTGGCTATCCGATCACGCAGAGGAAGTCTACGCCCTCATTGCCCGTCAGCACATCCACGACCAGGTAGATCCGGACTGCCGCCTGCGGACCCCCAGCGGCGTTCACGTTCCGTCGCTCCGCGACCCGGAGGGCCAGGCCATCCGCGAGTTCTTGGAGTCGGCAGGCTAACGGGCGTCCTCCAGGTAATCCCCAAGGGCCGTCTCGACTTGTGCCTTCACGTCCGACCAATCTACCTCCGGCTCCTTCGAGACCGTGACGAACGTGGGGGTGATGAATACGTCCGCAACGCCGTCGATTGAGAAGAGGCGGTGGGCCAGGGGATGCCCCTCGGCTTCGGAGGCGGAGGAGAAGGCCGACACGCCGTCGTCCTGGAAGGAACCGTCGGAGGCCGTAAACTTGAGGCTGTTCGGGTTGGGGGTGGGTTCGGCGTGGATCGTAGCCATACGGCGGGGAAGGGAAGGGCCTCGGAGAACGTACGTGGATCTCACGAACGACCCGTGACCCTACGGGTTCAATGTCCTGGCTGGATGCCGAATTCACTTGCGTCTGGCCTGCGCCGTGCTGTTTTTATCACGTCCATCTCTTCCGGTCCATTCACACCTCAGTTTCGCATGGAGACGCTCCAAGATCGATCCTCTGGGACCGATTCGAACCCCCCCGCCCAGTCCTCCCCCGAGGGACCCCTGGGACGAATTGCGGGCCATACGCAGGGACTGGTTGAAGATCTGCGGGAATGGATCGACCTCCGCGTGGACCTGGCGGTGCTGGAAGTTGAGGAAAAGGTGGATGACCTTCGCAACGAGGTGGCCCTCGGGCTGACACTGGCCTTTTTTGGGCTCTTTGCGGTCTTGTTTGTGCTCACCACCATTGCCCTGGGCATCGGCTGGCTGTTGGGCCACCCGTTCTGGGGCTTTTTGGCCGTCTCCACGGCCCTCGTGCTCATTGTGATAGCGCTGTACGCGGCCCGTCCGGCCCTCGTCCCGCCCTCCGAGCTGTTTGAGCGGATCCGGGGCGACCGAAGCCGAGAGGACACGCCCCCAATCCGGGAGGCAAAGCCCCACGCCAACTCCGAGGCGTCCGCCGCTGAATAGCAATCCCCCGTTCGTTTTGTCATCGTCCCTGCATGCTTATGGAGTCGCACTCGAAAAAAGAGGAGGTCGAAGCCCAGCTACGTCAGACAGCCGAGGCCATGTCGGGCCGGCTGTCGTCCATCCAGGAGGAGGTTGAATCGACGGGGGCGCGGGTGCGGCAATGGGTGGCGAACAATCCGCTCAAAAGCGTGGGGGGAATGCTGGCCGCCGGCCTTGCCGTTGGTTTGCTCTTTGGGGGCAGCAGCCGCTCCCGGCGCCGCCATCGGCACCGCGAACTGGTGGAGAAATACCTTGATGCCCTCCGCTCGGAGGTTGAAACAGAGGTGGCGCAAGGGGAGGAGCCGGGGCGGGCGCTCGAGAAGGCGCTTCGCGATCGGGTGCCCCTTGTCGTGTATTCTGAGGACAAGGGTCGGTCGTCAGGCCGAGGGTGGCGGGGCCTCTTCGGGGACAGCGCCCGGATCCTGTTTCGAACCGGCCTCAGCCTGGTGGCGCGAGACGTGATTGAAGAATTCCTGGCGGACACCGACCTGGACGATCTCGTTGACACCGAGGCGGTGTAGTCGAACTCCCCACCCCCGTACGCCTGTCTACCAACCACTGCTTGACTTATGCGACTTGTGCTCTTTGGCCCGCCCGGGGCTGGCAAAGGAACGCAGGCCCAGCTCCTGGAGAAGCGGCGCGGCCTTGTTCAAATTGCGACCGGAAACATCATCCGAGAGGCCCTCAAGAAGGAGACGCCCCTCGGAAAAAAGGCGAAATCCTACGTCGAGGCCGGGGAGCTGGTCCCGGACGAGCTGGTTCGTGATTTGGCCGAGAATGCCATCGCGGACGAAGGGTGCGACGACTTTGTGCTCGACGGATATCCCCGCACCAAACAGCAGGCGGAGTGGCTCACCGAATTCCTGGAGGAGCACACCGCTCCGCTCACTGTGGTGGTCAGCCTCTCCGTGCCCGACGACGTCATTGTGCGTCGCCTGTCGCGCCGTCGCGTTCACACGGAGACAGGGGAGGTCTACCACCTGGACCACGACCCCCCGCCCGAGGACGTGGATCCGGAGCACATCGTACAGCGGGACGACGATCGCCCGGAGACCGTTCGCAACCGCCTCTCGGTGTACCGGGAGGAAACGGAGCCGCTGGAGGCGTACTACGACCAGCGCGACCTGCTCGTGCGGGTGGACGGCGTCGGGGGCATTGAGGAGGTTTACGGCCGGATCGAGGAGGTCTTGGACGATCGCGCAGTCCGGACCCGCTGATTCGCACACCGCTTCTGATCGGTATGACTACGTCCCTGGAAGCCCCCTCCACTCGCGTCTCGGCACACCGCCAGGCCATCGACGAGGCGCTCGTCGACCTGGTGTCGGACCGCGAACCGGAGGTTCTGTACGCCCCCGTCCAGTACGTGCTGGAGGGGGGCGGCAAGCGCGTACGCCCCACGCTCCTCCTTCTGGTGGCCGAGGCGTACGGGGCGCCGGTTGCCCGCGCGTTGCCCGCCGCGCTGGCCGTTGAGGTCTTCCACAACTTCACACTCGTCCACGACGACATCATGGACGAGGCCAAGGAGCGACGCGCCCGCCCCACCGTGCACGAAAAGTGGGACGTTGGGACGGCCATTTTAACCGGGGACCTCCTCATGGGCCTGTCCTACGACCTTCTCGGAGACGTGGAGGGCACGGAGGCGCACGTCCTCTACGACGTGTATCATCCGATGGTCGAGCAACTCTGCCGCGGGCAGGCCCTCGATGCCTCTTTTGAGGAGCAGAACGCCGTTTCGGTTGAGGCGTATCTGGACATGATCGACGGGAAAACGGCTGCGCTCCTGGCGACCGCCATCGAGCTTGGTGGTGTGGTGGGGGGAGCCCCGCCGTCGGATCGTTCCTCCCTGCGGAGGGCCGGGCAGCGGCTGGGACGGGCCTTCCAGATCCAGGACGACCTCCTGGACCTCACTGCCGAAACGGAGGACTGGGGCAAAGCCGTGGGGGGCGACCTTGTGAGTGGCAAGAAAACGTACCTGACCCTGCGGGCCCTTGAGCGCGCCGAAGGCGACGAGTACGACTGGTTTGCGCGCCTCGTGACGAACGGCGGGCTTCCCGCCTCGGACATTCCGGAGGCGCGCGACCGAATGGCGCGTCTCGGCGTGTTTGAGGAAGCCGAATCCGCCGTGGCCCGGTACCTGACGGACGCTCGCGAACACCTGGCTGTGCTTCCCGAGTCCCCTGCCGCTACGGCTCTCGACTGGCTGATTGATGAGCTTGAGGACCGACGCCACTGAGCGAGCCTGCGCAACCGGTCTTCTGGATCCCATCTTCATTTGTACCGATCTGGCGGCATGATTGAGCGCGAACTCACCGTGCAAAACCGGGCCGGCCTCCATACGCGTCCCGCATCGATGCTCGTCAAAACGGCCTCGCAGTTCGACGCGGAGATCTTCCTGCGCCGCGACGGCTACGAGATTAACGGCAAAAGCGTCATTGGGGTGATGACCCTCGCCGCGGAACAGGGTGCTACCCTCACGCTCCTC